>SVTR01000010.1 GCA_015063685.1 Oscillospiraceae bacterium | reverse complement strand
CGGTGGCTGACAAAAAACACGCTGTTGTCCGTTTGGCCTTTGCCAAACGGCTAGCGTCACGAGGGAGTTGGGTTCTTAGGGAGAACCGTAGGTTCTGCACTAAGCGGCGCTCTTTTGGAACTTTTCTGCCGCCGTGGGCAGAAAAGTGGAAAGGATTCTAAACAACAATTTAACTGACCAACTGCTCATCGCGGTATGTGGTACGCACAGGATGCACTACCCCGAGCGTTGGCCGCGGCACGGCCGCCCCCACCGCAGGTGGTAAACAACAATTTACCATAGTAAACAGTTAAACGAGGTATTCATATGAAACAGTACAACGTCACAGGCATGTCCTGCGCCGCCTGTCAGACCCGCGTGGAAAAAGCGGTCAATGCCATAGACGGCGTGACCTCCTGCGCGGTCAGCCTGCTTACAAACTCTATGGGAGTAGAGGGAGACGTCTCCCCCGAGGCGGTTATCTCCGCCGTTGAAAAAGCCGGTTACGGCGCCTCCCTCAAGGATGGGGACAGCACGTCAGGCACCGTCAATACTCCCAAGGCCGACGCGCTGGCCGACAAGGAATCCCCTGCCCTGCTCCGTCGGCTCATTTTGTCACTATGCTTTATGATCCCCCTCATGTACCTGTCCATGGGCGGCGTCATGTGGGACTGGCCTCTCCCTTCCTTTATCAAGGACAACCCCATGACCGTGGGTCTGACAGAGCTGCTGTTGGCTGCCATCATCATGGTCATCAACCAAAAATTCTTTATCAACGGTGTCAGGGGACTGGTGCATCTCTCCCCCAATATGGACACTCTGGTATCTCTCGGATCGGCGGCTTCCTTTGGTTACAGCGTATACATCCTGTTTGCCATGTCCTCCGATTTGACAGCGGGCAACACGGCAGCCGCCCACCACGCCCTCCACGGTCTGTATTTTGAGTCAGCCGCCATGATCCTCACACTCATCACCGTGGGCAAGCTCCTGGAGGCTCGCGCCAAGGGCAAAACCACCAACGCCCTGCGCAGTCTCATGGATCTGGCGCCTCAGACCGCCACCCTTATCCGCAACGGTAAAGAGGTCACCGTGCCTGTGTCCGAGGTTCGCCGTGGCGACACCTTTGTGGTACGTCCCGGGGAGAGCATTCCCGTGGACGGCATCGTTACCCAAGGCATCAGCGCGGTCAACGAATCCGCCCTGACCGGAGAAAGCATCCCCGTAGACAAAACTGTAGGTGATGGCGTTTCTGCCGCTACCATCAACCAATCGGGACATCTGCTTTGTGAAGCCACCCGCGTGGGGGAGGACACCACCCTGTCCCAAATCATTCGCATGGTCAGCGACGCCGCCGCCACCAAAGCGCCTATTGCCAAGGTAGCAGATAAGGTGTCCGGCGTATTCGTTCCCGTGGTCATGGGCATTGCCCTCGTGACCCTCGCGGTGTGGCTGATGGCGGGACAGACAGCGGGATATGCCCTGGCCAGAGCCATCTCGGTGTTGGTCATCAGTTGTCCCTGCGCCCTGGGACTGGCTACCCCCGTAGCCATCATGGTCGGTAACGGCGTAGGCGCCAAGAATGGAATCCTGTTCAAAGCCGCCGTCTCCTTGGAGGAAACCGGACGGGCTGATATCGTGGTGCTGGACAAAACCGGAACCATCACCGAGGGAAAACCTCACGTGACCGATATTCTGTCGGCTCGGGAGAGGGGTGAGGAGGACATGATGCGCTTGGTATTCGCCCTGGAGTCCATGAGCGAGCATCCCCTGTCCCGTGCCATCACCGAGTGGAGCGAAGCCGCCGATATAAAACGCTTACCTGTCACAAATTTCTCTGCCATTCCCGGTCGGGGTCTGCAAGGGGAGATCCAAGGGCAAATGGTTTATGGCGGCAATGCGGCATTTATCCGCTCCAAGACCAAGATCCCACAAAATGTTTCTGACGTTGCCGACGCCTGGGCAGGCGAGGGCAAAACACCTCTGTTCTTTACCACCGATAAGGAATTTCTCGGATGCGTGGCCGTGGCTGACATCATCAAGGAGGACAGCGCCGCCGCCATACAAGAGCTTCGGGAAATGGGGCTTCGCGTGATCATGCTCACAGGTGACAATCGGGCAACCGCCGAGGCCATTGGCCGCCAGGCAGGTGTTGATGAGGTGGTAGCCGGGGTCCTGCCCGACGGCAAGGAGTCCGTGATCCGCGAGCTACAGACCTTTGGCAAGGTGATCATGGTAGGTGACGGCATCAACGACGCCCCTGCCCTGACCCGTGCTGACGTAGGCATCGCCATCGGTGCGGGGGCCGACGTGGCTATCGACGCCGCCGATGTGGTTGTGGTCAACAGCCGCCTATCCGACGTGACCGCCGCCATCCGCCTCAGCCGCGCCACCCTGCGAAATATCCACGAAAACCTATTCTGGGCATTCATCTACAATGTTATCGGTATCCCCCTGGCGGCAGGCGTGTGGATCCCCCTTTTCGGATGGGAGCTGGAGCCCATGTTCGGCGCCGCCGCCATGAGCCTGTCCAGCTTCTGCGTGGTGACCAACGCCCTCCGGCTGAATTTTGCCCGCATCCGCAATCCCAAGGCCTATCGCCGTAAAAGGAAATCAGAGGGTCAGCTTTTGACCGTCTCCCAAAATATAAACCAAACCAATGAAAACGAAAGTGAGGAAAAAGCAATGGAAAAAACTTTGAAAATCGAAGGCATGATGTGTCCCCGCTGTGAGGCACACGTCAAAAAGGCTTTGGAAGCCGTGGAGGGCGTGGTCTCCGCCACTGCCGACCACACCGCCGACACCGCCGTGGTCACCCTCTCCGCTCCCGTGGATAATGCTGTCCTGAAGGCCGCGGTAGAGGCAGACGGCTATACGGTCATAGACATTCTGTAAGCCCCACCAAGCGGGACGGCGGTTACGCTGTCCCGCTTTTTCTATACTACAACCCCTCCAATTAAAAAGAAACTTCGTACAAACCGTTACTTTATTGTGAACAAAAGCGTTTTCATGTTGACTTTGTGTTCGACCTCCGCTATAATGGGAGTAATTCTAAGACAAAGGAGATGGTACCGAAATCATGGACAGTAGCGGCAGTAAAACCGATAGTAGTGACGGAAACTGTAATTGCGTGTATGTATGCCCTTATATTCATATGAGTCGGGCGTGCCTGTTTTGCTATGGACGGAACAGGTAGGCCTTTTTGCGTCGTTTTCAGGGCGCAAATCCAGCATTCGCGGTCATAAAGCTGACCTTTCACACGCATTTATGCTTTCACAACATCACAAGGAGTTTTAATAAATCATGTTAACCGATTATATACCCCATTTTATCATCATGGCTGTATGTCTCATTCTGTCGGCCTACTTCTCGGCCACCGAGACAGCCTTCTCTACCATGAGTAAGACCCGACTCAAAACCCTGGCCGAAAAGGACAACAAGCGCGCCGCCCTGGCCGTCAAGTTGTCAGATAAGTACGACAAGCTGCTCTCCTCCATCCTCATCGGCAACAATATCGTCAATATCCTGCTGGCATCCCTGGGTACCGTCGTATTCGTCGGTCTTTTGAAGGACAATGAGCTGGGCTCCACCGTCTCCACCGCCGTCATCACTGTGGTGGTGCTTTTGGTGGGCGAGATCACTCCCAAGACCGCCGCCAAGAACCGTCCCGAGCAGTTTGCCATGTTCTCTGCCCCCATCATCCAGTTCATCATCTGGATCCTCACCCCCATCAGCTTCCTGTTCAATCTGTGGCAAATGCTGGTCAACAAGATCTTTCACAAGGACGAGGACGCCAAGACCTCTCAGGAAGAGCTGCTCATGATCGTGGACGAGGTAGAGCAGGAGGGTAGCATTGATAACGACGAGGGTGATCTGCTCCGTAACGCCATTGAGTTTACTGAGCGCAAGGCTGAGGACATCCTCACCCACCGCGTTGACCTGGAGGGTATTCCCCGCGACGCCACCAAGGAAGAAGTGGCCGAGCTCTTTGCCGAGACCCGTTTCTCCCGTTTGCTGGTCTATGAGGACAGCATCGACAAGATCACGGGTGTCATCCATCTGAAGGACTTTTATACCAAGGACGGCATCATCGAAGATGAGCTGGAAACCATCATCACGCCTCCCGTCTACATCCATAAAACCGAGAAGATCAACGATCTTTTGAAAATTCTTCAAACCAATAAATCCCATATCGCCGTGGTGCTGGATGAGTACGGCGGCACCCTGGGTATCGTCACCATGGAGGACATTCTGGAAGAGCTGGTAGGCGACATCTGGGACGAGCACGACGAGGTGGTGGAGGAGATCGTTCAGCTGGACGAAACCACTTATCGCGTAGACTGCAACACCAGCCTGAACACCTTCTGCGACGAGTTTGACGTGGACATCGAATCCGAAAGCTCCACCTCGGTCAGCGGTTGGCTCATGGAAGAGCTGGATAAGCTTCCCGTCATCGGTGACAGCTTCTCTTACGAGCACCTGGATATCCGGGTCTCCGAAACCGACGACCACCGTCCTACCTATATCCGTGTCATCGTCAACGAAATCGATGCCGAAGACGAGGACTCCAAGAAGAAGGAAAAGGACGACAAGAAGGACAAGGATGTCGATCGTGAAAAGGAAGAATCCGGAAGCGCTCTCTAATCATCCAAAATTCAAAGCAGGACACTTAAGCGGTGCCCTGCTTTTTTGTTTTTACCCCAAGCGCTTCCTATCGACATCTTTCTTCGCTATTGTGATGAAAAAGTGTTGCACATCGCCTACAAAATCACAAAAAAATCAACCTTTCCCCTTCCCCAAGCCCTTGACAATTTACCAAGAAACTGCTATACTGTTATCTGTCAATTATTTTCAAAAAATCATTGCCAGGTAACGAAAATTTAATATTCGCTTCACATTGTGAACAAGTTAAGAACACGGAGGAGAACCAGTGTTAATACTCAAAAACATCAAAAAGGATTACCCTGCCGGTAGCGGTGTGGTTCATGCGCTTCGCGGCATTGATCTGCAATTCCGCAAATCCGAATTCGTAGCCATCCTCGGCCCCTCCGGCTGCGGCAAAACCACCCTGCTCAACATCGTGGGCGGTCTGGACGGCTACACCGAGGGTGATCTGATCATCAACGGAACGTCCACCAAAAAATACAAGGATCGTGATTGGGATGCCTACCGCAACCATTCCATCGGCTTTGTATTCCAAAGCTACAATCTGATTCCCCATCAGACGGTGCTTCAGAACGTAGAGCTGGCGCTCACCCTGTCGGGTGTGGGCAAGGCCGAGCGCAAGCAGAGAGCCAAGGCTGCCTTGGAAGAAGTAGGCCTGGGAGATCAGCTCAACAAGCGCCCCAGCGAAATGTCCGGCGGTCAGATGCAGAGAGTGGCCATCGCCCGCGCTTTGGTCAACAATCCCGACATCATCCTGGCCGACGAGCCCACGGGCGCGCTGGACACCGAAACCAGCGTACAGGTCATGGAGATCCTCAAGCGCATCTCCCGTGACCGTCTCATCATCATGGTTACGCACAACCCCGAGTTGGCCAATGATTACGCCACCCGCATCATCAATATGCTGGACGGCCATATCATGAGGGATTCCGCCCCCTTGACCGACGAGGAGGTCTCCGCTGAGGAAAAGCGCGTAAAAGCCATCGCAGAGGCTGCCGTCAAGGACAAGAAAAAGCAACCTTCCATGTCCTTTGGCACCTCCTTCATGCTCTCCCTCAAGAACCTGTTCACCAAAAAGGGACGCACCGCTCTGACCTCCTTCGCGGGATCCATCGGTATCATCGGTATCTCCCTCATTCTGGCGGTATCTCAGGGTACCACCGCCTATATTGATTACGTTCAGGAGAACACCCTGTCCTCCTACCCGCTCACCATTCAGAAGGAGACCCAGGATTTCTCTGCCATGATGGGCGCTATGACCGAGGTGCACGAGTCTATGGAAGCCGACAGAGATCCCAACCTGATCTACGTTGACGATTCTCTGGGCACCATGATGTCTGCCATGAGCGCTACAACCAGCAACAATCTGGAAAAGTTCAAGGAGCACATCGACCAAAACTACGACACCCTGGAGCCCCACCTCTCAGCCATCCAGTACACCTACGACTTTGATTTGCAGGTCTTTACCGGCGACGGCAAGACCCAAGTCAGCCCTACCACCATTTTTGACAACATGGGCTCTGCCTTCTCAAGCATCACCGAGCTGATGAACGCCTCGGGTATGTCCGGTATGATGGGCATCATGTCCGAGATGATCGACAACCCCGAGCTTCTGGATCGCCAATACGAGGTGGTGGCCGGCGAATGGCCTGACGAGGCAAACGAGATCGTGCTGGTGGTTTCCGAGGACAATCAGATCAGTAAAATGGCCCTGTACATGCTGGGCATTCTGGATCAGAGCGAGCTTGAGGAAATCATGAAGGCCCTCATGACCGAAGGCGAATACGACACAACCCCCATCGAGCCCTTCACCTTCGATCAGTTCCTCGGTATGTCCTTCCGCCTGCTGAACACCTCTGATTTTTATGAGAAGAGCGGGAACACCTACAACGTGGACGGCACCTCTTATCCCGTCTGGCGTGATATTCGCAAGGATATTCTGAACTACGAGCAGGAAGCCTTCGTCACCGAGCACGGTGTGGAGCTGAAGATCTCGGGTATCATCCGCCCCGCCAAGGGCGCCTCTGCTACCTCCATCGCTACCTCCATCGCCTACACCAAGGATCTGACCGATCTCATCCTTGATATGAACGCCGAGTCCGAGATCATCGCCCAGCAAAAGAACACCCCCGAGCACAACGTATTGACCGGTCTCAAATTTGAGCGCACCACCTACACCAAGGAGACCATTGACGAGCTCATCAATACCATCGACGACGCCACCATGAACACCCTGTATGCCTCCATGACCGAAATGGTCAAGGATGTCTTTGAAAAAGAGCCTCCCGTCAACGCCACCAGCTTTGCGGGCTTCGCCGCTATCATGGACACCGAGCAGATCAGTGCCCTGGTGGATAGCATGATGCAGACCATCAAGGCCACCGATGCCACCGGAGGACGAATGCTCCCCATGCTCTTCGCTCAGCTCTCCGCAGGCGATGCCTTTAAGGATCTGTCCCAAAAGGGACTGACCCTCAGCGACAAGAACGTGCTGACCCTCCTCCCCATCCTGACCATGGAGCAACGGATGACCGTGGTCATGGGACTCTCTGCCGTTTGCAGCGAGGAGACCATGACGGGCATCTACGACTATATGAACACCTCCATCATGGAGATGAGCGTCAACGACGACAATTTCGTTCAGCTTCTTCAGGTCATGGATGACGAGCAGTTCAACCAGCTCCAGGATATGCTCTACGACCTGGCCCCCCAAACCGACGCAACCCTGGATTCCAACCTGTCTCTCCTGGGCGACGCTGAAAAGGCCAAGCCCGCCTCCATCAATTTCTACGCCATTGATTTTGAATCCAAGGATGCCATTGAGCAGTTCATCACTGATTACAACAATTCCGTTGAGGAGACCGACAAGCTGAAATACACCGATATGGTAGGCATGCTCATGTCCTCGGTCACCACCATCATCAACGCCATCACCTACGTGCTCATCGCCTTCGTGTCCATCTCCCTCATCGTGTCCTCCATCATGATCGGTGTCATCACCCTCATCTCAGTACAGGAGCGCACCAAGGAGATCGGTATTCTCCGCGCCATTGGTGCGTCCAAGCGGAACGTGTCCAGCATGTTCAACGCCGAGACCATGATCATAGGCTTTACCTCGGGTCTCCTTGGCGTGGGCGTCACCTATCTGCTGTGCATCCCCATCAACCTTATCCTGAACGCCCTCACAGGCATTGCTCAGCTCAAGGCGATTCTTCCCCTGCCCGCAGCCCTCATTCTGATCGCCATCAGCGTGCTTCTGACTCTGGTCTCAGGTATCATCCCCTCCAGAAGCGCTGCCAAGAAGGATCCCGTGGTGGCCCTGCGCACCGAATAAGCGTAAAACGACCGACCCTGGGTCGGACAAAAGATCCCCCTTCGAGTTTTGGACCCGAAGGGGGATTTTGTTGAATTCATTGGGGCATCTCTAAATACTCAGCGTGCGGCGAGATGCGAGGGATTTTTTCGTCAGACTAAACAAAAATCTGCACGCATAGTTGTCCCTATGCGAAAGAATTTTGTGACGTATGACGGAAAAAGCACCGTCATATCGGCGTGCGATGAGTTTTTAGAGATACCCATTGGTTTAAGATTTGAAGAGCATGATCAAGGGGTGCTTTGCGTCCAGACGCTGACAAGACGGATCTTTTCATGCTGAGTTTCCTCATAAGTGACCACTACGCTGTCCCCTGCGCGGAGCAGGATAAGGGTTTCGTCCAGAGCCAGCTGACCCTTGTAGACGATACCGTCCTCAGCGGTGATATATACAACCGTTTCACCGCCCACAGTAGCCAAGCGCACGTCCGCTATAGTGATCTCGGCAGACTTGGTCTCCACCTCGGGCTTTTCCTCGGGGGTGATCACACCGCGCTCCAGAAGAAGCTCGAGATAAGCCTCCTTGGCCTCCCGCTGATCGTCTCCGGTGGCCACAATGTTGTGGGTCTCCACGTTGACCAGCGCATAAAGCACCACAAGTCCGTTCTGATCCTTCAGCACCATGATATAAGTGGGCTGACCGGCCACGTTGATGAGAGAGGGGAAAGAAGCCACGTAGCCCTTTTCCTGTACCTTACCCTCGGCGGCACCCATGGCGGAATACTCCTCAGCACCGATAACGGGATAATACTTGTACTCACCCGTGCGGGCGTTGGAGATGATAAAGCCGATGTTGGACTCGTCGCTGGTCACCGAGGTCACGCCTGTAAAATACCATACGTCGTCACCAATGACGATATAGCCGAAATCCTCGGTGGTCTGCTTACAGTTCTTCTGACCGAACACCGAGTTCCAGAAGCCGCCCGACAGCGTACCGTACCAGTCGTACTTTTCGCAGGCCAGGTAGCCGTCGTAAACGTTATCCAGCCAGGCGGGAGCCTCGGAAACGGGATGGATCTCGGAGGAACCGTCGCAGGGGTTGAAAATGATGACCTCACTCACGTCCATAGCGCCGAACAGACCTACCCGGGGCGCCATGCAGGAAACGATATAGAAGGGCTGACCCTCGTCGTTGATCTCAAAGTTCACCGAAGAAAAAATCTTGGTGGGATAGGAGAAGCGGAGCTTACGCATAAGGTCGTCGGTGAGATAACCGCTGTCCACGTATTTCATGGGCTGATCCAGCTTGACGTACTCCGCGTTGTTGTTTACGGGGTCCACCATGACGTAGCCGGGGATACCCTGCTCCATGTTGTTAAACCAACGGAAAATGTCCACGTATTCCAGGTTGGCTACCTTCTTGGGAGTGCCCCGATAGTTGATCTGGTTATAGTCTTCGCTGAGATCATACTGGGACACTACGTCGGATAGCGCACCCAGGGTACGGTTACCCAGGATGGACGCGGAGGCGGTATCCATGAGGGAGATATTGGTGACCACGTCAGCCTCGGGCATATCCTCGGCAAAGTTGGACTCCTTCACCTCAATCACCGCGGCATATTTTTGGGCGTTGAAGAAGGAGGAGGAGATGACCCCGCCCAACACCAACACGGCGACAGGGATCGCGGCGATAATGATAAAGATTTTATTGAATTTGGGTTTGACGGCATGACCATTCTTGACACCGGGAATGTTTTTAATGACGCCCAGAGGAAGCGCATAAAAGCAGATGACCATCAAAAGATACAGCCAGAATCCCGTGGATTGAAGATTGATGGGCGGCAGCATAAAGTAATAAGATACCGCCGTCAACGCCGTACCGATGAGAACGGACAAAATGATACGCGTAGATTTTTTCATAATTTCGAACCCTTCCTTTCTTTGGGTATATGTATTATATCACAATTATTTTATCTTGTCAAGTGACTGTGTTAAAATTTCTTTAGATTTTTATTTGAGATAAGGATGCACCCACAATCTCAACCTGAAGATAACGTATTCCCACATAGGTACGCACAGACAGAAGAGCAGGAGGGTCGCCGCCAGCATACCCAGCAATATCCACACCTTGCGCTTGACCAATGAAAAGCGGCGAAAGCTCCACATCAGGATCAACAGGCAAGCAATCAGAGCAGCGAAGCCACAGGCGATACAAAACGGTTCGAAATAGGGATGCGTTTTTCGACTGAGAAACATAGCGCCGATCATGCAATAAAAGCCCAGGGCACCAAACGTCCCCAGCAGTGCGCCCCCAATCAAGGGCTTGATCTGCAAAAAACGCTGTTTTCGTTCAGATGTCATCGGATAGTCCCTCCTTTTTTGATGATTCCAAAAAAATTATAGCATATCCTCTTCCCCCTGTCAAGTGCGCCACAAAAACATTTGATACAAAACACAATTTCACCATCGTTAGTTAATACGATGTTCACGATTTTATGATATTATGATATATTGAAGAAACATGGATATTTTGAAACGGAGTACATATATGCAGGAAAATATGCAAAACCTTCCCAAAGCCTGGGAGACCATGGATCCCTCCATTCCGGCCGCCATCGGCATAGATATCGGCTCTACCACCGCCAAGCTAGTGGTCTTTTGTGATGGAAAACTGGTCTACTCCTGCTACGAGCGTCACTTTTCCCAAGTGCGCCCCAAGACCCTGGAGCTGCTTTTACGGGTCAAGGACATGGTGGGTCATCGTCCTGTACGGGTAGCCATCTCAGGATCTGCGGGCTTGGGTCTCGCCAAGGCCGCAGGCATCCCCTTTGTGCAGGAGGTCTTCGCCACAGGCGAGGTCATTTCTCATTTGGAGCCCGACACCTCCGCAGTCATCGAGCTGGGCGGAGAGGACGCCAAGGTCATCTTCTTCAAGGGCGGTATGGACGAGCGCATGAACGGCACCTGTGCCGGTGGTACGGGCGCTTTCATTGACCAGATGGCCACCCTCCTTGACGTGACCGTTGAGGAAATGGATACACTGAGCCTCAAGGCCAACCGCATCTATCCCATCGCCTCCCGTTGCGGCGTTTTCGCCAAAACGGATATCCAACCCCTCCTCAACCAAGGAGCAGCCAAGGAAAACATTGCCGCCAGCATCTATGCCGCAGTAGCCTCTCAGACCATTGCCGGCCTGGCGCAAGGCCGTAAGATCGAGGGCAAGGTCATGTTTTTGGGCGGTCCTCTCTACTACTGCCAAGGCCTGCGCATCGCCTTTAAGGATGCCCTGAAGCTGGACGACGCCCACGCCGTCTTCCCTGAATACGGTCGGCTGTCCGTGGCTCTGGGCGCCGCTCTTTACGCATCGGCATCGGATGAAACCGTTGCCATGGAGGACCTTCTCGCCGGCGTGGAGGCCAGCACACGCGAAAAGCTGGAGGCGGCTCACACAAATCCCCTCTTTGAAAGCGAAGCCGAATATAAACACTTTTGCGACCGTCATGCCAAGGCGTCAGTCAAGGTGGTCTATCCCGCCGACTATCCCGGCACCGCCGAAGCGCCCGGAAACGTATATTTGGGCGTTGACTGCGGCTCCACCACCACCAAGCTGGTGCTCATGGGTGAGCACGGCGAGCTGATCTATTCCTACTATAATTCCAACCGCGGCAATCCCGTGGGCATTGTCAAGGAGCAGCTGGAGGAAATCTATGCGCTCTGCGGAGATCGCCTGGTCATCAAGGGCTCCTGCGTCACGGGCTACGGAGAGGAATTGATCCGTCACGCTTTCCACATGGACAGAGGTCTGGTTGAAACCATGGCTCACTTCACCGCCGCCAAGTATTTCAATCCCCAAGTGGATTTCATCCTGGACATCGGCGGTCAGGATATCAAGTGCTTTAAGATCAAGGGCGACGCCATTGATTCCATCATGCTCAACGAAGCCTGCTCCTCGGGTTGCGGCTCCTTTATCGAGACCTTCGCCCGCTCCATGGGCTACGAGGTAGAGGCCTTTGCCAAACTGGGTCTGTTTGCCAAGGCGCCGGTGGAGCTGGGCACCCGTTGTACCGTCTTCATGAACTCCTCGGTAAAGCAAGCCCAAAAGGACGGCGCCACCGTGGGAGACATTTCCGCAGGACTTTCCCGAAGCGTTGTCAAAAACGCCATCTACAAGGTCATCCGCGCAGCCTCTGCCGATGAGTTGGGCAAGCACATTGTGGTGCAGGGCGGCACCTTCTACAATGACGCCGTGCTCCGCGCCTTTGAAACAGAGATCGGCGGTGAGGTTATCCGTCCCCAGATCGCTGGTCTGATGGGCGCCTTCGGCGCGGCCCTCCACGCCCGCTCCCTGGCTCTGGAAAAATCCACCCTCATGGATGCCGAGGCCTTGTCCACCTTTACCCACAGCTCCAAGGCAGCCACCTGCCACGGATGCGGCAATAACTGTCATTTGACCATCAACACCTTCGCGGGTGGCGAAAAATACATTTCGGGCAACAAATGCGAGCGTGGCGCAGGCAAAAAGCTCCCCGAGGGCGCGGATATCATTCCCAACCTTCACCGCTTCAAGCGGGAGGGCTTGGCCGCCCTGGCTGAAACCGCTCTCACCCATAGTGACAGAGGCACCATCGGATTGCCCATGGCTCTGGGTATGTATGAGCTGGCCCCCCTTTGGCACAGACTCTTCACCGAGCTGGGGCTTCGCGTGGTCTTCTCCGGCCCCTCCAGCCGCAAGCTTTACCTGCGCGGGCAGTATTCCATCCCCTCGGACACCGCCTGCTACCCCGCCAAAATCATGCACGGCCATATAGAGGACCTCATCGAGCGGGGCGTGGATGCCATTTTCTATCCTTGCCTGACCTACAACGTGGACGAGGGCACCGGCGACAACCACTATAACTGCCCTGTCGTGGCTTACTATTCCGAGCTTCTGAAGGGTAATATGGAATCCCTCCGCAAAACGGAATTCCTTTATCCCTACCTGAACATCAATCAACCCAAGGAGCTCGTCAAGGAGCTCTATGCTCTGCTGAAGGACAAATTCGGCGGATTTACCAAGAGTCAGATCAAGAGTGCCGTTCAAAAGGCGCTGGCCGCCTACGACCGCTGGATGGCAGACGTCCGCGCCGAGGGCGAGGCCGCCGTCAAGTGGGCAAGAGCCAGAGGCAATCGCATCATGATCCTCTCCGGACGTCCCTACCACATTGACCCTGAAATTGGTCACGGCATCGATGCCCTGGCCACCTCCCTGGGCTTTGCGGTGGTCACCGAGGACAGCATTGCCGGACTCACCACCAAGACCTCGGTCAACGTGCTGAACCAATGGACTTACCATGCCCGTCTTTATGCCGCCGCGCGGTATGCCGTGGCTAATCCCGACGTACAGATGGTACAGCTCGTGTCCTTCGGATGCGGTCTGGACGCCATCACCACCGACGAGGTTCGTGCCATTCTGGAATCCGGTGGCAAGCTCTATACCCAGATCAAGATCGATGAGATCACCAATTTGGGTGCCGTCACCATTCGTATGCGCTCCCTCATCGGCGCCTTGGAATACACGGCTGACGGCGTATCTGCCGAGGATGACAAAAAGGCTTCCCGCGTCAAGAGAAAGGAGGCGACAGCCCATGTCTGACAAGAAGAATTCTCCCGTGTGCGATCAAAATTGTGACACCTGCAACGGCATGCCGCCCCGTGTCATCTTCACCGAGGAGATGCGCAAGGAATATACCATTCTCTTCCCCACCATGCTGCCCCGTCACTTCAAGATCATGGAAAAGGTATTCAACTATTACGGATACCACACCGAGCTTTTGGAGGACGGCACCCATGGAGACAGTAAAACGGTCATCGACGCGGGTCTGAAATATGTCCACAACGATGCCTGCTACCCCGCCCTCCTTGTCATCGGTCAGTTCATCTCCGCTCTGCAAAGCGGTCGTTATGATACCCACAAGGTAGCCCTGCTGCTGACCCAAACGGGCGGCGGTTGCCGCGCCTCCAACTATATTGCCCTGCTCCGCAAGGCGCTGGTCAACGCGGGCTTTGAGTACGTTCCCGTCATTTCCCTGAACGTCTCTGGTCTGGAGTCCATGCCCGGCTTCAAGCTGACCATTCCCATGATCCACCGCCTTATGTATGCCATCCTCTACGGCGATCTGCTTCTGTTGCTGGTCAATCAATGCCGCCCCTACGAAGCCGTCAAGGGTACGGCAGAGGCCTTGGCCGATCAGTGGAGCACACGGCTGGCCAAGGAAATGACCGAGGGCGCCATCAATTACAAAAAGATCAAAAAAACTTACAGGGAGATCATTGCCTCCTTCGCCGCCATCGACGGTGTGGATTGCGACGCGCGCCGCAACCATGAAAAGGTGCGGGTGGGTATCGTAGGCGAGATCTTCGTCAAGTTCTCCCCCCTGGGTAACAACGGTCTGGAGGACTTTCTCGTGTCCGAGGATGCCGAGCCCGTCATGGGCGGTCTCATCGACTTCGTCCTGTACGTAGTCTCCAACGCCATGCTGGACTATGAGCTTTACGGCATCGGCAAGATGAAGGCCAAGATCTACAAGATCGCCGACAAATTTTTCCTGGGCAAGCAGGACGACCTGATCGCGGCGGTCAAGGAGGACGGGCGCTTCGTCCCCCCTACATCCTTCCGCATCACCCGTACTCTGGCCCGTGATTACGTGGGCATGGGAGTCAAGATGGGTGAGGGCTGGCTCCTTACCGCCGAGATCTTCGAGCTCATCCACGAAGGCGTGGGCAACGTGGTCATCACCCAACCCTTCGGTTGTCTGCCCAACCACATTGTCGGCAAGGGCATGATGAAGCCCATCAAGGAGACCTATCCCGACGTCAATCTGGTGGCGATCGACTATGACGCGGGTGCCACCGCCATCAACCAGGAAAACCGCATCAAGCTCATGCTGGCAAACGCCAAAAAAAATAAAGGAAAGAGCCACACCTGAAGCTTGTCCCGCCGGTTTTCACCACCTAACCCCCTCGGTCAACTCTCCCTCGCTATCTGCGTACCAACGTTAGGAGTAACCAAAATATGAATTTCAAATCCCGTATCGCACGCTTCTTTTACGGCCGCTACGGCGCCGACCAGTTGTATAATTTTCTTTTTATCACCCAGATCGTCCTGCTCTTTTTAGGCGCGGTGTTCTCTGTTTTGGGCATGGTTTCGGACGTATTTTCCTATCTGTCCTTCGCCCTGTACGTCATCGCCTTCGGTCTGTTTATCTGGACTCTGTTCCGTTGCCTGTCCAGGAACATCGTCAAGCGCAGAAAGGAAAATATGGCCTTTTTGCGCCTCAAATCCAAGCTCTTCCACCGCCGAGCCGCCGGTCGCCCCGCCGACACGGCCGAGTACGTTTTCCGCAATTGCCCCAAGTGCAAGTCTGTCCTGCGCCTTCCCCGACGCGTGGGTAAGCATACCGCCAAATGCCCCCGTTGCGAGAACAGATTCAAGGTCAAGGTCAGAAAATAAAGAAAAAGCCACCGAGCGGTGGCTTTTTTCATTTGAAACGAGTGATTGCCCACAGGGGCGCGGAACGTGTAAAAATCTGAGCGTTTCGTCACCCCAGGAAAAGATCAAAGGCCAGCATCACACAAAAGCCTACCAGCAAGGCATAGGTAGCGCCGCGTTCGTTGCCGTGGGCGTGGGTCTCGGGGATCATCTCGTCGCTGATCACATAAAGCATGGTACCCCCCGCAAAGGCCAGGGCAAAGGGCAATATGACCGTGGAAATGCTCACGGCAAAATATCCCAGGAGTGTACCCAACACCTCTACCACACCCGTCATGATAGCAATGATGAAGGTGCGGCCATGGCTCATCCCGCCTGCCAGCATAGGGCCGATAATGACCATGCCCTCGGGAATGTTCTGAAGGGCGATGCCGCCTGCGATGATAAGGGCATCCGACACGTCCTCCATACCAAAGCCCACACCGGCGGCAATACCCTCGGGTAAATTATGGATGGCAATGGCCATGACGAACAAAAGCACCTTGTTCAGCTGAGCGGTCTTATCAGGATGAGCCTCCTGATCCACCCCCGTCAGGCGATGGAGGTGAGGCACCAATTTATCAATGAGGTTGACGCATACCGCACCCGCAAACGCGCCTGCCACCGTCATAAGTAAAGCCAAGCCCTTGGCAAGCCAATCGGAGCCTCCTTCGGCAGGGGCAAACATGGCATAGCCTCGCTCCAACGAGGGCATAATCAAACCCAACACGGCGGCAGCCAGCATGACACCGGCAGCAAAGGACAACATAATATCGCTGAAGGTGTGCGTCATCTTTTTGAAGGCAAAGCCCAACAGGGCGCCAATGACGGTGGCACCGCCAACCCCCAGCGCAGTCATTAATACAAGATCCATACTCCGTCTCCTTTCAAAGGCTCGCCCGTCACCCGACTGTATAGCCGGGATCCTGCTTCTGTACGAGGAGTCCTGACCATATTATAACGGATTTCTCTTCAAAAAGCAATAGAGAAAATGCAAAAGAAATTTTTAATTCAAAAGATCTTTTCATATACAACAAATTTTCCAATACCCCTTGAAATATAGGCGTATTTGTGGTATACTGTAATAGCATATGCAATTCCGCACGGCGAGCATAGCAGAAAGGAGCTCCCCATGGCGCACAAAGCTCAGGCATCCATCAAAAAGCCCACGGAGCCTCAATTCCTCAGTTCCGAAAAGACCGGTCAATATATGACCTGGATCTGCTTCGCCATCATGGCGTTAGGCTTTATTCTTCGACTTTATTATACTCATCTCACCGCTTACAATATTTCCAAGCATGACCTCGGCTACGTGACGGGTCTGTCTTCCGAAAAGCTGGGCTCGGGACATTTGGGCTACATCGAGTATATCACACGGGAGATGGCTCTGCCCAATTTCAATCCTACCAGTCGGTGGTCCTTCTACAATCCCCCCTTCTTCCACGCCACCGCCGCTGTCCTGCTGGGCTTCTTCCATATGCTGGGCATTCCCGACGCCCGGGCATGGGAGCTGGTACAATACCT
This sequence comes from Oscillospiraceae bacterium, assembly GCA_015063685.1. Taxonomy (GTDB): domain Bacteria; phylum Bacillota; class Clostridia; order Oscillospirales; family CAG-272; genus CAMEON01. Next base: position 51,615 of record SVTR01000010.1, on the reverse strand, counting down.
CCCCTGCGTAGCGATCTTTTTCTCGGTCATCGGTGTTTACAAGATCTTAAAGCTTTTTGACATCAAGGGCGTCCCCATGATGGTGGGTCTCGCGCTCGTGTCCTTCCACCCAACCCTATCATATCTGTCTCTGGCGCTGAACAACGACGCCATGAGCTTCATGTTCACGATTTGGGCGGTATATTTCGCTATTTGCTGGTACCGCGAGCCAAAAAAGAAGACCATCGTTTATCTGGCGCTGGCCATCGGCCTCGGCATGATGACCAAGCTCACCGTAGCACTCATTGCCCCGCCCGTAGCACTCCTCTTTGCGGTGCGCTTCTTCAAGGACAAAAAGTGGATGGACTATATCAAGCAGTTTGCCATTTTCTTAGCCATCTGCGTACCCACAGGCCTTTTCTGGGGCATCCGCAATCTGTGGCTGTACGACCTGCCCATCACCTACGTCCAGGCACTCCCCGAAAACTCCGGTCAGAACGTGTCCGGCTTTACCATGGCGGAGCGCTTCGGCTGGCCCGCTTGGTCTGATTTCCTTCGTTTGGACGCATCCTGGTCTAAGCCTACCCCCGATCACAACATCTGGTCCCAAACCCTGCGTACCGCCCTCTTCGACGACAACGCGCTGACCTGGGAAACCGAGGAGCAGATGCTAAAGGGTAAGATCCTCATGGTGCTCACCCTGGGTCTCTTCTTCCTTCTCACGGCGTTGACTGTTTGGGGACTGATCCGCGCTAAGCAGCAATCCCCCCTGCTCCGTACCTTCATCGCCTTTGCCGCCATTCTGATCATGGGCAATTTCGTCAAGTTCTGTATGGATTACCCCATGACCTGCACCATCCACTTCCGCTATATCGCCCCTGTCCTGCTCTACGGCAGTATCGGACTGGGCTTTTGGTGGGAGAGTACCAAGAAAAAGATTCCCGCTCGCATCATCCTGGCCGTGGTTGCCCTGGCCGTTCTGACCACCTGTGTGATCTCCACCGAGCTCTATACCGAGTGTCTTCCCGTGCTGGAAGCCGCCGCGAAATAAAGAAAGGAATCAGGCATGATCCGCCTGACGAATGCTATGAAAAAACAAGTCATCATCATCGGTGCCGGCCCTGCCGGTATCACCGCAGCCTTCGAGCTTCTGAAAAAGTCTGAGGATTACCAGGTCGTCATTCTGGAGGAATCCCAGGAAATCGGCGGTATTTCCCGCACCGTTCGCTACAACGGCAACCGTATGGACATCGGCGGTCACCGCTTCTTCTCCAAGGACGCTGAGGTCAACGCCTGGTGGGACGCCCTCATGCCCCGTCAGGGCGCGCCCGCGTACGATGACAAGGTGCTGGGCCGCGAGGTGCCTCTCACGGAAAACGGCCCCGATCCCGATGAGTGCGACCGCGTCATGCTCACGAGAAACCGCGTGTCCCGCATTTACTACAAGAAAAAATTCTTCGATTATCCCGTCAAGATGAATGCCAACACCATCAAGAACATGGGTCTCGGCACCACCGCCAAGGCCGGCTTCAGCTATCTGGGCTCCACCGTCAAAAAGCTGCCTGAGGATTCTCTGGAAAATTTCTATATCAATCGCTTCGGCCGCCAGCTCTACTCCATGTTCTTTGAGGGCTATACCGAGAAGCTCTGGGGCCGCCATCCCAGCGAGATCTCTGCCGACTGGGGCGCGCAGCGCGTCAAGGGTCTGTCCATCCGTGCCGTGCTGAAGGATATGGCCTCCAAGGCCTTCGGCAAAAAGCAAGCTCAGGTAGAGACCTCCCTCATCGAGTCCTTCTCCTACCCTAAGCTGGGTCCCGGTCAGCTTTGGGAAACTGCCGCCGCAGAGGTGGAAGCCATGGGTGGTACCATTCTCAAGGGCTGCCACGTAACCCATTTTGACGTAGAGGATAACAAGATCACCGGCGTCCACTACGAGTCCGATGGCAAGGCCTGCCGCATGGGGGCAGATATCGTCATTTCCTCCATGCCCGTCAAGGATCTGGTCGCAGGTCTCCCCGAGGTGCCCGAGGACATGTCCCTGATCGCCCAGGGCCTGCCCTACCGCGATTTTGTCACCGTAGGCCTCTTGGTAGACAAGCTCAACCTTGTCAACACCACTGATCTCAAGACCCTCAACAATATTGTCCCCGACTGCTGGATCTACGTCCAGGATACCGGCGTGAAGCTGGGCCGCATCCAGATCTTCAACAACTGGTCTCCTTACATGGTCTCGGATCCCGAAAAGTACGTCTGGATCGGTCTGGAATACTTCTGCTCCGAGGGCGACGATTACTGGAATATGTCCGAGGAAGCCTGGGTCAACCTGGGTGTCTCTGAGCTCATCAAGATGGGTGTCATTACCTCTCCCGACAATGTGCTGGATTCCCACAAGGAATGTGTCAAGAAGGCATATCCCGCCTACTTTGATACCTACGCTGAGATGGACAAGCTCATCGACTACCTCAACACCTTTGAGAATCTGTGGTGCGTGGGCCGTAACGGTCAGCATCGCTACAACAACATGGACCACTCCATGGCCACCTCCTTCGAGGCGGTGCGCGGTATTCTCGCGAACAGCACCGACAAAACCGCCGTTTGGAGCGTCAACACCGAAAAATCCTATCACGAGGAAAAGTCTGCCGAGGTGAGTGAGGAAATGGCTCCCACACCCGCTTCCGAGGATTTCCATGATGTGACCGTCAAGGAAGTCCCCAAGAAGGAATATAAGCCTCCCATCAACATTGAGGTTGGCAAGAAAAAGGCCTCCAAAGAGAACAAGAAGGACTGATATGAAAGAATTTTTTGAGCTTCTGAAAAAAGGAAAATTCAAGGCCATCTTCCTGGATCCCACCGATAACGGCTTCCTCCAGTTCTTCCGCTACCTTTTTGTGGGCGGCATCGCCACGGTGGTAGACGTGCTCTTCTCCTTTATCTGCAAATACGCTCTGGTTCAGCTGACCGATATTCAAGAGCAAATCGTCTATATCATCTCCACCACGGTGGGCTTTACCGGCGGCCTGACCACCAACTTCCTCCTGTCCCGTGCCTTCGTGTTCGGCACCAAGGAGGCTCGCGCCAAAACCAAGGTTGGCGAGTTTATGGGCCACTTCATTGTGGGTGCCATTGGCCTGGGACTGTCCCATCTGATCATTTGGAGCGGCACCACCTATATCTTCAACAGCTACGAGATCTTCCGCCTGGTGGCCATCGTTATCGTCTTTATTTGGAACTATCTGGCGAGAAAATTCTTCGTATATAAAAAATAAGCGGTACCCCGTGGCACCGCGCAAAAGGATCGGGTCGGATCACATACGTGGTCCGACCCGTTTGGTTTAGTTGGAGCTCGATTTGGAGCTGCAGTCGATCACAACATCGCCCTTGGTGTCGATAACCTTTACATTATCAACAGTAGCGTAGCCCTCAGAGAAGGAAAGGGCGCTGTTGTACTTCGGCTGAAGAACCCACTCACCGGAGGCATTGATGTAGCCCCACAGATTTGTGGTAGGATCCATCGCAGGTGCGAGATCGTTTTCGAAGGCACCGATCTGGCTGAAGTTCGCGGGAATCACCCAGTTGCCGTTTACGTCGATATAACCGTACCGGCCGGTAGTTGCGTCCTTGGCAAGGCACAGGTTCGCAATATCTGCGCCGATCTGGAAGAGATCATCATCATCCACATAGGAATAAGTAGAATCCGTCAGAACAATGTTCTTGGTGGGCCCCATCAGCACATTGCGCTCGGCATCCATGATAGCGTAGAAAGACACATCGTCCTTGCTTCTCAGCACGACGGAAGCATACTGACCGTCCTCAGACCAACGAGTGTAGATGCTCTCAGCACCGGCAAACTCGGGAATAGAGGGTGCCTCAGTCTCTTCTTCCCAACCATCTCCGGAAGGAAGCGCCTTCAGGGTGTTGATATCAAAATTATAATATCCACTATCCGTCCATCCATCACCATATGTGAAGAATACGCGAATCTGATAATCATCATCGTAATAACCCGTGGAGAAAATATACCGTACATTACTTACAGTAACGTTATAATAGTTCTCAAAGGCAGACACAATCGCGGAGCAATCAATGGTGTGAAGATTGCCTTCGCCATCCATCAAATAGCCGTTGTCGCCTGTAGTAAAATCATTGTTGTCCACCCAGTAGTTCAGGGTCAGAGCACTATAGCCGTGCTCTTCGTATTGCTCAACTTCTTCGAAGGTATAGCTGTACAGATTTTCGAGGGTCTTCACCAAAGTGCCGTCCATCTTGTAATATGACAAGGTATACACGTTACCGCGAATCTGCTCTTCTCTGGTTGCGATGCCATAATACTCACCGGGCTTATACTTGTAATCGTAAGCGCCGGCGGTCAGGATGGTGCCGTCATTCTTCACCAGTACATTCTCGTCGTTGAGATAGACCTGCATAAAGCCATATTCATCAAAGAAAGTGCTTACATCGCCATAACGGAAATCGCTGTCGTATTCCGTAAGATTCTCGAACTTGCAGATCTCCGCGCCGGTGCCATCGTAATATGTAATGGTGTATACGTTACCGGAGAGAAGCTCCTCTGCGGTAATCACGTAGTACATATCGTTGTAAACGTAGCCAATGAAATATACACCGGGATCACTCATAGAGACCAGGACCTCACCCTTGTTGTTGACAATGCAGGCCTGGGAGTTGTTCTGCTCATCGATCAGTCTGGCAACCTTGTTCTCCCAGGTTTGGGGCAGGTTGGAGAATCTGTCACCGCTGATCACCACGTTGCCATCAATGTCGATGAACATGCTCTTCGTGCTGATCCAGGATCCGTAGCCATAGCTTTCTCTGACCTCATAATCCACCTTAGCCAGGCCGTTATGGAAGGAGCCGATGCTCTGAACATCATACGTACAAACTTCCATCTCGCTCAGGGAGCGGGTGGTCTCCTCTTCGAAACGATCCCAGAAGCTACCCTTTGTCTCTTCGGAATCATTTTCGGAACCGATCTCTGTCTCTCCGGTTGCTTCCTCGTCCTCGTCATCCTTTACAGAAGTAACCTTGCTCTTTCTGGTTTCCTCTTCGTCATCACGATCATCTCGGCTATCATTTTCACCGCAGGCGGCAAGCGCCATGATCAACGCCAGCAAGCCGGATGCCAGCGCAAGCTTCCATTTTCCGTTCATATAAATTAAATGTCCTCTCTTTCCGGTCAATGACCATTTCTGTTATGATACCACAGAATCCTTCAAAAGTCAAGTATTTATTTGAAATCGACCTCGAAGCAGTTTTCAAAATGAATATCAAAGTTATATTTTCCCACTTCCTTGACATTTTTTACAAAACGTGGTATAATGTACTCGTATTTTTTAAAAACAAAGGAAGGACCCATCATGAACTACTCCGCTCATATTGGCAGAATCGCCAAAGCAATAGCTATTCTTCTGGCCATCTCCACCCTTCTCGTTGCTTTTCCCTTCGTGGAAGCCGTCGCCGAGGAGGATGAAACCCTCGTTATCACCCTTGACCCCGGTCACGGAGGCAAGCCGTCTGCCGATGGCTCTACAGGTACCGGCACCAACGCTGCCGCAGTATTCGGTGGCGTAAACGAGCTTTTCTATACCCTTTCCATCTCTGAATACTGCAAGGAGCGCCTGGAGCAGTATCAAAACGTAGAGGTCTACTTGACCCGCGAAAACAACGAGGACTGTCCCGGTCTTGTGGAGCGTGCCGAAATGGCCGCCGAGTACAAATCGGATGCCCTCATCTCCATCCACAACAATTCCTTCTCCAATGCCTCTGCCAACGGCGCGGAGATCATTGTGGCCAACAATAACTTCAAGCCCGAGGTAGGTAAGGCCTCCAACGAATGTGCCACCCTTATTCTGGATCATATGGTCAACGATACAGGTGTCGCCAGAAGACGCATCTATACCAAGGATAGCACTTCTGCCAAGTACGATGATAATTCTGCCGCCGACCACTTCCAGGTCATTCGTCACGGTAAGCTGTTTGACATTCCCGTGGTCATGATCGTGGAGTGCGCCTTTCTGTCCAACAAGGAGGACTACGAGCGTCATTTCGCTACCGAGGAAGGTCTGAAGGCTATGGGCTACGCCATTGCCGACGGTCTGGCCGAGTACTATAACCTCTCCCTCATTCCCGAGGTAGGCTTTGTTCACGTCGCCAACGACGAGCTGAGATATCTTGACGCGGCCGGTGAGCAGATCGGTCAGGCCTTCACCCCCGGCCAGTTTGATAGCTGGGAGAAGAGCATCACCATTGAGCAAGGCACCGTAGATACCTTGGTTGATTGGGGCTGGACTGCCTTCCACGCCGAAAAATTTGAGTATGGCTATATCATCAACGATACAGAGATGTACGACGCAACCTTTACATACGAAACCGAGCAGCTTGTGCTGGATGCCATCGCCACTATGGGCGGCAGCAACGGCTCTCGCTTCTTGGCAAAGCTAAATGTTGCTTCCTTGAATTTGGGTGAAAACAACGTCAAATTCTGCTTGAAGCTCAACGATGGAGAGCTGGTGGAGGTACTCCGCGAGTATACCGTTACCATCACCGAGCCCGTTACCGAGGCGCCTACCGAAGCTCCCACCGAGGCGCCTACCGAAGCACCTACTGAGGCTCCCACCGAGGCGCCTACCGAGGCTCCTACCGAGGCTCCCACCGAAGCGCCTACCGAGGCGCCTACTGAAGTTCCTACCGAAGCGCCCACCGAGGCTCCCACCGAAGCGCCTACCGAGGCAGCTACCGAAGCTCCCACCGAAGCGCCTACCGAAGCAGGAACCTCTGCCGCTACCGAAGCAATTACCGCCTCCCAGGATAGCGGTTGTCAATCCACTGTGGCTCCCGTAGGTTTGCTGATGACCCTTGCGGGTGCACTTTGGATCATGCGCAAGAAAGAAAACTAATTTTTGAACACATAAAAATGGGCTGAGTCAAAAGCTTTTTGAAAGCAATTGACTTGGCCCGTTTGTTACGATATTGGGGATAAACGGTGCCGCTCTATAGGAAACGCTGTATAGCATCAAGCCCCAGGAAAATGCACGCTGGCGCGTGATGAGATACAAGGGCGGCTCGCCGCCCTTGATGATATACACCGCACGTTGTGCGGCGGTGTAAGGAGCGAAGCGACGGCATAGCGAGCCTGCGAGCGTCTATGCCAAGCCTGCGGCTTGGATAAAAAAATTCGACAAGCCGAAACTTGTCGAATTTTTTGCCTTAAACGTGACAAAAGGTGTCTGTTCTACTCTAACCGTTTTTTCTTTTGCTCCATTTTCCCTTGAATATGCGATATCAAAAAACATCCAAGCGGTGTAAGTGGAATGAAAATCCAAAACAGAATCTCCCACACATAACTGACATGATAAATGATTTCAGAAACTTGCGTATATTCACCGTGATTCCCCAAAAAGTATGTGTTGTCCTCGCAATAACCAAGTGATGCGGAACCGCCTACAATGAGACTATAGAGAAGAAAGCCTGCAATAATGACAATTCCTATCGTGTTCCAAAAGCAAATAAGAGTATTGGTTTTATCTTTCTTCATTTGATATTTTCCTTTGCGGTTTTACAAGATGCAATCAGCATAACTCTCAAAGAAGTACATTTAGAAGATAACGTTTTGAAGGTTTGCTCGTCAATATACTTCGTTCTATAGAGCAATTCAAGCCAATATCCCGTTTCGCTTGCTTCCTTGAGCGCGATTTCAAATTTCGATATAAAATCCTTTGTGCCTTGTGCGTATTGTGCTTCGTGAATATTTGCACCGATTGAGGTGCCGCTTCTGCCGATTTGATTGGAGGGCATCTCTAAAAACTCATCGCACGCCGATATGACGGTGCTTTTTCCGTCATACGTCACAAAATTCTTTCGCATAGGGTCAACTATGCGCGCAGATTTTTGTTTAGTCTGACGAAAAAATCCCTCGCATCTCGCCGCACGCTGAGTATTTAGAGATGCCCTGGAAATTATCGTTTCGTGATTTGCTTTCAGATATTTAACGAGGTTTATCATATCAACGGAGAAATCCATTGAAAGCTCGACGAGTTTGTTTTCTTTCATAGTCGCACCTCCTATTACCGCTATTATACTATAAAATCAGTTGTTGGTCAAATGATGCATCGCCTTACGGCGATATGATGTTTTTCGCTTCGCTCAAAATGATGTTGCTCCACTGCGTTCCGCAATGATGAGATGTTTGCCCCAATGTGCCGTCAGGCACGCATCATTCGCGTAGCGAACATCATTAGGCGAAGCCGTCATCATTTGCCGCAGGCAAACATCATTCAAAAAAAGCACCTTTGTCTACCGACAAAGGTGCTTTTTTTGTTGGTGGGGGATGGTGGATTCGGACCACCGAAGTCAGTGACAACAGATTTACAGTCTGCCCCCTTTGGCCGCTCGGGAAATCCCCCATATTGGAGCTGGTGAACGGAGTCGAACCATCAACCTGCTGATTACAAATCAGCTGCTCTGCCATTGAGCCACACCAGCATTTTGTTCGTTCGTTCTCTGCCTTCATCAGCGGAACGACGATATTATACCACAAGGGCTTCGATTTGTCAACCCCTTTTTTGAAAAAAGTTAAAATAATTTTGTGATAATTTTTCATCCGTTTTTACCGCCGCCATGGGCGCAAGCCTACCTTCATCATTATTTTTTACCACACGCCGCTACGGCGAATATCCCAGGGATTTCTGGCAATCATAATAGATAAAACAGGGCTTTGGCCCATCAATCACATTTCTTCGGAAAGGACGCCTCTATGAGGCGCACAAGATCATGGAGCATTCAAAGAAAAAAAGCATCCTCCTCTCTCCCCTGAACGGCAAGGTCATTTCCCTCGATCAGGTCACCGACGAGGTTTTCTCCACCCGCGTGTTGGGAGATGGCTGCGCTATCCTCCCCGAGGACGGCCATCTTTACAGTCCCGTAAACGGCAGGATCTCCTCCATCGCCGAAGCCAAGCACGCCTATGGGTTTACCTCTGAGGATGGAACCGAGATCTTGGTGCATATCGGTTTGGAAACGGTCGCCCTCAAGGGCGAAGGATTTACCCCCCACGTCGAGGTGGGAGATACCGTCAAGGTTGGCGATCTCATAGCTGAAGTGGATCTTGCGTTACTCAAGCAGAAGGAAATTGACATTACTACCCCCGTCATCATCACCGACTGCGGCGAGGATATGGCTGTTGCGTTTACCGAATCCACGGTCAAAGCAGGAGATCCGCTCCTGACGCTGAAAAGCAAGTCTGCAACAGAAGGCGCCCCCCCGGAAAGCGTCTCTGCTAAAAAAGAGAAAAAATCTCCCAGGGGCGCCAGCTTTGACCTGCTCCAAAAGCTGGGCAAGGTGCTGATGACCGTCATTGCCGTTATGCCCGCAGCGGGCTTGATGATCAGTATCGGCAAGCTCATCGCCATGGCGGGCGGGGACATCCAATTTGCTATCACCGTGGGCAGTGTTCTGGAAAACATCGGTTGGGCCATCATCGGCAACCTTCACATCCTTTTTGCCGTGGCCATTGGCGGCTCCTGGGCCAAGGAACGGGCAGGCGGCGCCTTTGCCGCGCTATTGGCTTTTATCCTCATCAACAACGTCACAGGTGCGGTTTTCGGTGTATCCTCAGCCATGCTGGCTGACCCTGCCGCGGTGACCTATTCGATCTTTGGTCAAGAAATGCTTGTATCCAACTACTTCACCTCGGTGCTGGGATCTCCCGCCCTGAACATGGGCGTGTTCGTGGGCATCATTTCGGGTTTCCTTGGCGGTATTGTCTTCAATAAATTCTATAACTTCCGAAAGTTGCCCGATGCCCTTTCCTTCTTCAACGGCAAGAGATTCGTGCCCTTGGTGGTCATCGGCTGGTCTGTGATCGTTTCTCTCATCTTGGCGGTAGTGTGGCCCCTGATCCAGACGGGTATCAATAATTTCGGCATCTGGATCGCTAATTCCGCTGACACCGCCCCCGTCCTCGCGCCCTTCATTTACGGCACCCTGGAGCGTCTGCTCCTGCCCTTCGGCCTGCACCATATGCTGACCATCCCCATGAACTACACCTCCTTCGGCGGCACCTACGAAATCCTCACAGGTGCGTCTGCGGGCACGGTGGTCTACGGTCAGGATCCCCTGTGGCTGGCCTGGATCACTGACCTCATCAACCTGAAGAACGCGGGGGATACGGCAGCGTATCAAGCCCTGCTCACCTCCATCACCCCCGCTCGCTTCAAGGTGGGACAGATGATCGGCGCGTCGGGTCTGCTTCTGGGGGTAGGTCTTGCCATGTACCGCCGCGTGGACAAGGACAAGCGCCGCGCTTACCGCTCCATGTTCTTCTCGGCGGCCTTGGCGGTGTTCCTCACAGGTGTGACCGAGCCTTTGGAGTTTATGTTTATGTTCTGTGCCCTGCCCTTGTATATCGTCTACGCCGTTTTGCAGGGCGCCGCCTTTGCCCTGTCGGGGGTGATCGACTTGCGCCTTCACTCCTTCGGCAACGTAGAATTTCTCACCCGCGTCCCCATGTCCCTGAACGCGGGCCTGGGCATGGACATTCTGAATTTCATTATCAGTTGTATCGCTTTCTTCATCGTGGGCTATTTCGTGGCTTATTTTATGATCGGCAAATTTCGCTACGCCACCCCCGGGCGGCTGGGCAACTATATGAAGGACAATTCCGACGGCGGCACGACCAATGACAGCCCTGCGGAGGCATCAAGTGGCGGAGACAGCCAAGCAGAGCGCATCATTTCCCTCTTGGGCGGCCGAGAAAACATTGTCTTGGTGGACGCCTGCATGACACGTCTGCGCGTCACGGTCAAGGACATTGACAAAGTAGCTGACGAGGGGGCGTGGAAGGCCGAGGGGGCATTGAGCCTTCTCAAAAAGGGGGAAGGCGTACAAGCGGTGTACGGCCCCAAGGCTGACGTTTTGAAGTCGGATATCAACGATATTTTATGAAGCTGTTGACCCTGAACACCCACAGTCTTGTGGAGGAAAATTATGCCCACAAGCTCAAGGAATTCATCGCGGCGGTTGCCCATGAGCTCCCCGACGTCATCGCCTTACAGGAGATCAACCAACGACAGGACGGAGCGACAGTCTCCCCGAGCCGACTTAACGGCTATATCCCTTGTGATCCGTCGGTTGTGATCCGCGAGGGAAACTACGCTTTCAGAGTCATTGAAGGTCTTCGCGCGGCAAGTGTCAGATATCATTGGACGTGGCTTCCCATCAAGAGAGGCTACGGCCATTACGACGAGGGGGTAGCGGTCATGAGCCGCGCCCCCATAGCGAAAACTGATATCTTTGGCATCAGCCAGACACAAGACTATAATAACTGGAAGACCCGCCGGATTTTGGGCGCACGCATAGGCGACATATGGTTTTACTGTGCGCATCTGGGATGGTGGGATGATCCTGATGAGCCCTTCAAAGCCCAATGGGCGAGAATCCATACCCATGTGGCGGGTCACAGTCGGGTCTTTCTCTTGGGCGATTTCAACAGTCCCGCCGAAACCAGGGGCGAGGGGTACGATCTTGTGATCCACGACGGCTGGAGGGACACTTATGCCATAGCTTCGCGCAAGGACAATGGCATCACGGTCAGCGGCAGGATCGCGGGATGGACCCACCGTGAGCTTCCCGCCGCAGGGGCACGGGTAGATCACGTATTCTGCAATTTTCCATGTAAGGTTATCTCATCAAGAGTGATCTTCAACGGTGACAACAGACCCGTGGTGTCGGATCATTTCGGAGTGATGGTGGAAATAGAAGAATTATAAATTGTTGTTTGGCGGCCGTGCCGCGGCCAACGCCGGGGTAGTATATCATATGCCTACTGCATCACGCGATGGGCGATTAGGCAGATAAATTGTTGTTTAGCGGTCGTGCCGCCTGCCAACGCCGGGGATGTTCAACCCATGTAAGCCGTATACCGCGATGGGACATTCGTCAGATAAATTGTTGTTTACGGTTTTCTGAGCAACATGGTCGTAGGGGCGAACTGTGTTCGCCCGTAATAAAAAATATATTGATAAGCAAAGGCTTTTGGGGAACGGCGGGCGAACGCAGTTCGCCCCTACGGGTTCATAGTAAGCCCTCGCAAACAACAATTTATCTGCCTAACTCCCCATCGTGTGATGTCCATGGCATAGGATGAACATCCCCGAGCATTGGCCACGGCACGGCCGCCGTACATAAAAACATCCAAAGGAGCCCACCATGAACCGATCCTCCGGCATCCTCCTCCCCGTTTTCTCCCTTCCCTCCCCTTACGGCATCGGCTGCTTTGACAGCGAGGCCTACCGTTTCGTAGATTTTCTCGCCGATGCGGGACAATCCTACTGGCAGATTCTCCCCTTAGGTCCCACCGGCTACGGCGATTCTCCCTATCAGTCCTATTCCACCTTCGCGGGTAGCCCTCTGTATATCGACCTTGGAGATTTTATCGACCGCGGATGGCTCACACGACAGGCATGTGACGAGGCTTCATTGCGGGTATCACCACAGCGGGTGGACTATGAGCGGCAATACGAGCAACGCTATCCCCTGCTCCGAAGCGCTTTTGAAAAAGGTCGTGATGCGCACGACCCCGCCCTTGAGGATTTTAAAAACCAATCCCCGTGGCTCGGTGATTACGCCCTGTTTATGGCACTCAAGGATGCCCACGGAGGCGCGCCTTGGTACGAATGGACAACCGACCTTCAACAGAGAGACCCTCAGGCACTCAGTAAGGCAAGGCATGATCTGAAGGAAAGCATAGCCTTTCACACATTCCTGCAGTATCATTTCCATCGCCAATGGCACGCCCTGAAGGACTACGCCAATCAGCACGGGATACGCATCATTGGCGACATCCCCATTTACGTTGCCTTGGATAGCGCCGACGTTTGGGCGCACCCTTCCCTGTTTCAACTGGACGAGGGTCTCAAGCCCCGTGCCGTGGCAGGTTGTCCTCCCGACGGCTTTTCCCCCGACGGCCAGCTTTGGGGCAATCCTCTCTATGATTGGCCCACCCACGCCGCCACGGGATACGCTTGGTGGATTAAGCGTCTGCACCATTGCTTCTCCCTCTACGACGTGGTTCGCATTGATCACTTCAGGGGCTTTGACGAGTATTACGCCATCCCATACGGCGATTCCACGGCCAAGAACGGTCACTGGGAAAAAGGCCCCGGCATGGATCTCTTTCATGCCGTCAACGAGACCTTGGGAGACAAGGAGGTCATTGCCGAGGATCTGGGATATACCACCGATTCGGTTCGAGCATTGCTGAAAGACAGCGGCTTTCCCGGCATGAAGGTACTGCAATTCGCCTTTGACGGGCGGGACAGTAGCGGAAGCGATCACCTGCCTCACAAATACACCGAAAACTGCGTCGCTTACACCGGCACCCATGACAATCAAACCTTGGCCGCCTGGCTGGAAACCATTACCGAGAACGAGCGAGAGCAGATCAAGGGATATCTCTGTGACCGCTTTACCCCACGGCACCTCCTGAGTCGCAGTCTCATTGCCTTGCTCATGCGCAGTCCTGCCCATCTTTGTATCATCCCCATGCAGGACTTTTTGGGACTCGGTGACGAAAGCCGCATCAATACCCCGGGAACCACGGGAGGCAATTGGCAATGGCGCATGAGTGCAGGTAGTACCTGCGGATCTCTTTCAAGAGAAATCTGTTATATGACACGTCTCTTCGGCCGGCAAAGCAAGTCACACTCGATATAAAAGGAGAAAATTTATGAAAAGCTTCAGCTATACCATCAGCGATCCCCTGGGCGTCCACGCAAGGCCTGCGGGGTTGCTGGTCAAGGCGGTAAAAGGCACACGCAGTAGCGTCACCATTGAAAAGGACGGAAAAACCGTGGCAGCAGATCGTCTGCTGTCTGTCATGGGTTTGGGCATCAGACATGGAGACCTCGTCACCGTCCATATAGACGGAGAGGACGAGGCGGACGCCTGTGAGACCTTGAAAACGTTTTTTGAAAAAAATCTATAAGTAGCAAGAGGACAAGGGTTCATGACAAAATATACGGGAAAAGGGGTGTACGGCGCCATCGCCCTGGGACGGGTCGCGGTATACGAGAGATATCGCGTGCCTGTCAAGCGGGACAGGATCAAGCACCCCGGAGAAGAGCTCGCACGTCTGGAGAAAGCCAAAACGCAAGCTTCCCATCAGCTGGAGGAGCTTTATGAAAAGGCATTAGTAGAGGTGGGGGAAACCAACGCTCAGATCTTTGACATTCACCGCATGTTGATTGATGACGAAGACTTCAATGAGGCCGTTACCGAGATGATCCAAGGGCAATGCGTCAACGCCGAATACGCCGTATCCGTCACCGCTGATAATTTCGCCCGCATGTTTGAGGCTATGGAGGATGCTTACATGCAGGGGCGGGCCGCGGACGTCAGGGATGTTTCCAATCGGATCATCGCCTGTCTTTCCAACAACGGGCGCACGGAATTTCATTTGAAGGAGCCGGCCATCATCTGCGCCGATGATCTTGCCCCCAGCGAGACCGTCACCCTGGACAAGGACAAGGTATTGGCCTTCGTCACCGCCAACGGCTCCTATAACTCTCACACAGCTATTTTGGCAAGGAACATGAGCATCCCCGCCATCATCGGCGTAGGCGAAAAATTCCTGTCAGACGTCAAAAACGGTGACCTGGCCATTGCCGACGGATTTACGGGGGAGTTTATCCTTCATCCGGACGGAAAGACCCTGGAAGCAGCCAAAAAAAGATTGCAGACCGAGCTGGAAAAAAAGGAGCTGCTCCAGAAGCTGAAGGGAAAGGACAACGTCACCCTGGACGGCAGGAGGATCCATATTTTCGCCAACATAGGCTCGGTTGATCACATCGGCTCGGTGCTTCTGAGCGATGCGGGGGGGATCGGCCTTTTCAGAAGCGAATTTCTCTATCTCGAAAGCCACGATTTCCCTTCCGAGGACAGCCAATTCAAGGTCTACCGACGGGTGCTGGAAAGCATGCCTACCAAGAAGGTGATCATCCGCACCCTGGACATCGGTGCGGACAAGCAGGTGGATTACTTTGACCTGGACAAAGAAGATAACCCTGCTCTGGGATTGCGTGCCGTCCGTCTGTGTCTGACACGCCCCGAGATCTTCAAAACCCAGCTTCGGGCCCTTTACCGCGCCTCTGTTTTCGGCAAATTGGGCATCATGTTCCCCATGATCACAGATCTTTCCGAGCTGAAGGAATGTCTGTCCCTCTGCGAGCAGGTCAAGCGGGAGCTATCCTTTGGCGGGCGGAAGTATGCCGACGACGTGGAGATCGGCATCATGATTGAAACCCCCGCCGCGGCTCTCATCAGCGAAAAGCTGGCGCCTCTTGTGGATTTTTTCAGCGTGGGCACCAACGATCTGACCCAATACACATTGGCCTGCGACCGTCAGAATCCCCGCCTGGAGCGTTTTTGCGACCCTCACCACGAGGCGGTGTTGCGGCTCATCGAGTTATCCGCTCAAAACGCCCACAAGCACGGTGCCTGGATCGGCATTTGCGGCGAGCTGGCCGCGGACACTACCCTCACCGAAGCCTTTTTGCGCATGGGGATAGACGAGCTTTCGGTGTCCCCCGCTTTCGTTTTAAAGATCAGAGACACCGTCCGCAAGCTGGATCTGTCAAGTGAAAAGACTTTTTGACGGCAAACGGGTCAGATGACGTTACGTGATCCGACCCGTTTTTTTATTCGGTATCTTCAAAAAAAGTGCGTGCCGATGCCAGATACTCCAAGCGTCGCGCGATCTTTTCGGGATTGTGCGCGAGGGTGTCGCATCTCTGAACCTCGAGGAGCTTTTCGGACAGCTCCGGCTCCCGCAAAACATCCTCGCGAGTGAGGGCGGTATCGTGCCGCAGGATCATGCGGTAAAGTCTCTCTATTTCATCCTCCGCGTATCCCAGCCGCGCAAGGATCTCCCGCCCCATAAGGGCAGATCTCTCGGCATGGCCGTAAAAATGTCTGACTTCCCCTTCAAGACAGACGTGGGGCTTACCAATATCGTGAAGCAGTAAAACCATGCGGACGGTCAAATCGTTTTCAGATACACGCAAGGCCTCCAGCGTATGCTCCCACACGTCCAGATGATGGTGGGGATGCTTGTGTTCAAAGCCCACCATGTCACGAATCTCGGGGATAGCATCGAGCAGCTCGTCCATATGGGATCGGATGGATTCAACCACCGCGTCCTCTGTGAGTAGTCGTTGAACAAATATGCCTTGCGCTGTTAGCATTTTTGCTTCTCCTTCTTGCCGATTAATTATCTGAATTGCGCTTTGGGCTTAAGAATTAACCTTAGTTATTGCATATGCCCCTCATGAGGTTAAGGGTTGTTTTATGGATCGCTCTCTCCTAACAAGACAGGATTCAAGACTTTAAGTATGGTGGCATAACCAACGATGCGCTCACCTTCTTGGATGCTAATCTTTTTACCTACCCATAGACTGTTTGGATAGACTTTAGGAGAAATAAACGTGATCGTCCCTTTCGCACTGCCATCAGGCGGAACGACCTGTACGTCATAATAGTGATGAACACCTGTCGTTGCGTAGTTGTCTTTTAACAAGTGATGAGGACGGTAGCCGTTTGCGACGGAATGTTTTCTCGTCCCGATAAATTCAAACAGAGCTTCAACATCAGGTTCTTGTTCAAATATCGTTTTTTCCATACGGTCACCTCCTTTCCGAAATCATTATACCACAAAAGCACAAAAACCGCAAGCCTTTTGCTTAAGAATTGCAGTTTGGGGGTCGAGGGAGTATTTTTTTTGAACACCTGCCCAAGCTTCATCCAAACTCTACCCAATCTTTTTGAATTCAGTGAAAAGTGAAGAGTGAAAAAGTAAAAGAGAGCAAGTCGTGTTCGACTTGCTCTCTTTTGTGTAAGGGCGATAAAAAAGATATTTTCGCCACTTTTTATTTTGGGCTTGAACTGACGCGATTTAGTTTTATAACAAATGCTTTTCGACCATAAGGAGAAAAGCTACATCAGAACCTTTTCACTATTCACTATTACTTATTACTTCCGCCAAAAATTGACAAGGAGTTAGTGAAAAGTGAAGAGTGAAGAGTGAAGAGTGAAGAGTGAAGAGTGAAAAAGTAAAATCGACAAGCTTCTGTCGAAACTTGTCGATTTTTGGCGGAGATGGAGAGATTTGAACTCTCGCGACGGTTACCCGCCCTACACCCTTAGCAGGGGCGCCTCTTCGGCCTCTTGAGTACATCTCCGTACCTCTTCGCTATCGCGAACATTGCAAGCGGCCGTTTGCAGGACTTGCAACGTCCTATATTATACAACATATTGTTTCGTTTGTCAAGGGCTTTTTTCAAAATTGTGAAAAAGTTCGGGATTTCAGAAGCCCTGGGGGAGATCAATGGATCTCTTTTACATCACGACGACCAAGTGGGATTAGTCCACAAGAAAAAGCCGAAACCGTGTTTTCTGCCGCAGTCGGCAGGCGATCGGTTTCGGCCATATTATTCGTTCTCAGACGCGGGCTTCATGGTGTCGTGAGCCAATCGTGCTGCGTCCTGAGAGATGGTGCACTCCAAACGGTAGAGAGGTACGTGGGTTACCAGATGATCCAAATGCCGCAGGGTCGTTTTGACACGCTCCGCAGACGTGGGCAACAAAATCTGGTGCATCATGGCAGGAACCGACTGGGCAGGCAAAAGCTTCGTTATGCGATTTTCCTCACCGCGGGACAAAAAGCAGATCCCCGCCAGCGGTCTTGACGTGTTGGTATGCCAACCCTCCTTACCGCACCAGGGAGTGCCGTAAGCTCGCCACACTCCGTCTACACACCGAAGAATGGGCTTATCACCGTTAATGACAAAAATGCTATCCCCAATGACGGTACGCCATAGGCGGATATGAGTGCTTTTGCCCGTGCCGCTGGGAGCGGTGAAGGCATAGGCATATTCCCCGTCGGAGATCACGGCGGCGTGCATAAGCAACGCGTCACGCTCCGGCAGTTGGGTTGCCAAATTGCGGTAGAGACAGATGCTCTCCGCATATCCGGAGGAAGCCGTCATTCCGGTGCTTTGGCCGAGGCTTCGCTCGCGCTCTATTTCCTCCTCCGAGGCAGACACGATAAAATCCGCTTCGTCGGGAGAGAAATCTGTAACATAATCCTTGCATTGGTTGACGGTATAGTCATACCTGACCTGCATCAATATGCGAAAGCCCGCAAGGGAAATAAAGAGATTTTTCATATCATCCCTCGATTGAAATCAATGCGAAATGGTGAAACACAGGGGAGCGGGTACAGACCCCTGTTTCGGAGGATCTGTACCCGTGTTTTTCAGAAATTGCTATTACACGTCGACCTCGTCGAAATTGACACGGCCTCCGGCCTTGCCTGTACCGCCCTGTCCGTAGGTATTGTCGCCCAGGACACGGATGGCACCGTCCTCGCAGTAAAAGACGGTAAAGCCATAGCCTGCGGCAACATCGGTGACACCGGAGTAGATCTTTTTGGTAGTGCCACCGGTGATGGACGCATTGCCGAGACCGCCGTCGGTGTTGAGGCCGTAGGCGTAGGCATCGCCGTTTTCGGTGAGGATAATCAGGTTGCCGAAATAGATATCTGCCTTTTCAACGCCGCCCATTACCTTACGCATAGTGGGGTTGTTACCGCCGCCCTGGACAAAGGAATTGAACTCACGCCAACCGGCATAATAGAGATCGCCGCTTTCGGTGACCGCCAACATCTGGTGCTCACCCGAAGCAATATAGGTCACGTTTTCCATCATAAGCACGGGAGTTGTGATCACGTCGCCATGCTTCTGGGACAGCTTCTTCCAGCGGTTATCGCCCAAGCCGTACAGCTTGCCGTTATCATCCACGTAAACCGTGGAACGACGGCCGGCAGAGATCATGGCCACATTTTCAGCAATCTTCTGGAAGGTCTGGGTCGTGCCGCCCTGATTGGTGGCGCCCATCTGACCGTTGGAGTTGGAGCCGATACCCCACATAACGCCCTTATCGTCGATGATCAGCATATGGTCGTAGCCCACGCTCACGTCCACGATCTTGCCGTTAAAGGGAACGACCGCCAGCTTGGCGTCCGCCGTCGTGCCGTTTCTGCCCAATTGCCCGCAGGTATTAGCGCCTACGGTGTAGAGCTTTCCGTCCTTGGTGAGGATGGCGGTCATCCAGGTCAAGTCGCCGTTTTCATAAGCCGCTCCCTGGGTGGTATCCACCTTAGCCACGTTGTTCATGACAAAGGCAGGGGTAGCGACGGTGGCGTCGCCCTTATTCAGGGCCAGCACGCCGTTTCGGTTATCACCCCAGGCGTAAAGCTCGCCGGTACCCGTCAGATAGAACGTATAGGTGGGGCCTGCCACGAGCTGACCCTCGGTGTCAGTGGAAGCGCTCTTGTCACGCTTGGCGTAGATAGAAATGGTACCCGTCGATGTTACCTTGAAGGTAGCCTTGGTGGCCGTATCCTCCCGCTGACCGTTACCGCTGTTGGGTTCCCATACGATACCGTTGAGGGTATAGCCCTCCTTCACGGTCACGCTCACCTCAAAGGTGCGCTCTGCATCCTCAAAGCGGAACTGGGTTCCGTTGGACACAGGCTCTCCATTGACGTAGACGGTTACTCGGTCGGGGTTATAGGAGACAGTCACGCGGCGGTAAGAAAGATTCTCAATATCCGCCTCGGTGATGCCGAAGAAGGAATACATATGAGACAGCGCAATCGACTGACGGTTTTGCACAAAACTGCGGATGCGGCTGACCGCGTTGTTCCATGCGCCAATACTGAACTCGGAGTCATTCCAGCGCTTGTCCTGCAGAGGCATGAGGGGATCGCGCTCAGCCACCATGGCTTCAAATTCCGCGGAAAGATAGTCTGCTGTCAGGTGATCGTTCACGATCTCATAGTAGCGCAAAATGAATTGTTCCTTGAAATCGGGGTTCTTCAGAAGATCCCGCATCATCTGACCGCAAACAGATCCGCTGTTAGTAATGGCCCAAAAAAAGTTCTCGTGCTCGGTGGTGAAGTCGTAGAAGGAGAGACCCATGTCCATATCCAAGAGGGTGAAGTGCCACTTGGTATTAAATCCGGAGGGATCCTCGGGATTTCGGTTGCGCCAAACCTTGATGTTGTTCTCGGGCCAATCACGGGCAACGAAGAACAGACGGGTGACCCACATATCAATAAAGGAATCAATGTCCATCTGGCTGCACACGTAGGCATAAGCCTCGGGATCGGACAGATCGTGGCTCTTCATGTAGGCAGTCAGCGCATTGAAGGGATCGGCATCGCCCTCAATACCGGAAGAGACCACATAATCCGCATAGGTGTTGGTATGTACCTGAGAATAGTCGCTCTCAATGACAGCCACGTTTTCCTTATCTACGCCGTAGTGACTCTCCACGTATTCGGGAGAATAGCGCTCACGGATATTGTAAACGCCCCAGAACTCGCCGTTGAGGAATACCAGGGTAGAGGCGGAGGCCATGGTGTCCACATTAAGACCGGCACACACTCTCTGCATATAGGCGTCGCGGATATAAGACACGCCACAGTCATTACCGGAATTTCGGAGCAGGAGGCGGTCAAAGGTGGTGATGACCTGTCCATGCTGATCCTTGGCAAGGCCCTTGAAGAGATCATAATCCAGGTTGCCTTCCCTGCCGCCCTCCTCGTTGAGGTGACCCTTGTAGTATACGCGCAGGGACTTCATGGCAAAGTTGGATGAGCCGTTGCCGCTGACGGCCAGCTCCACGGTAGAGTTACCTACACGCTCACCATTAGGATCAAAGACCTCCATGATGGCGGTACCTCTGCGGCGACCGCCCGTGATAGAGCCCGTAAGCAGAAAGTTGTTATAAAATCCCTCGCTGCCAATGATCTGATCCACAGGCAGAGAGATGGACATCACGGTAACACCGTAGTCGCAAAGGTTGGGAACAATGAAATAAGTGTTTGTATAAACAGGGGTGGATTCCGTGCCGTTGGTAGCGTACGCCTTGATCACATAGCCACCGGGTTGGGTTGAGGTCGTGGGTCTGCCGTTGCCGTTCATATTGGCCCAGGCCTTGGTGGTGGAGCCCCAGATCATGGACGCGGAATTCTTGAGTTGGATCGCGCCCGTATACTGCTTGCCATTGACAGTAGGATCGCTACCGTCGGTGGTATAGTAGATCTTATAGCCGGATTTCGCGGTGAGGGACAGATTAAAGGCCTTATTATACACGCCCGCGGGCTGAGAGAAGGTGACCTCGTTCAGTCTGGTGGCAATGACGGGATTGACACGGCCGCCGGATGCGGCAGGCGCCGCCTTTTGCAGCTCGCCCGTGGCGCGCTCGGAAATATTGACGGTATGATAGCCGCTGTACTCCTTGAGGGCGGTACGAATGGCGATCTTATTTTTGGACATACCGTCCACGGCATAGACCGAATCGTTATAGCTTTCGGTAGCCACAAAAGCGGAAATGGCATCGTCAAAGAGCAGAATGTTCTCGTCTCGGCCGATGGCCCAACCGGAGGGCGCCAAAAGCAGGCGGATTTCATGGTTATCGAAGATCACATCCCATTCGGCGTCGTAGTACTCCATGCCGATGACTGCCATAGACTGATCATATCCGGATACGGACTCACACTTGACCAGATAGTAGCCGCCGGGAGCGATGGTGGCGTCCTCGGGGAATACGAACTGCTCAAAGGGGGAGGCTCCGTCGGATTTGTAATACAGCGATGCCCCCTTCAGAGGCACGGTATACATGCTGGCATTATAAAGCTGGACAAAGCCCGACTCCATAACGGCGTCGGTATTTTTCTTGCCTGTGCCGTATACCGCCGAGATCATGACACCGTCGTAATCGTCGGCATTGCCGGGGTGGAGAGAGGGATCGTAGGGCAAGGTTTCCTCGGGCTCAGCCTCCTCTGTTTCATCGGGATCCAGAGAGGGCAGTGTAATGATGGGGGCACGGGTGATCTCCTCAGAGGGAGCGTCACTTTCCTGAGGCTCAGACTCTCCTGCCGCGGTATCATCACTCATCTCAGAGGTCTCACCGCCTTCATCCGAAGTTTCATCACTTACAGTTTCAGGGCTTTCACTCTGGGTTTGTTCTTCAGCCTCAACCGTTTCGCTGCTGATTTCGGAGGTGACGGTTTCGTGGTTAGTTTCGTTGTCAACGCTCTCATCGCCGTCGCTCTCGGAAGGCTTTTGGGTCGCGTCCTCGCCCCCCGATTCACTTTCAGAGAGAGTAGGCTCTTCCTTTGATTCGGAGGGAGCTTCGACGTCGTGACTCTCACCGAGGGTGCCTGTCACGAGTGCCGTAACACCGCCTTCGGATGCCGTCGTATCATCGGGAACAACAGGCGGATTCTCGCACGCGGCTAAGCCTACCGCAAGAACCAGGAGAAGTCCCAGCATAACCAAAAGCAATCGAAAATCCTTGAATTTTTTAAATAGCTTCATATTAGAATCCTGCGCTTTCTTTCCCTTTGGGAAGAGGTGTAAGTTATCACAGTTTATCATCCAGTGTCAACGACAATACTTCATTGTATTATAACATTTTGAAGTTACTTTGTCAACAAGCACAGGGACTTTTTGGAGGAATCAACAATTCAAAAGCAAATTTTTTGTGAAGTAAAGCAAAACTTCGGCCACCGCCTCCGCAAGTTGGGAAGAGATGGCCGAAATTCTGTTTCTTTTGGATATTATTCCACGGAAATAACGTAGTCATACAAGGGCTGGCCGCCGTTGATGACCGAGAATTCCGCGTCGGGAAGCTGCTCCTGCATTCTGGCGAGCAGCTTGCTGGCATCTGCCTCGGTAACATCAGAGCCGTAGAGGACGGTAATGAAGGAGGCGTCGGGGAAGTTCTCCAGCATCTTGAGGACGATAGCGCGTCGACCGGTGCCGGTGTAACCGATCTTACGGTCACACAGGCCCATGTACTCCCCTGCTTTGATGGACATACCGTCAATGGCGGCGTCCTTCACGGCACGGGTAACCGACAGGGTGTGCACCTGACCGAAGGCTTCGGTCATGGCGACGGCATTCTCCTCGGGAGTGGCAGACTCATCAAAGGCCAGCATGGCAGCCATGCCTTCGGGAACGCTGCGGGTCTCCAGAACCACCAGGCGGCGGACACCGCCATCCTTGATGATCTCGGCGGCCTGGTTAGCCACCATGATGATGTTCTTGTTGTTGGGCAGGACGTAGACCACCTCTGCCTTGGTGCGATGTACGGCATTCAGAATATCGTCGGTGGAGGGATTCATGGTCTGGCCACCGGTGACGATCTGGCTGACACCGAGATCACGGAACACGTTGGCAGTACCCTCGCCGAGACATACGGCCACGAAGCCCACAGGGGTCTCCACGGCGGTGGTGTCGATGGGCTCTTCGGTAGCTTCCTCGCCTGCGGCGGTGAGGGCAGAGTGCTGGCTCTTCATGTTCTCCACCTTGACGGTTTCCAGGGAACCGTACTTCAGCGCCTCGCTGAGCACGCGGCCGGGATCGTTGGTGTGGATATGAAGCTTGATGATCTCCTCGTCATCAATGAACACCATGCTATCGCCCCAGGGGGAGATGGTGTCACGGAAGGCGGTTGCCTTGCCCTCGCCGGCAAACCCCTTGGACTTGCCCACGATGCACTCGGTGCAGTAGGCAAACTTGATGGATTCACCGTCAAACTCGGCAAAGTCAGCCTGGCCCATAGCGCCCTCGGAATCATCGCCGTCGGTCACCTCGGGAACATCCTGGCCGCGCAAAGAAGCCAGCATACCCTTGAGGATGGCCACAAATCCGCTACCGCCCGCGTCAACCACCTTGGCCTGCTTGAGGACGGGGAGCATCTCGGGGGTCTTGTTCAGCACTTCCTCGGCGTTCTTGACCAGAAGCTCGAAGAAGGCCACGGGATCGTCCTTGTAGTTCTCAGCTTCTGCCTCAGCCACGTCGGCACAGCCTCTCATAACCGTGAGGATGGTACCCTCGGTGGGGGCACTGACGGCGCGGTACGCCTCGTTGGTACCGCTGCGGATCGCCTTGGCGATGTCGTGAGTCTCCGCCTTGTCAAGACCCTTAAAGGACTTGGCCATGCCGCGGAAGAACAGGGACAGGATGGCACCCGAGTTACCGCGTGCGGAACGAAGCACGCTGTCAGCGACTCTGCCTGCGGTCTCGGACAGGGGGCCGGGGGCAAAGTGGATCTTGCGAACGGGCTTCATGGTCAGGCTCATGTTGATGCCTGTGTCGCCGTCGGGTACGGGGAATACGTTTAGATTGTTGATCTCGGTCTTTTGACTGTCAATGGAATTGGCTGCGGACGCACACATTTTCTGGAATTGTTCGCCGTCGATAACCATAGTGTTGACCTACCTTTCGTTATATTAAAGGAGTACGCCGGGGGACTTTTTGAAAAAAGCCCTCTCCGAACCCCAAAAGCTTTCAATGCAAAAAGTGACTCGGATGTTGTGAGCGGAAACTACGGATGAGTTTCCAAAGGCTTTTGAAGGATGATATGCGAGGTATGGGGCAGAGACCCGAAAAATCACAGCAGATCCGCGATATCCAGGATGAGCTTCTCTGTCTTTTCCCAGCCGATGCAGGGATCGGTGATGGACTTGCCAAAGCCTTCTTCGTCGATCTTGCGGGCGCCGTCCTCCAGGTAGCTCTCAATCATGAAGCCCTTGAAGAGCTTATTGATGTCGGCATTGTGGCGGCAGCTATGCAAGACTTCCTTGCAAATGCGGGGCTGCTCCAGGTACTTCTTGCCGGAGTTGGCGTGGTTGGCGTCCACGATGACCGCGGGATTGGCGAGGTGGGTCTCACCGTACAGCTTGCAGAGGTGAGCCAGATCCTCGTAGTGGTAGTTGGGGTGGCTGACGCCTTGCTTGTCCACGTAACCGCGCATGATGGCGTGGGACAGGGGGTTGCCGGTGGTATTGACCTCCCAACCGCGGAACAGGAAGGTGTGAGAGCCCTGGGCGGCGGTGATGGCGTTCATCATAATGGACAGATCGCCACCGGTAGGATTCTTCATACCCACGGGAACAGCGATACCGCTGGATACCAAACGATGCTCCTGGTTCTCTACGGAACGGGCACCCACAGCCACATAGGACAGCAGATCGTCCAGATAGCGGAAGTTGGAGGGGTAGAGCATCTCGTCTGCGGTGGGCAGACCGAAGTCGGTGAGCACACGGGTGTGAAGCTCACGGATAGCCAGAATGCCCTTATACATATCGGGCTTCTCATGGGGATCGGGCTGGTGAAGCATACCCTTGTAGCCGGCACCGGTGGTGCGGGGCTTATTCGTGTAGATACGGGGTACGATGACGAGCTTGTCGGACACCTGCTCGGACACACGCTTCAGACGGGATACATATTCAATCACGGGCTCCTCGCTGTCAGCAGAGCAAGGACCAATGATGAGCAGCTTCTTTTCGGATTCGCCTGCAAATACACGGCGGATTTCTTCGTCATTCAAGACCTTCTGCGCGGCAGCCGCGGCAGAGAGGGGATAGCGCTCCTTGGTTTCCTGGGGAATAGGGAGCTTATGGACGAAATTCATGGACATTGGGAATCATCTCCTTAGAGCAATGCGCTAAAATACTTGAAAACACAAGTTTTCATTTTATTATACCCCGATTTTCCTCAGTTGTCAATATATTTCACGCGATTTTCAAATTTCGGTGGCAAAAATCGTTAATATTGACCCAAATATTTGACACGGAGAGGACGGGTTTGTGATGAAGCACAAGAAACAACATTCCCCCCAACGGATGTTTCGATATATTTCCGCCGCGAAGAAGTAGGCATTTTCAGCAAAAAAGGGTTTACAAATCCGTTTATTTGTGGTATAATCAAAGTGCCACGTAATCGAATAGCAGACTGTGAAGGTGTACATTTTTACTTTGGTAAAAATGTATGCTCTTATTCGTATACTTTTGCAGTTTGCATATATGAAGATTGCGTGGCAGCATTTGGAGCCATACATTTTTCGGTGCGTGGCTTCGGCTGCGCACTTTTTATATACGGAGGAATCAACGATGAAAAAAGCATTGACCGAGCTTTGGTACATCCAAACAGCACTTGCGGATCACGATTCTGACGATGCCGCAGGAGAAAAAAGGCTATCCGAATATCTCGACAAGCATTTTTCCGATCTATCGAAAAAATTAGATGATCACGACAAAGAGATTTTGCAAAAGTACAAGGATTGCTACGACGAGCTTTTACTCACAGAGTGTGAAAACGCCTTCGCTCAAGGCTTTTCTCTGGCAACAAGGCTGGTTACCGAGGCGCTGAATACCTGATCTCAATAAAAAAGCACGAGACCGAACAAAAGTCTCGTGCTTTTTATGTGTCACGCCTTCAGCATATCCATCAGCTCCCGGAGCACAGGCTCGAACTTCACGCCGTACCAATGGGCAGGGTCATCCTGGGTGTACTCAATGCAACGGAGGGTGTAATCCGCGGCGATTTTGGCAGACTCGAAGGCATTCTTGCCCTTCATGAACGCGCCCACGAAGGCGGAGGCGTACACATCTCCCGTGCCGTGGCATCCCCTGGAGATGCGGCGGTGAGGATAATACTGCTCCGCGCCGTCGGCATACACCGACACGCCGGTGGTTTCGGCGTCGTAGCCCACACCGGTGAGCACCACGGTTCCCTTCCCTCCCATGAGAGCATACAGCTTTTCAAGAAGTGTCATGACATAGTCGTGATCATAGCACTCCCTGTATTCCGTATCGGTGAGATAGCAGGCCTCGGTGATGTTGGGGAGGAGAATGTCAGCTTCGGCGCAAAGGGTCTTCATGGCATTGGCGTAGGCCACGTCAAAGGCGGGATAGAGCTTGCCGTTATCCCCCATGGCGGGGTCAACGATGTTGATGCACCCCACGGCAGCGTTGGTCTTAAAAATGTTCTTCACGTCATCAATCTGACCGATGCTACCGAGATAGCCCGTATAGATCGCGTCAAAATACATCTCGGACTTTTTCCAATGGGCAGAGATGGCAGGCAGATCCTCCGAGAGATCACGGACAGTAAAGCCCTTAAATCCCGCGGTGTGGGTTGACAGCACCGCAGAGGGGAGGATGCAGGTCTCGTGACCGCAGGCTGACAGGATAGGGAGCGCCACGGTGAGGGAGCATTGACCCAGGCAGGAAATATCCTGGATGGTGAGGATTCTTTGATAGGACATAGTGATTCCTTCTTTCACATTTATTCAACACCCAATGCACCGCACAGAACTTCAAGGGTCTGATCAATACTTCTGCGGTAACGCCTTTTTGGGGTATCCCCTTCCCCGGCAGGTGCAGACGCAGGCATCGGTACTTCTTCAATAGTGATATGGGCATATTTTTCATATAACGAGCACCGCTCGTCGTAGAGACGCCGAAGGGTGTAGCCCTCAGGCATGACCACCCCGCGGTGGGAAAAATTTCCCAGACGGCGACGGACGGTTTTGTAGGAGAGCTTCAGGTAGACCACGGTGCCGATCTCGCGAAAATGCGCCATGGCGGCGGGGCTATAAACCGCGCTGCCACCGGTGGCAATGACCCAACGGCTATCGGAGGTACCCAGATCCAGATTGACCTTTTCTTCGATCTTGATAAATCCCTCCATGCCCTGCTCATTGATGATCTCCTGCAAGAGCTTTCCCTCGGCCTCCTGGATGTGGAGATCGGAGTCCACAAAGCGATAGCCCAGCCGCTTGGCCAAAAGCACACCCACGGTGCTTTTGCCGCAGGCCGGCATGCCGATGAGGATGACGGGCTTCTTGGGGCTTTCCTTCAGGTTCATGGTGCGATCCTCCGTGATTTGCGGAGGCCTTCAAGTCTCCTATGATAAAAAATTATACTACAAACGGGGAGACGTGTCAAGAAATACTTCTACCAAAAATGGAGCGTTGGATCAAGGAGTTTTTTTGGAAATCGTTGAAATTTTCCCAAATATATGTTAAAATAGGGTCATCACCTGGTGACGACCCTGTTTTTTACTTCAAAAGCTCCGGCATATCCCTGAGCATATTGTCGATAAAGATCCCGTACCCCGTGGTGGGATCGTTGATGAGCACGTGAGTCACAGCACCGATGAGCCGACCGTCCTGGAGGATGGGACTCCCCGACATCCCCTGAACGATACCTCCCGTTTTCTCGATGAGCTTGGGATCGGTCACCTTGACGGTAAAGCATTTGGAGCCTCGGGCCGTCGTGTCGATCTGGCTGACCGTGGCGGTGTACGCCCCCAGGTTGCCGTCATCCAGGGTGCACAGGATGGTGGCGTCACCGTCATGCACCTCTTGCCTCGGAGCAATACTTACCTTTTTCGCGGCCGTAGCAGGTCGGCTGGCGTAAATACCGTAGACACCGCACTCGGTGTTGCCCAACAGAGTTCCCGTTTTTCCGGGGGCAAAGTAGCCCTTGATGGCACCGGGATCTCCGGGCTCGCCACGGTCGATACCGCTGATGGTCACGTCGGTGACCTGCCCTCTCTGCATGGGGATCAGCTCCCCCGTATCTCCGTCACAAATACCGTGTCCCAGCCCCGCAAAGGCGTTGGTGGCAGGCATGACGAAGGTCACGGTGCCGATACCTGCGCCACTGTCACGAATCCAAAGCCCCGTCTTATAGCGACCGTCGTTTCCACATTTAATCGGGGTCACATTGATGACCAGCACCTCGCTCCCCACGTTTTTGAAACCGTTTCTGTCATTTTTGATGCTTTTCGTCGCATTCGACTTGGCGGTCAAACGGCGCACCGTCAGCGCGAGAGGCTTACCGCCGCAGTTTTCCACGGCTTTTGTCAAGTCCTCCGCGCCTGTCAGGGGCGTACCGTTGACGTGTGTGATCACATCCTTGAGCCTGATGCCCGCGTCCTTAGCGGGATTGACCGCATGCTCCTTTGATCCCTCGGCTCGGTTCACGTCGCAAAAGCCCACCACCATGACGCCCTCGGTGTTGAATTTCACCCCAAAGGGCATACCCCCCAGGTAGACCTGCCCCACCGAAGTCGGAGGTGTCGTGCTCCCCGCCGCCGAGGTAACCACAATACCGCTGAAAATCAACAGAACTGCGGTCATCACGAGGCATAAAAGCCTGATATATTTGTTTTTCATGTTACTATCTCTTCCTTTTCAGCCTGCATGGATTTCAGGTCGCCTCTGAAGCTGACCTTTCAAATGCTGCCTTTCTTACTATGCGCCGATCCCGAGGCAATCATGTGTAGCAGTTTTTAGAGCCTGCGTGCATCGCCCCACATTCTTTCCATTTGTCATATAAGGAGCCTGTATGTCTGTAGATCAAACTTCAAAAAAAGAAAAAAATACCAAAAAAGTGTGGGTCTTTGAGGGGGAGCCCGCCCCGGCTGAGCAGCTTCATTTCGCACGGATCGCCGCAGAGGTTTCCGCCATGCCGTGGCATGGATCTCAGCCGTCCCATGGAGAGGAGCAAGCCCCCCTCATCGGCACGCTACAGGAAAAGCGCCTTCACGCTACAGTAAAACGCTACCTCTGCGAGGACGTGTCCACCCACGAGATCCCCCTCATATCCATACTGCCCGCCGACGAGCGCCCTAAGGGCGGCCGCAAGCCCGTAGCGGACGTGCTGGCAGAGAATTGTATTTTTGAAGTCCAGACAGGCGGATTTTACCCCCTCCGTTCCAAAATACAATGGTATCTTGACAACACGCCCTACCGTGTTACCGTAGTTCACCCTATGGCAGGGATCAAATATCTTTCCTGGATTGATCCTGCCGATGGGCGGGTGGCCAGTCGCAACAAAAGCCCCCGACGGGGACGGGTGAGAGACGTGGCCAAAGAGCTTTATTGGTTATCCGATTTCATTGGAAGCCCTCGCTTTTCCATTCGGCTGTTGTTGTTGGAAATTGAAGAATACCGTCTGCTCGACGGCTACGGCAAGGAAAAGAAGTCCCGCGCCAGCCGCTACGAGCGATTTCCCACAGCGCTCCTCGGAGATATTATGCTGTACGAGCCCGAGGATTATGCTTTTTACTTTTTACCGGAGGATCTGCGCAACGCGCCCTTCACCGCCGCGGAATATGCCAAAGCCACGGGCATCCGCGGGAAAACCACCTACAGTATGCTTCGCCTGATGATTAAGCTGGGTATTCTTTCCGAGGGAGAGAAGATTGGCAGAAGTATGAGTTTCAGATATCTGTGATCCCAAACGCAAAAGCGGGAGATTTCAAAAAATATACCAATACACATCTTGCAATATTTACAGTTTTATGTTATGCTAATGCTATAGTATTTTCAAAAATATTTCTATGGTCGGCACACGCCGCAAAGAAAACTTCATAACCGAGGAGGTTCCTATGGCACCCCATACCGCAAAAGCTTTTATGGACTCGGATTTTCTGCTGTCCACGGAAACCGCACGCACCCTGTATCACAATTACGCCGCCGAGCTTCCCATCATAGACTATCATTGCCATGTCAGCCCCAAAGAAATCTGGGAGGACAAGCGCTTTGAGAATCTGACCCAGCTCTGGCTGTCCGGAGACCATTATAAATGGCGCCTCATGCGTTGGAACGGCATCCCCGAAAAGTACATCACGGGAAACGCGTCGGACTATGACAAATTCCTCAAGTTCGCCGCCTGCCTGCCTCGCGCCATCGGCAATCCCATGTACCATTGGTGTCACCTAGAGCTGAAGCGGTATTTCGGCTACGAAGGTATCCTGAACGCCGATACCGCACCCGAGGTCTGGCGCATCGCAGAGGAGGCGCTCAAGTCTCCCGAGCTTTCGGTCAGAAGCATCATTAAAAAAAGCCGCGTGGCCTTTATCGGTACCACCGACGATCCCACCGACGACCTGATCTATCACGAAAAGCTGGCCGCGGATCCTACCTTTGACGTCATCGTAGCTCCCACCTTCCGTCCCGACAAGGCCATTCATATCCATAAGGCCGGTTGGCGGGAGTACATTCAGAAGCTCTCCGACACCCTGGGCATGGAGATCCGAGGCGTTGCGGATCTTACCCAAGCGCTGAACCTCCGCATGGCGCATTTCGCATCTCACGGCTGCCGGGCGGCAGACCTGGGCATGGACTATATGGTCTATCGCCCCATTTCCCGGGATGCGGCAGATGCCATCTTCACCAAGGCCATGAGCGGACGCCCCCTGTCCGAAGAAGAAACGGCAGGCTACATGACCTACCTTCTGCTCTACTGCGGCGCCGAGTGCGCTCGTCTTGGCTGGGTCATGCAGATCCATTGTAATTGCCTGCGCAACCCCAACAGCAAGCGCTTTGCGGAGCTTGGCCCGGATACCGGCTTCGACTGTATCGGTCCCGACAGAGGCAGCGATGCCATGGCAGGGCTTCTCAATTGGCTGGATGCCCGTGATCTTCTGCCTAAGACCATTCTGTACAGTCTTCGGGAATCCGACAATGCCTATCTGGCAGTACTGGCCGGCGCCTTCCAGGGAGAGGGTGTTCCCGGGAAGGTACAGCACGGTAGCGCATGGTGGTTCAACGACCACATCCCGGGCATGAGAAAGCAGCTGACCGATCTGGCAGCCGTTGGCATCCTGGGCAATTTCGTCGGTATGCTCACCGACTCCCGTAGCTTCCTCAGCTACACCCGTCACGAATACTTCCGCCGCATTCTCTGCGAGCTGATGGGTCAATGGGTGGAGTCGGGAGAGTACCCTCAGGACATGGACACCCTCGGAGGGCTGATAAAGGATATCTGCTTCCAAAACGCCGAAAGATATTTTGGGTTGTCCCTCCGCTGATCTTTTTTGTCAAGAGATACAGGCCGAGAGCATGCAATATCCACATCTGACATACCGATCCCATAAATCCCCATAAAGATAGGGGCTATCTCTGAGAGATAGCCCCTTTTGTTATTCAAGACTTGTATTGACGAAGCTGTACTTCTCGGTGAAGTAGCCGCCCGAGTAGCCGTTCCAGATGCAGGGCTCCTTGTAGAAGTGAGGAGGCGCGACCGCCAGCAGCTCACCGCCCACGTGGTGGTGGGGACCCAGGAGGTTGCGGAGGTTGTTGACCAGAGTCAGCTTAATCACGTTGTCACCTGCCTGGAGGTAGGGGGTCAGATCCACCGAGTAGGGCGCCCACATGACGGTGGCCACGTCTTCGCCGTTGACATTTACGCGGATGGCGTTGAGACCCGACTTCTCAAAGACCAGCTCACGGGCGGTGTCGCCCTCGCTGAGGGTCAGAGTCTTCTCCACACAGAGCTCGCCCGAGAAGAAGAGGTAGCCCTGACGCTCGATGTTCTTCAGGGTGATCTCGCTTGCGGGCTTGACCAGGGTGAAGGAGCCATCGAAGAAGGAGGCCTTGTTGGGGATCTCCTCGAAGGTGCCGATACCCTTCACGCCGAAGTCGCCCACCAGGTACATGGCCTCGATCTCCATGTCGTAGGTCAGCTTGTTCTTCTCGCTCTCGAACTGCTTGCCCTTCTCGATGTTCTCATAAACCTCATCGGACTGGGTGAACAGCACGTGAGTCTCAATGACATTCTGGCCCACCTGCATCAGGCCCGAAATATCCAGCTTCCTGAAGGAGTGATCGCAGAAGAAGCCGCAATCCTTGGTGGTATCGACGACCTTACCATTAACGGTGATGTCGAAGATCTCGGGGGTCTCGCAGGCCAGATACAGGGTCTCGGGGACGTACTCGGCGTTGACCTTGAAGGCGCAACGGATATCCACGGGACGCTTCAGCTCCAGGGCGCGGGAGCCCACGTTGAGGATGTAGCCGTTCTCCTCCTCCAGCTTGCCGTCGAACCAGTAGTCGCAGGTGTCCAGAGTGAGGGCGTTCTCGGTAGCGGAGGTGACCTTCCATGCGCCGGTCAGGTCGATGGCGGGAATAGCAGGCTTCTTGACAGGCTCACTTGCGGGAGTGCCGTCGTCGATGATGACCAGGCTGCCCCACTTGGGGAACACGTGAGTGCCGTCGAAGGGCAGGAGATCGCCGGTAGCGGGATCCATGATCTTACCGCCGCAGGTGAAGGTAGCGGCCTGCTCGGAGTCGGTGGAGTTGACGAAGTAGCGCATGGTGAAGCCCTCGGCGGGGAACTCGCGGAAGATGTAGGTGACGGCGGGATTGTCGATGATGGGATCGGCCTCAATTTCGTCTGCGGTGACGATCAGGCCGCCGTTTGCCTTGTACTCCTCCAGCAGCTTGTTGGTGTTGGGGAGGAAGGCGATGTGGGGAGGAATGACGATCTTGTTGTAGCGCATCTCGCCGATGACCAGCTCGGCGCCCTCCACGCGGCCGTGACGCTCCATGAGGATCTCGTCGCCCAGGTGGTAGAGCACGTGCTTGGCGTCCAGAGCGGACATGACCTTCAGAAGCTCCTCGTTGTAGTAGTTCAGGTTCTCGTTTGCCTTGTCGTCGTAGCAGATCCAGGCGGAGGTCTGGGTGTGCATGACCAGGGTGTTGACCTTGATCTCACCCTCGGCCAGGAGCATGCCGATGCGGCTCATGGCGTCGTTGAAGACCTTGTAGTCGGCCCACCAGGGCTGCTGGCAGTACATGGCCGGAGGATAGTCGCGCTTACGGATGCCTCGCAGGGAGTAGCCCTCCAGGTGCTGGCACATGAGGTTGACACCGCGGACCATCATCCACTCGTAGTTGCGCTTCAGCTCGTCGTGGCCCACGTTGTGGCCGCAGAGGGCAAAGGTCTCGGAGAGCACCTGCTTCTTGCCGGTCTGGGCGGCGGCAGAGCAGAGCTGGGCCATGGTGAGACAATGGAAGATGGGACGGCAGAGCCAGTCCATACCGGGGATAGTGAGGTACTCGTAGTGAGGCATACAAGCGCCGTTGGAGGTCAGCTGGGCGTGGAAAGACTCCTCCAGCACCATGTGGCCGGTAAAGCCCAGATCATGAGCCACGCACCAGTCATAGATCTGCTTCATGAAGTTCTTGGAGAACAGCTCGGTGACCAGCTTCCAGAAGCGCATACGGGTGGTCTGGTAGTCCCCGCGGGCCACGAACAGCTCGATGAGATGGTCGTAGATGGGCTCGCCGTAGGCCTTCTCATACTCTGCGGGAAGGATGAAGCTCCACGGAATACCGTTACGGGAGATCTGGGGCTCGTCGGTGAAAAAGCCGTCGAAATTGGAGCCGTACTTGGCGTAGTAAGGCTCGTAGATCTCATTGATAAAGTCGGCGATCACTTCCCCGTCCAGGGTGTCCACGTAGAAGGGGTTGACGTCGTAGTAGAAGCAGTAGTTCTCGAAGCAGCAGATGATGTTGTCACCGCGGGGATCCTCCAGGTCGGGGGTGAAAGTGCGGACACGGAGGTACTTCTGCTGATACTTCAGGCCCTTGCCGTTGACCACGCCGCCGCCGAAGCCCGAGGGCCAGCCGTTTTCGTCATAGGCCCAGGCGTGCATACCCCGCTTCTCGGCGTCCTCCACGCAGGCGGTGACGTTCTCGAACCACTCATCCCCCATGTACTCGGTCTGCAGGCCGCCGCGGGCGTGCATGAAGAAGCCGCCAATGCCGACGTCGTCCATGAGCCCCACCTGGCGCAGGGTCTCGGGGACGTTCAGCTTCTCGTTCCAGGACCAGAAGGGTACGGGACGGTACTTTTTGTCGATGTTTTTGAAATCAAAGTTCATATGTATTCTCCTTTCGGTTATAGAGACTAAAAAATATGATCATAGGGGAGGGGGCTCCCCTACCGAAAACTTTTGAAACGAAAATAAGTACGAAAAAATTTGAGGGTCAGCGGGAGGCAAAACGCCTCCCCTACGGTAGAGAAAGCCTTATCCGACAACCTTCTCCCCACCCTCCCAGATCACTCTGACACGGACGGGGCTATCACACTTGACAGTCACCACAGGCTCAGCGGCGACATCCTCTCTGGCCTCACAGCAGAGATCCACGAATCTTCCGCCGAAGGGGTACTTTTCGATGCCATGCTCCTCGGTAAGATTCACCCGCCACACGATCTCATCATTCTTCGCGTCCGCCTTGATGCCGAACACATACTCGATGAGCACCGCGATGGGGATGAGTCCCGTCCAGCCCACGAAATCGGGGCGGGCGGGGTTGCCGGGCTGCTCGAACTCGGGAGAGTAGTTCTCCCAGACCGTGCCGGTGGTGTTGAATACCTTGACAGCGTTATCCAGATGGTTACAAGCAATCTCATGGGCGAGGGCGTGGTAGCCCACGCGGTCGAGGCCCTTCAGCACCATGTAGTTGGTAGGTGCCCACACGCTTCCCTTCCAGTAGTGACCGTCCTCATGATAGTCAGGATGGTCGGCGGACAGGGTGGGAACTCTGTGGGGGCGTTTAAATTCCTTGGGATTTTCCAGGTGGGCGATGAAGCGAGGAAGCCTCTCGGCGGGAACGATATCCGCCAGCAGTGACCAGTAGGCGCCGATGGATTTAACACCCGACAGCCCGCTTCGCCACATATCAAAGTAGAAGGCATCCTCCTCGCTCCAGAGCTTTTCGTTGATGAGGGCGGTAAGCATTTCCACTTCCTCGGCAAGCCACGCCGTGTCTTCTTCGTGACCGAGGATCTTGCCCATCTCGATCAACACCTTGCCACTGATGACCATTTGAATGCAGGCATCCACCCAGATGCTGTGGCCGTGGGACTGATGCTCACAATAGTGCTTTTCCACGCGGGGCTGGTTGTCCATGCCGCAGGCCAGACCCGTGGACCAGTAGGCCCCGTCCCGCCAGGTACGGTTAAGCTGGAGCCACTTGTGGTAGGCCAGGAGGGGATAGAAGATCTTTTCCAATCTGTCCTTGTCGCCCGTGAGCTGGTAATATTCCCACTCACTCCAAGGCATGATGTTGGGGCCTGTGGAGGAGGGATCGTCGCGCTGGAACTGCTCGCCCGGCTCATCCTCGCAGATCTCGCGGCAGATAAAGCCGTCTCTGTGCTGATGGGAGTAGAGATTGTCCAGCGTTTTTTGAAAATTGAACACGTGAGAACCATACCGTCCGAACATGACGATGAAGGAGGAATCCCACATGAACAGATAGCCGTTGAAGGCGGTGTCGATGAAGTTGGACACAAAGCCCCCTGCGGCGTTGGGCTTTCGGAGGTTGCGGAAGGCGATCTCCCAGGTTTTGTCGTAGCAGGCGAGGGCATCCTCATGTCCCGGCCAGATGGGTTTGGGAAGTCTGTCCTTCGCTTCCGCGTATGTAGGCAGAGGCTTGTCCTCCGCCTCCATGGAGAGGAATGGATTCTTCGCCACATAGGGATTGTCGGCGTAGAAAAGGGAGTCGTTGACAAGGTAATGCTTACCCATAAAAAGATTCCTTTCATGTGTAATATTGAGGGCAGATACAAGATACCGAGATACGAGATACAAGATATGGAAACAGGCGTGTCTATCTTGTATCTTGTATCTGCCGAGCTTTGCTCAGGCTTGCTCGGCGTGTATCTCATATCTCAAAAAAGCGTTGCGATCCAATAGATCACCCCATACACCGCCCCCGCCAGGGTGCCGTAGAGCAGCACAGGGCCGGCCACGGTAAAGATTTTGGCGCCCACGCCCAGCACCCAGCCCTCACTTT
Organism: Oscillospiraceae bacterium; assembly: GCA_015063685.1. Classification (GTDB taxonomy): domain Bacteria; phylum Bacillota; class Clostridia; order Oscillospirales; family CAG-272; genus CAMEON01. Next base: position 15,111 of record SVTR01000010.1, on the reverse strand, counting down.
GGCTGTCAATGGCAGGGGAAGCCACGGCGTTGGCAAAGCCCGTGATGGGCACCAGCGTCCCAGCACCCGCGAACTTGGCGATGCGGTCGAAGATACCAAATCCCGTCAGCAGGACGGCAACAAACACAAGGGTAACGGCGGTCAGGGTTCCCGCGTCCTCGCGGTTCATGCCGCAGAGACGGGTGTAAATATCACGAAGTCCCTGACCAAGGGTGCAGATGAGACCGCCCACAAGAAAGGCGCGGATACAGTTTTTCAGAATGGGTGATCGGGGTGCTCGGGCCTCGGCGTATTTTTTGTAGGTTTCTTTATTCATATTCATAGCGGTAGTCACCTCTTTGGGAGGTAGTATGCCGCAAAAAAGCCGAAATATACGAATTTTATCCCACGAGCTCGCTGTAGGCCATGTAAAGGCATGGAACGCCGCTTTGGAGTGTGCCGATATCGTACTCAGCAATACCGGAGCACTCACCGTAGACCCGGATCATATCCCCTTCCAGATAATTAGTTTTTTTGTCTATGCTGCAATCCAGCAACAGCACGTACAGATCTCCGCCGCTCTGATCACGGCAAAGATAGTAGCGATCGCCGTAATAGTCGCCGGCTTCGGTGTAAACAGATGCCACCGTCAGCTCCATGGTCACATAATTTCCCTCGTTATAGGCATCACGGTGGTATTCCTCCGGACTCATGTCATCACACCGCGCCACGTATGCCTCACGAGAGATCTTGTCGTTAACCAGATCCTCCGAGAAAACCATGTCAAGCAGCATCCAGCCCACGCCGAGATAAATAAACACAAAATACAAAATTCCCAGCACCGCGCCGATGATCTTGATCGTCTTCGAATAGGGACTTGAGAAGAACAGAATGATCCCCACCACGGGCATGGCAAACATCATGATGAGGATGAACCACCAGGTGTGATACCAGGGAATGAATTGCACCCGTCCCGAGGCGTTGCGCCTCCGTTTGGGCTTCTTCACCGCCGCCCGGTTCCCTGCCCTGAAGGCTTCGGGGCAGACCTTACCGCAGAGAGGACATTCCTCCGAGGCAAAATAGCACTCACATTCGGGGCATTTATTCAGTTCCGGGCGATCCAATTCTTCGGAATCAAAATAACCTAAGCTCCTACCCATAGGGATTTCCTCCTACTTTAAATCAATTGGTTTTGCAAAGCAAAACCTTCCTTCACTCGCAAGCCAACGGCTTGCGAATTTCACTTTTGCGAAGCGAAAATTTCACTCGCCGCAGGCGAATTTCACACGAGCGAAGCGAGTATCTCACTTCTTGGGGCTTCCCTCCATGAAGTAAGCCGCTTCCATATCCGCCACGCAGAGCGCCCACGCTAAGGGGAACATCTCCAGCGCCTTGCCCACGTTGCCGGGATCCTCGGGGCCCGAGAAGCCCATATGATAACGGATGGCAAAGGCCTCGTCGCGGGTCAGCCGCATGTAGCCCGACACGATGTAAACCGACTTCTCGCCATGGCCGTAGGGCAGATTGTCCTCAATGGTGTAGAAGGGCACGGCCTCCCATCTTCCCTGCTCGTTTTTCACGTTGCGGGTGGAAACCTTGTAAAAGTTCACCTTGCACAGATCGTGAAGCAGAGCGGCAATGGCAATGCTCTCGTCGGAGTAGCTGATGCCGTACAAATCGCGGACACGGGGACGGGCCAGAATATCCACCAGCGCGTCGTACACGTTAAGGCTATGCTCGCAGAGACCGCCCTCATAGTTGCCATGGTAACGGGTAGATGCGGGGGCGGTAAAGAAATCACAGCCGTCGGAGGTCAGGAAGGCCAGCAGCTTTTCGCTGCCCTCACGGGTGATCTTGGACTTGAAAATATCAATGAATCTCTGTCTGTTCTCTGCCGCGCGGGCGGTATAGTTGATATCGGACATGGATATTGGTTTCCTTTCGTTATAGGGTTTGGGTTAGCAGATTGGCCTCTCGATGCTTTTTCATCAGGCGGCGGTAGAAATAGAAGCAGAATAAGTAATGGACGCCTGCGGTCAGGATCCAGGAGATGGGATAGCTGATGTAGAGGGCCAGGATCTGTCCCGGAAACAGGGGGCAGACGGTCTTGACCCAGATGATACGGAAAGCGCAGGAGCCGAGCAGAGATACGATCATAGGCTGGATGGCCCTGCCCATGCCACGCAGAATACCGCATCCCACGTCCATGAGGCCGCAAAGCACATAGCTGGCAGCAATGATACTCAGTCTGTTCAAGCCGGCAGCGATCACTGCCTCCACGTTCTCGCCCGAAGCATACAGAAGCAGCAGCTTGTCACCGAAAACAACCAGTCCCGTGCCCAAGGTCAGGCCAATGACCGACACCATGGCCACGCAGAGACCGGAAATCTTTTTGATGCGCTCGTACTTCCCCGCGCCCACATTCTGACCAATGAAGGTCAGAGCGGTCTGATAGACCGAGTTCATAGCGGTATAGACAAAGCCTTCCAGATTACCGGCCGCCGTGTTGCCTGCGATGACGGGGGTGGGATAGGTATTGATATTGGACTGGATCAGCACGTTGGACAGGGAAAACATACAACCCTGAAGTCCTGCGGGAAGCCCTATGGTGATCATGCGGAGAAGCTTGCTCTTGTCCACGGCAAAGCCCGTGATACGGCAGTAGCTATCCATGCGGCTCATGTAAACGAGGATCAACGTGGCAGATACGTACTGTGCCACGGCGGTAGCAATGCCCACGCCGATAGCACCCAGGTGGAACACACAGACCATGAGCAGATTCATGAACACGTTAGCCACACCCGCCGCCGACAAGAAATACAGGGGGCGCTTGGTGTCGCCCGTGGAACGAAGGATGGCGGCCATGTAGTTGTAGATCAGACAACCGGGGATACCGCAAAAGTAAGCGCGCATATACGGGACTGCTTCGGCCAGTACGTCGTCGGGCGTATCCATGAGGATGAGCAAGGGCTCAGCCAGTATAAAGCCGAGGACACCCACGAAGATACCGCCCACGATAGACGAGGTCAGAGCGGTGGAGACCAACCGCTTCACACCCTCGTAGCGTTTGGCACCGATATCCTGGGCAGCGATGACGCCGGCACCCACGGCCAGACCAATGAACAGGTTGATGATGAGATTAATGAGGGCACCGCAGCAGCCCACGGCCGCCATGGCGGCCTCCCCCGCGAATTTTCCCACCACCATAACATCAGCGGCGTTGAACAGCAGTTGAAGCATACCCGAGGCCATGACGGGGAGGGTAAAAACAATCATTTTCCCCAAAAGCGGGCCTTCGGTCATATTCATATCTCTCTTGCCGAGAGCGGCAGTCCTTGCCATGATACGCATACCTTCTTTCACATCAGGACTAAAATACACATACATTTTTATTATACATTTTTTCGGGTGTAAAGTCAAGGTAATTTGAAAAGATTACACAAGATTCCGCAAAAATATCTCAGGCTTTCTGCCGCGTCAAAAGCGCCCAATCCTGCACGGATCGGGCGCTCTCATATAAATCAGGTCTGCGTCAAACTTTCTTGGCGGCAATGGCGGCCTTGGCTCTCTCGGCAATGCAAGCGGGGGTCAAACCGTACATCTCCAAGAGGGGGGGCACCTTGCCGGATCTTCCAAAGGAATCCATAACGCCCACACGAAGCACGGGCACGGGGCAGCTCTCGGAAAGCGTTTCAGCCACGGCAGAGCCCAAACCACCGATGATACTATGCTCCTCAGCAGTAACCACAGCACCCGTCTCGCGGGCGGCCTTGGTGAGCAGTTCACCGTCCAGGGGCTTGATGGTGGCCATATTGATGACGCGGGCGGAAATACCCTCGGCAGAGAGGGTCTCGGCGGCTTCCAGAGCCATGGAGACCATGAGACCTGTAGCCACGATGGTCACGTCGGTACCGTCTCTCAGAACCTCGCCCTTACCCAGCTCAAAGGTATAGGTGTCGGGGTCGTGAAGCACAGGAACCGCATAGCGACCGAAGCGGAGGTAACAGGGGCCGTCATGCTCCAGGGCAAATTTCATAGCCTCCCGAGCCTCAACGGCGTCGGAGGGATTGATGACCAGCATACCGGGCAGGGTACGCATGAGGGCGATGTCCTCGTTGCACTGGTGGGTAGCGCCGTCCTCGCCTACGGTAATACCCGCATGGGTAGCGGCAATCTTGACGTTCAGATGGGGGTATGCCACGCTGTTGCGGATCTGCTCAAAGGCGCGTCCGGCGGCGAACATGGCAAAGGAAGAGGCGAACACGGTCTTGCCGGCGGCGGCCAGACCTGCGGCCACGCCGATCATATTGCCCTCAGCGATACCGCAATCAACAAAGCGGTCGGGGAAGGCTTTCTTGAAGTATACAGTCTTGGTCGCCTCCGCGAGGTCGGCATCCAGAACCACAAAGTCATTGCTTTCACCCAACTCTACCAGCGTCTTGCCGTAGGCTTCACGGGTAGCGATCTTATCTCCCAATTTCATGTGTGTATCCCCCTTTCTCACAGCGCGGCCAAAGTGGCGTTCAGCTCAGCCATGGCCTGTGCATATTGCTCGTCATTAGGCGCGGAGCCATGCCATTTGACCTGATTTTCCATGAAGGAAACACCCTTGCCCTTCACCGACTTGGCCACGATGACCGTGGGTCTCTCCTTGACGGTCTTAGCCTCTTCAACAGCGGCCTCGATGGCGAGGAGATCGTGGGCGTCTATGGTGATGGGGTGACAGCCAAAAGCGGCGATCTTCTCCTCGTAGGGAGCGGGGCTGACGATCTCATGGATGGCGCCGTCGATCTGCAGACCGTTATAGTCAATGATGATACAGAGGTTGTCCAGCTTGTTGTGGGCGGCGAACATAATGGCCTCCCAAACCTGACCCTCCTCACTCTCGCCGTCACCGACAATGGCGTAGACGCGGTAGTCCTTCTTATCAAGCTTTGCGCAGAGTGCCATACCGCAAGCGGCGGAAATACCCTGACCCAAAGAGCCCGAGGTCATGTCCACGCCGGGAGTCTTTTTCATGTCGGGGTGACCCTGCAGGTGGGAATTCGCCTGGCGGAGGGTCTTGAGATCCTCCACAGGGAAGTAGCCCTTCAGCGCGAGAGTGGCATAGAGGGCGGGGGCGGCGTGACCCTTGGACAGCACCAGACGGTCGCGGTCGGGATTCTTGGGATCCTTGGGATCCACCTTCATCTCGGCAAAATACAAATACGCCATCAGATCAGCGATAGACAAGGAGCCGCCGGGGTGACCCGCGCCTGCGGCGTGTACGCCCTCGATGATCCCCATGCGGATCTCTGTGGCATTTTTTTGAAGTTCAGTCAGCTTTTTTGCATCCATGGTATTGATTTCCTTTCGGCTTGTTCTCGCGTGATGCGGGAAGAGTAAAACGATATCCATAATATATTATACACCGAAAAAAACGCATTGTCAATATAAAAATCTTCAATTGCCCCATATGATGTTTTTCGTTTTTTCTCGCATCAATTTACAAAATTATTACATTATATTCCACAACCGTTCAAGGTATAATGGTAAAATTAATATTTAGATTATATATCGGACAAAAATGTATTGACTCACCAAATCCAAAGAGAAAGGTGTGATCTCTGATGCCTCCCGGACCTCCTCCCGGCATGAGACAATTCCAATACGCCCAGATCCCCCCTCCCAAGAACCTCGGGGACGTTCCTCGCTATCTGAAAGCCCTTTTGGGTGGCTTTTTCACCCGCATGGCCTATATTTTCAAGCTGGTATGGAAAACCGGTCCCTGGATCCTTTTTGCCATGCTTTTCATTGCGTTGTTCCAGGGCATCATGCCCGTGGTGGGCTCCAAGATTTCCCAGCAGGTGCTCAACGCTCTGCAAAGCAGTCACGGCTCCTTTTCGGGTGACCTGAAGGCCTTCCTCGAACACACCGTCTTCTTCCTGCTGGTCTTCATGTTTGCCTACAACATCCTGAACAGCATCGTCAACACCCTGAAAAATACGGTCACCCGTATTGCGGGTGAGCTGGTGGTGAGAACCGTCAAGCTGGAGATCATGCACAAGGCCAAGGAGCTGGACATCTGCTCCTTCGACCTGCCCGCCTTCTACGAAAAGCTGGAAAACGCCAACCGCGAAGCGGGCATGCGCCCCATCCAGATCCTGTCGGCCACCTTCTCCATCGTCAGTACCGTTATCACCTTTGTGTCCTACCTGGTCATCCTCATTGTGGACGCCAATATGTGGTGGGCGGCGCTGGTGATGATCGCCGTTTCCGTCCCCTCCGCCATCATCAATTTCTACTACCGCCGCAAAAACTTCCAATACATGCGCCGCCGCTCCAAGGACCGCAGACAGATGAATTACTATTCCGATCTGATGGTCAACAAGGACATGGCCAAGGAAGTCAGAATGTTCGGCCTGGCCGACACCTTCATCGGCCGATACCGCGAGACCTTTGACAAGTATTTTTCGGGCATCCGCGCCCTCATCCTCCGGGAGAATGCCTGGCACGTGGCCATCACCGTTGTCTCCTCTGTGGTCAACTGCGCGTTCTTCGCCTGGTTTGCGTATCTCGTGGTCACAGGCAAGGACATGATCGGCGACTACTCCCTCTACACAGGCGCGCTGACCTCTATCGCCGGTCAGGTAGCCGCCCTCATTTCGGTGTCCGCCACCATTTACGAGGGTACCCTCTTCATCGACAATCTGACCTCCTTCCTCAAGGAAGAGCCTTCGGTGGTGCCTCAGCCCGGGATCATTACGGGCGATACCCCCAAGGATGCGCCCCTCAAGGTGGCACACGGTCAGCCCCATACCATCACCTTTGAGCACGTCAGCTTCATCTACCCCGGCACCGAAAGAAAGGTGCTGGACGACGTAAGCTTTACCATCCGCCCCGGGGAGACCTTGGTGCTGGTGGGCCTCAATGGCGCAGGAAAAACCACCCTGCTCAAGCTTCTGACCCGCTTGTACGATCCCACCGAGGGTCGCATTCTGCTGGACGGTCAGGATATCCGCGTATACGAGGTGGAGGATCTCTACCGTATGTTCGGTATCATCTTCCAGGACTTCGGCAAGTACGCGGTGACGGTGTCCGAGAACGTGCAGTTCGGTGACATCTACAAAAAGCCCGACGAACAGGCCGTCATGCAAGCGGCCAAGGAAGCCGACGCCGAGGACTACATCACCCGCCTGCCCGACGGCTACAACACCCCCCTCATGCGTATTTTTGAGGAGAACGGCATTGAGCTCTCCATCGGCCAATGGCAAAAGCTGGCCATCGCCCGCGCCTTCTACAGCGAGTCCGACGTTCTCATTCTGGACGAGCCCACCGCCTCTCTCGACCCCATGGCCGAGCAGGAGATCTTCAACCAGTTTGACAGGCTCCGCACGGATAAAACCACCATTTTCGTGTCTCACCGCCTGTCCAGCGCTACGGTTGCCTCCAAGATCCTTGTGCTGGAATACGGCAAGCTCATTGAGGAGGGCGATCACCGCACCCTCATGGCCAAGCAGGGACGGTACTACGAGCTGTTCACCACCCAGGCCAAGCGGTATATCACCGACGGTGAGAGCGTCTTGGGGGAATCAGCCGCGGAATCTATGCCCCCCGAGGGCAGAACGCCTGACGGTCATCCGCCCCACGGTACGTTTCCCCACAGCAAGCACCCGGGAAGAGAAAAGTAAACCATCCTCCCCTCCCTTCACCCTTTCAGCCCAATCCCCATATTTTCATGATAGAGGGATCACATATCTATAGAATCATTTCACAAAGGAGATTCATTCCATGATCAAAGTAGTCAAATTCGGCGGTAGCTCTCTGGCCGACGCCGATCATTTCAGACAGGTTGCCTCCATCGTCAAGGCCGACCCCACCCGCCGCTTCGTGGTGCCCTCCGCCCCCGGCAAGCGCGACAAGCAGGATACCAAGGTCACCGACCTGCTTTACGAATGCTATAATCTCATCAAGGCCAAGGAGCCCCGCGAGGTCATCGACGCCGCTTACGACCGTATCTGTGACAGATACAACAGCATCATCAACGAGCTGGGCCTGGATTTCGACCTGTCCGGCGAGCTTGAATACGTCAAAAATGCCATGCTCCACGCATCCGGCCGTGACTATGCCGCCAGCCGCGGCGAGTATCTGAACAGCCTGATTCTGGCTAAATATCTGGGCTTTGATTTCATTGACGCCGAGAACGTTATCTTTTTCCGTGACAACGGCACCCTGGACGAGGAAAAGACCCAGGCCGTGCTTTCCGATGAGCTGAAGCAGCACGACTACGCCGTTATCCCCGGCTTCTACGGCGGCATGCCCAACGGCACGGTCAAGACCTTCTCCCGCGGCGGCTCGGATATCACCGGCTCCATCGTAGCCCGCGCCGCAGGTGCGGATCTTTACGAGAACTGGACCGACGTGTCCGGCTTCATGATGGCCGACCCCCGCATCATCGACAATCCCTGCATCATCCAGGAGATCACCTACCGTGAGCTCCGTGAGCTTTCCTACATGGGCGCCACCGTCCTGCACGAGGATGCGGTGTTCCCCGTTCGTATGGCAGGCATTCCCATCAATATCCGCAACACCAACCGTCCCGAGGACGCCGGTACCATGATCGTCGCTCACGCCACGGGCTATGATCTGGGCAAGGTCATCACGGGTATCGCCGGCAAGAAGGGCTTCTCGGTGCTCACCATCGAAAAGGACATGATGAACTCCGAGGTGGGCTTTGGTCGCAAGGTACTGGAGATCTTTGAAGAGAACAACATTTCCTTTGAGCATCTGCCCTCCGGCATCGACACCATGAGTATCGTGATCTCCTCCCATGCCCTGGAGGGTCGCCGCGACAGACTCATGCAGTCCATCTCCCGCACCGTTCGTCCCGACAGCGTGTTCATTGAGGACGATTTGGCGCTGGTGGCCGTGGTAGGCCGCGGCATGGTCAAGGCCAAGGGTACGGCCGCCCGTGTGTGCGACGCCTTGGCTCGCGCCGACGTCAACATCCGTATGATCGACCAGGGCTCCTCCGAGCTGAACATCATCGTGGGTGTGGACGAAAACGAGTATGAGGACGCGCTGAGAGCCATTTACGCTGAGTTTGTAAAATAATTACGACATAGGAAAACCCGCCGTCAGGATCACCAAGTCCGACGGCGGGTTTCTATTATGCTTGTTTTTAGCGAGGGCCTGTGTATTGGGATCACGCTTGGGACTCCAGGAGGATCCTGACCGCCAAAGAAAAGCCCTGGGCAAAAGCGTTTTCGTTTTCCAACAGCAAGATCTCATCGTAGCAGTCCGCCAGCTTTTGGAGGCTTTCCTTGCCGGCGCCGTCCAGACTGTTGTTGATACCCGCGCGGTGCTTTTCCAGATACGCGGCAAGCTCCTTGATTTCCTCGGCGTGGATATGCTCGTTGCTTTGAGGCGCGACGTTTCCGTACCATAGATCTTTCAGCGTGTCTTTCATGACGTTTCCTCCTAAAAAATAAAAAGTGCGCAGCCGAAGCCACGCACCGAAAAATGCTTGACTTCATCTTGCTACCACACAAAACCGATTCCACGCCCAAACAGAAGTGAGAAAAGGGAAGTCAGCATTTTTACCAATAGTAAAAATACCCACTTCGGTTTGAGGCATACATGTATTCAGTTTTGTGTGGTGCTTTCATTATAGCACAAGCATGAGATTTTGTAAAGTGCCTTGCCAAAATTTTCAAAAAATGTGCTTCTAAGTGTCTGCGCCACTTGCAATTCCCGGGAAAATATGGTATAGTATGATTAGATTGAAAACGGTAAATTGTTGTTTGCCGCCGTGCGGCAGCCAAAGCTCGGGGATGTTCAGCCCATGCAGGCCGCATACCGCGATGGGCGATTAGGCAGATAAATTGTTGTTTAGCGTTGTTGTGCCCCGCCTTGAAACAGTCATCCTGAGCGAGGGCGATGCCCGAGTCGAAGGATCCCACAGGAAGCAAAACCTTTTTATGACAATGGTTTTTTACAGGTATAAAGAGATCCTTCGGCGCGGCCAGCGGCCTTGCTCAGGATGACCGCGTTGGTCAGTAAACGCCCATAAACAACAATTTACCGTTATATCGCCCATCGCGGTATGCGGCCTGCATGGGTTAAACATCCCCGAGCAATGGCAGCCGGCACGGCCGGTAAACAACAATTTATATGACGAATCGCCCATCGCGGGATGTGGTAAGCACAGGATGCACTACCCCGAGCGATGGCCGCGGGCACTGCCCGCTAAACAACAATTTATATGACGAATCCCCCAACCTACGTTTTCCCCTGCCCTCCATTACCCCCCAATACACTGAAAAGGAGTCCCCTATGAAACAGGCAAAATGGATCTGGTACAACGGTGATTTCGAGTTGTACCACAGCATGAAGCTTCACACCCGCCGCGAGGAATTCGGTTGCGAATATCCTCCCTTTTGGGCTATGTCCGCCCCCTACCCCAACGCCAGCTTCGGCAAGGCCTACCATTCCGACGAGGAGGACACGGTCCACATCATCACCCCCCATAAGGCCTACGTTACCATTGACAACGTGCGCCATCCTGTGAACACCGATATCCGCGTCCCCGCAGGCGATCACGCCGTGCGCGTGTGCATGCTGGCCACCGAAGGCTTCCCCTGCCTGTACGTCAACAGCAAGTATCTGGTCTCGGACGAAACCTGGCTCACCGATCACCTGGCAGGCAAGGCCGTCCCCGTCGGATGTGACCCCGCTTATACTCAGCCCACCGACGATCCCCGCATCTTCAAATTCGCCTATGAGCACTGCGACCCCGTGAAGGTCACCCAAACCGAGGCGGGCGTGCTTTACGATTTCGGACGGGAAATGTACAGCGTCCTGCGCATAGAGGGCGCCGAAGCGGACGCCGCCATCCGGGTGACCTACGGCGAATCCCGTGAGGAAGCCCTGGACTACCCTGAGGCCCTCATCAAGGAGAGCGTCAGCGGTCAGACCTCCTACAGCCTCGCCCCCCGCGCCTTCCGTTACATCTGCATCCTGACAGAGCAAAAGAAGCCCCTTTCGGTCTGGGCAGAATACGAGTATCTCCCCCTTGAGGACAGGGCCACCTTCCAATGTAACCGAAGGAGCGTCAACAAGATCTGGGATATCTGCGCCTACACCCTCCACCTCAACTCCCGCGAGTTCTATCTGGACGGCATCAAGCGCGACCGCTGGGTCTGGTCGGGAGACGCCTATCAGTCCTACATGGCCAACCGCTACCTGTATTTCGATCCCGCCATCACCAAGCGCACCATCATTGCCCTTCTGGGCAAGCCCCCCTACATCCAGCACATCAACAACATCAACGATTACTCCATGTATCTGATCATCGGCGCCTACGAATATTATTTCGCCACCGGTGACAAGCAGTTTATCGAGATCTACTACGACCGCCTGAAGGCGTTGTACGATTTCATCAACGGACGGTTGGACGACGCGGGCTACGTATACGGTATGCCCGGCGACTGGGTGTTCATCGACTGGTCTGACATGGATAAGGGTGGCGCTCTTTGCGCCGAGCAGATCCTCCTGTGGCAATGCCGCAACGCCATGGCAGCGCTCTCCGAGCTGGTCGGGCTGGACGGCAACAGCTACCGCAAGGCGGCCGACAAGCTGAAGCGCAACATCATGCGGGACTACTGGCGTGAGGATCGCGGTGCCTTTGTAGACTGCTACACCACAGGCAGGGAAAACGTCACCCGCCACGCCAACATTTTTGCCATCATGTACGATTTCGTCTCGGAGAAGCGCGCCCGCAAGATCGTTCGTTGCGTGTTGGAAAATGATGAAATCACCCACATCACCACCCCCTACTTTGAGTTCTTCGAGCTGAACGCCCTCTGTAAGATGGGCAAGCTGAGATACGCCCAGAAGAAGATCGAGTCCTACTGGGGCGGCATGGTGGCGTTGGGTGCTACCTCCATCTGGGAGGAATACATCCCCGAGCACGAGGGCATTCAGCACTACGGCATGTACGGCATGAAGTACGGCTGCTCCCTGTGCCACGCCTGGGGCGGTGGTCCCATCTACCTGCTGGGACGCTACTGTATGGGCGTTTATCCCACCTCGGTAGCCTATAAGACCTTTGCCGTAGAACCCAACCGCGGTCTCTACAAGCACATGGAGGGCACCGTGCCCCTGCCCGAGGGGCACACCGTCAGCATCAAGATGGACGCGCACACCTGCACCGTCACCGCCACCCGTGCCGGCGGCATCTTGATCCTGGGGGGCAAGACCTACGATCTGCCCGCCGGAGAAGCTTTGACGGTTACCTATTGATTTACAAAAACAACACGGGAACGGCCATGGCCGTTCCCGTGTTTTATCTTTGAAAAGCACTCATTTCATAGCTTCTCTGATATGATCGGAGGTATACCCCAACCGCATCAGCGCCGCGATCATTTTTCGTCGTTGTGCATAATCGGTGGGACATGCTCCATACTTTTTGACAATCACCCGTGCGCAGTTTTCCGAAAAATCCACCTCTTCCAGGGAAGCCATGGCGTCGCTGACCGCCTCGGAGGGAAATCCGCGGGCGAAAAGATCCTCCTTTATGCGACGGGGTCCCCACAGCTTTTTCACCCCCTGCTCCGCGAATCGGATGGCATCATCCGTCTCGGTCAAGTAGCCGTGGGTCTCCAGGTAGTCCAACGCTGCCGAAACCGTCTCGGCGTCCATTTTTCGGAGAGTCAGCTTCTGTGACAGACGGCGGCGGGACATGGCACCGTAGCCCAGCAGCTCGATCCCCTTGCGGATGGCGTCGCACAGCGCCCCCGCGCGGATCAAAGTATCCGCAAACTCCGGGGTCACCTCCCCCACAGCTGGACGCAAATCGGCGTATTGCTGAGACATCAGGCGGATCTGCCGCCGTCCCACGCCGTCGCCGTCATCACGATTGATCAGCAGGGTGACCAACACCAAGGCTTCCTCGGCCATGGGCGTGATCTCTACAATTCCGGGATTGGCCAAATGCTTATATGACCGCCCGGGATCAAGCGTCTCGGTTTTTCCCCTTCGAGACGGGATCCTGACCTCGGGCGGGGGGGTATGCGCAGGCACCTCGTTTGCTTTTTTTTCAGACGCCGGCAAAGCGTCCACCAAGCGAAAGGCTTTAGGACTCATCGTCATCGCCCAGGGTGCGGATGTCGTAAGCCTCATCCTCCAGATCGTCGTCATCGTCGTCCAACTCAAATTCCTTGGCGGCCAACAGATCCGACGTCTCACCGGCGGCTCTTACCTTGGCCTCCAGCTCATCCATAAATTCGGGATTATCCTCTACCATCTGGCGGATGGTGTCCTTACCCTGGCCCAAGCGCTGCCCGTCGTAGGAGAACCAAGAGCCACTCTTTTTGATGATATCCAGCTCGATGGCAAAGTCCAGGATCTCGCTGGCACGGGAAATACCCTTGCCGTACAAAATATCAAATTCAGCCACCTTAAAGGGAGGCGCTACCTTATTCTTCACGATCTTGCAACGAACGTGGTTGCCGTATACCTCGGTGCCCTTCTTGAGCTGCTCGGTGCGGCGCACATCAATACGGACGGAAGCGTAGAACTTCAAGGCGCGACCGCCGGGTGTGGTCTCGGGGTTGCCATACATGACCCCCACCTTCTCACGGAGCTGGTTGATGAAGATGACCACGGCCTGGCTCTTGGAGATCACAGCAGACAGCTTTCTCATGGCCTGAGACATAAGTCTCGCCTGCATACCCACGGTAGCGGCTCCCATATCACCCTCGATCTCCTGGCGGGGAACCAGGGCGGCTACGGAGTCTACCACCACCACGTCCACAGCGCCGGAGCGCACCAGGGACTCACAGATCGACAGAGCATCCTCGCCGCAGTCGGGCTGGGAAACCAGCAGGTTGTCAGTATCAACACCCAGAGCCTTGGCATACACGGGATCCAAGGCGTGCTCCGCGTCAATGAAGGCCGCCTCGCCGCCTGCCTTTTGCACCTCGGCTACGATGTGCAGCGCCACGGTGGTCTTACCCGAGGACTCAGGGCCATAGATCTCCACGATACGGCCGCGGGGCACGCCGCCGATACCCAGGGCCATGTCAAGAGACAAAGAACCGGTATGAACCGCCTGTACCGTCATGCGCTGGTTGTCGCCCAGCTTCATGATGGAGCCTTCGCCAAAGTCCTTTTCGATCTGCTTCATCGCGGTCTGCAAAGCCTTGCGCTTCTCTTCTCTGTCAGCGTCGTGTGCCACCATAGGGGCAAGGGTCTTCTTGGATGCTTTTGCCATGATATATCCTCCTGCGTATCCGCGCGGGCGGAGATCGTCCTCCCCTGCACGGTCATTTTGTCTTTGTTGGAATCATTATACACCAACATCTCCGCTTTGTCAAGGGGTTTTGTTCCGATTTCGGAAAATTATTTTTGACTTTTTGGTATTTTTTTGATTTTAACATAATAAACATCCACCCGCCAAGCGGGTGGTTTTTCACATGCGGGCATAGCCCTCGGTTCTTCGCTATGCGTAAACGCATCTATACGAACTGCCAACTGCGTGGAGACTGTTACTTGCCGCCCGTGAACGGGCCAGGTTCGCTGATCGTTAACTGTTCGCCTAACATATCTTCTTTAAGTTGATTGGCAATATACTCCGCAATTCGGCTCTCATTCTTTCCTACCGTATCCACGTAGTATCCCTTGCACCAAAATTCTCGATTCCTGTACTTATATTTCAATTCGCCGAATTGCTCATACAGCATCGTGCTGCTTTTACCCTTCAAGTATCCCATGAAACTCGATACAGAAATTTTGGGCGGTATTTCTACCAGCATATGTATATGGTCGGGACACACTTCTGCTTCTATGATCCGTACACCTTTCCATTCACATAATTGCCTTAATATTTTCCCTATCGCTTCTCGTTTTTCATAATAAAATACTTTCCGCCGATATTTCGGGGCAAATACAATATGGTACTTGCAATTCCACTTCGTATGTGATAAACTATTTACGTCATTTATGCTCATCTTAAATGACCTCCTTTGCTGTTTTTATTTGTGCAGTTGGCAGCCGCACTTCTATTATACAGCAAAGGAGTTTTTATGTCATTATCAACTATCTAATTCTTACCGAACCACGCGTCTAACGCGTGGTTTTACTATACAAAAA
>SVTR01000009.1 GCA_015063685.1 Oscillospiraceae bacterium | reverse complement strand
GCATCCTCTGCCTACTGCATCACGCGATGGGTAGGTAAATTGTTGTTTGCGTGGGCTTACTATGAACCCGTAGGGGCGAACTGCGTTCGCCCGCCGTTCCCCCAAAGCCTTTGCTTATCAATATATTTTTTATTACGGGCGAACACAGTTCGCCCCTACGACCATGTTGCTCAGAAAACCGTAAACAACAATTTAACTGACCAACTGCTCATCGTGGTATGCGGTAAGCACAGGATGCACTACCCCGAGCGTTGGCAGGCGGCACGGCCGCCAAACAACTACACATTGAAAAAGAAAGGACTGATCATCACGAACATTCAGATCAAAACAAACATCAAACCTCACCGCAGATATCTCCATCGCAGCATCGCCCTGTTGATGATCCTGTCCCTGCTTTTGTCTCTGGCCGTCACATTTTCCGGCTGTGATGACAAGGATCCAGTGGGGGAAGACACCCATCCCGAGACCCAAACCCCCAACGCTCCGGAAGAAAGCGCCCCCTCCGAAACGCCTCAAAAGCGGGTAGCTATCACCTTTGACGACGGGCCTCACAACGTGTGGACCAAGCAGATCGTCAACGAGCTGGGGCGTTACGGCTTCACCGCCACCTTCTTCGTGCTGGGCAATCGGGTGGACGGAACCGACTACCGCGGCGGCGAGACCATGGCCTTTGCCGCAAGCCAAGGGCATGAGATCGCCATCCACGGCTATACCCATGAGGTGTATTATAACAAGTGCTCCGACGCGGAGTATGATTATGAGCTTTCCGAGACTGCCAAGGTCATCAGCGCTTACGGCGGAGGTACCCCCACCCTGATGCGCCCCATCGGTGGCTCCATCACCTCCGAGCGTGTTGCCGCCTGCCCCTACGCGGTGGTCAAGTGGGACGTTGACTCTGAGGACTGGCGTCACAAGTATAAGTCCGAGGACACCCCCGAGGTGGCACAGGAGAAGATAGACACCATCGTAAACAACGTCATGTCCACCGTTCACGACGGCTCTATCATTCTGCTTCACGACATCTATGAAAGTACTTACGACGCCACCTGTATCATCCTTGCCCGCCTCCACGAGGAGGGATACGATGTGGTCTCGGTCTCCGAGCTTTTGGAAAATCCTGTCCCCGGCACCCTCTATTATCAAAAATAAGGGCATGCAAGGAGCCTTTTGAAGGTTCCTTGCCCCCAAATCCATCATCCCCGACATCATTTCCCCGAGGGGAAATGC
This sequence comes from Oscillospiraceae bacterium, assembly GCA_015063685.1. GTDB lineage: Bacteria > Bacillota > Clostridia > Oscillospirales > CAG-272 > CAMEON01. The sequence continues at coordinate 67,721 of SVTR01000009.1, read as the reverse complement.
ACATAAATTCTGCATTTTGCGCTTTGCATTTTGCATTCCCGAAAGGAGTACATCATGACTGAATTGATCCGTATTGAAGGCACCAAGACCTGGGTGGCCAAGGGTGTTGACTGCGGCGAGGGCAGCACCACCTGCATCCTCACCTTCTCCCATTCAGGCAACACATCCCTCGGTACCATTTCCATTGGAGACAAGCCCATCGGTCTCATCGCCATGACCAGCTGGATCGCTCCCGATTGCTCGGCCATGGGCAAGGTCACGGACGAGTCCTGCACCCCCATCACCGAGGCCCAATGTGAGATCGACGCTGTTTCGGGCATACAGGACATCACCGTTACCGTCAAGGGCCAGGCTGTCCTGCACAGCATCGCGTTTACCAATCAAAAGCCCTATGCCGACATGGTATACACCCCCGTTCCCGAAAAGAATCTGATCGATCTGGCCTCCGACACCTGGGAAGCCACGGATATGCTGGGCCGCAAGGTGGCTTCCGTGGAGGACGTGAAGGGCAAGACCCGGGAGCGCAAGGTGGGTATCTTCTACTGGACCTGGCAGGAGGCGCACGCCCATCTCCGTCCCGTAGACGTGACTAACGTGCTGGATCAGTATCCCGCCGCTGAGTATTCTAAGGATCATCCCGCCTGGGGCGAGCGTCCCTTCCAATGCTTCTGGCACGAGCCCTTTTACGGCTTCTATCGCAACTCCGACCCCTACATCATCCGCCACCACATGGCGCTTCTCTCCGCCGCCGGCGTGGATATGATCGCCTTTGACTGCACCAACGGTGCCCTGCTCTGGCGTGACGCCTACGAGCCCCTCTTCAAGGGGATGCGCGAGGCCAGACTGGACGGCATTCGCACCCCTCAGATCGTGTTCATGCTGAATTTGGGCATCGTTCCCGAGTCCACCACCGCCATGCTGTACTCCCTGTATCAGAATCTGTACAAGCCCGGTCTTTACTCCGATCTGTGGTACTGCCAGGACGGCAAGCCCGTAATCATGGCCTATGACAGCGTTCTCCCCGAAAAAGGTATTTGCGAAACCGACGACCGTATTCTCAAGGAGATCAAGGAGTTCTTCTGCTTCCGTCCCGGTCAGCCCGGCTACGGCTGCGGCACCTGGCATCCCAACCAGTGGGGATGGCTGGAGATCTTCCCTCAGCATAAGTATTGCGAGCGTCCCGACGGCACCTTTGAGATGATGACTGTGGGCGTGGGACAGAACGCCAACAAGGATCGCATTTGCACCCACTTCAACGACGTAGGCACCTTTGGCCGCAGCTACACCTACAAGCACGGCCACGATCTACTGACCAAGGACTCCTACAAGTACGGCTACAACGTGCAGGAGCAATGGGATCGCGCCATTGACATGGATCCCGATCTCGTCTTCGTGACCGGATGGAACGAGTGGATCATGGGTCAGTGGCATGAGCCCTGGCTGTCGGACAATGATTCCACCCAGTTGGCCATGGTGGACCAATACGACCGCGAGCATAGCCGTGACATAGAGATGGATCGCGACGGCTATCTGGACACTTATTATCTCCAGCTGGCCCACAACATCCGCCGCTACAAGGGCGCCAAGCCCCGCGCTAAGGTTTCCGAGCCTCAGGTGATCAACGTCAGCGGCGGCGAGACACAATGGAAGAAGGTAACCCCCGTCTACCGCAATCCCAAGGGTACCACCATCCACCGCGATTGGGACGGCTTTGCAGGCTGTCACTACGTCAACACCACCGGCCGCAACGATATTGTAGAGGCCAAGGTCACAAGAGACGAGGAGAATATCTACTTCTTCGTCAAGTGCGCCGAGGCCATCACCCCCCGTGAGGGTGACGGCTGGATGACCCTATTCCTGGACGCCGACCGTACCAAGGCCACCGGTTGGGAGGGTTACGAATTTGTCGTCAACCGCACCGCCGCCCCCAAGGGTAAGTGTGTCATCGAGCGCTATGTGCCTACCCTGGAGGCCGGTAGCTTTACCTGGGAAAAGATCGGCACGGGCAAGCTCCATGTGAAGGGCAACACCCTGACCCTGGCGGTTCCCCGCGCCACCGTCGGCATGGAGGGCAAGCTGAACTTTGAGTTCAAGTGGAGCGACAATATGCAGGATAAGAGCATTATGGACTTCTACGAGAACGGCGACACCGCCCCCCTCGGCAGATTCAATTACCTCTATCAGGATTAATAAAGCACCTTCCAAAAGCTCTATTGACGAAAAAACACCGCTAATTCCCCGTCAAGAGTGTTTTCGGTCATCATACATAACGCCCCCGACAGAGTTTTATTTGCTCCGTCGGGGGCTGATTTTTCCAGGGTCTTGGATAAGCCCTATTGATTATCGGCCAAAAGCTCCTTCACCGCCATGGCCACCAAGGGTGCCACCAGCATACCGCCCACGCCGAAAAGGGTCCAGCCTGTATAAACCGCCGCCAGGGAGGTCAACGGTGACAGTCCCAGCTCGCGGCTGATGAGCTTCGGCTCCAGGATCTGACGAAGCAGGGTATGCGCCCCAAAGATCACCGTCAGCCCTGTGGCCAGTCCTCCGTTTCCCATCAAGAGACTGACTGCCGCCCAAGGCAGAAGTACCGTCCCCGCCCCCAAAAGGGGCAAAAAATCCACCAACGCAATGACCCACGCCAGCAAAAAGGCGTAGGGCACCTTCAAAACCGACAGACCGAGGAACATTTCCCCGAAGGTGATGAGCCCCAGGATTACATATGCCCTCAGATATCGGGTCAACGCTTTCTTCAGCTTGGTTCGCCATAAATAGAAGCTGCTCCGCCAGGCCTCGGGCAGCACCCTCTCCAACCGCTCTCCCGGCTTATCGGGATGGGCGGTAAAATAATAGCAGGACAGCAGTAAGGATGTGACAAAGATCAGCACCGAGGGAAGCTGACCCAAAAGTGCCATCACCGCGGAGGGAACACGTTGTCCCAGGGTGTCCAACGCCGCTTGGGCCCCCTCCCGCACCATCCGATCCAGGTATGCGCAAAAGGCATCGAAATCAGGATGGCTTTCAAGGTGCTCCGGGAAGGGCAGATGGGTTGACAGGGAGTTCATCCATCCGGACAACTCCGAAAAAAAGCGACCCATTTCCGAGTCCTCCCTTGAAAGTCCCTCAATAAATCTCCCCAGCTCGGTCACCGCCCGCTCACAGCCCTTGATGATTCCCCAAACGGTCAGCCCTACGAAAAGGATCACGAAAAAGCCCGACAAAAGGCTGCGGGGCAGTTTTTTGTCTCCCACCAGCCGTCCCACCAGGGGACGTATAGCCGACGACAAGAGGAGAGCGATCAAAAAGGGGAGCAAAACGGGCAGGGCGTATCGAAAGCCCAACCACAAAGCGGCGGCCGCCCCCAACAGAAGAACCAGGGCTGCGGCGGCACGGTAGACCCACGGTGTATGCGGCGAATGCATTAAGGCGAACCTCCTCCCCAAAGCTTACCTCTATAGTATGCGACCATCGACACAAAATATTTCTCATTCCGTGATTTTTCCTTGACAAGAGAGAGAAATCATGATACAATGTTTCTATATATACCCTGCCCGCAAGCGGCAGGCAGAAAGAAAGGAAAAAACGATATGTCCTCTAAGAAAAACATCAAAAATCAGAAAAAGGGCCTCAGCGACGGCACCATTGCCATAATCGTCATTATTGCGGCAGTCCTCATCATGGCCGCCGTCATTGCCGTGGTTATGTGTCTCCCCAACGATCCCGAGCCCGTGGTGGTTGATATGACCCAGATCAAGGCCGAGATCAACAGCCACAAGACCACCGATTTCGTCGAAACCAAGGACAAGACCAACTACGTCAAGATCTCCGTGAAGGATCACGGCGACATCGTCGTCCGTCTCCGCCCCGACATTGCTCCCGAGACCGTTGAAAACTTCCAGACCCTGGTTGCCGCAGGCTTCTACGACGGCCTCACCTTCCATCGGATCTACAAAGACTTCATGATCCAGGGCGGCGATCCCAAGGGTGATGGCACCGGTGACTCCGGTATGGAGATCAAGGGTGAATTTACCGAGAACGGCTTCAAAAACGATCTGAAGCACATCCGTGGCGTTATCTCCATGGCACGCGGCAACGAGCCTGACAGCGCTTCCTGCCAGTTCTTCATCTGTGACGCTACCTCTTCTCACCTGGACGATAAATACGCCTCCTTCGGTTACGTCATGGCCGGCATGGAGACTGTAGACTCCATCGCCGCCGTGGAGGTTCAGCCCACCAGCAGAGGTGAAAACTCCGATCCTGTCAAGGACGTTATCATTGAGAAGATCGTCTTCGTCAAGGACACCCACAACCACTGATACCATCATTCCAACGAAAAGAGAGAGTAACCCATGAAAAGAACTTTGCGCGTACTGATCTGTCTCTTAATGGCCTCCGCAATGATAGGCTCCTTCGCCGCCTGCAGCAGCTGTACCGGCAATAACTCCGATTCCGAGGACACCCGGGAAACAGTAACCACCGGAGTTCCCCAAGAAACCGGATCTCGGGAAACCGAGGCTCAGGAAACCGAATCCTCCGAGGTACCGAACATGATGTCCGGCGTTCTGAAGGAGATCGGCAGCCTTTCCACCGCTGATTTCAAAGAGACTACTCAGAAAACCGAGTATATCAAAATCACCGTACAGAATCACGGCGACATGATCCTTCGTCTCCGCGCCGACATTGCCCCCGCGACCGTCGAAAACTTCCAAAAGCTGGTAGCCGAAGGCTTCTACGACGGACTCACCTTCCATCGGATCTACAAAAACTTCATGATCCAGGGCGGCGACCCCAAGGGCAATGGTACAGGTCGCTCCGACGGGACCATCAAGGGAGAATTTCCTAACAACGACTTCCCCAACGCCTTGAAGCACGTCCGCGGCGTCATCTCCATGGCACGGGACGAAGATCCCGACAGTGCCTCCTGCCAATTCTTTATTTGCCACGGCAAGGCATCTCATTTGGACAACAAATACGCCACCTTCGGTTACGTCGTGGCCGGCCTTGATACCCTGGATGCCGTTGCGTCGGTGGAAGTACAGGCCAACGCCGGGTACAAGGGAGAAAAATCCGATCCCGTCCAGGACGTTATCATTGAAAAGATGGTCTTCGTTGAAAGGAACACCAACCCATGAGGTACGGACGTAGGACCATCAAAGCGTGGCTTCTGCTCCTTTTGGCGGTGGTTCTCGCCGCCTCCTGCATCTCCTGTAACAAAACAACATCTGCCGAGACCGAGAGTCTCGACGAAACCGAAACAGCGCTCTCTGACGGGAGCGCTGTTTCCGAAAAGGAGACTGAGCCCATCACAACCCTTCCCTCGGGCACCGTCAAATCCGAGATCAACAGCAAATCGACGGCCGACTTTACCGAGACAACGAACGTCACAAGCTACGTCAGGCTCACGGTCAAGGATCACGGCGAAATCGTGCTCTGCCTTTTAAAGGATGCCGCCCCCCTGACCGTAGCAAACTTTCAAAAGCTGGTAGAAAGTGGCTATTATGACGGCCTCACCTTCCACCGCATATACAAGGGCTTCATGATCCAGAGCGGTGCAGGTGGCTCCGCAGACAGTATCAAGGGAGAATTTTCTTCCAACGGCTGGGCAAATTATCTCAGCCACATCAGAGGCATTGTCTCCATGGCAAGAACCGTGCAATTCGACAGCGCCTCGTCACAATTTTTTATCTGTGACGCCGACTCTACCTTCCTTGACGGCAGATACGCCGCCTTTGGATACGTTATCGCGGGACTTGAGACGGTGGACGCCATCGCAAGCGTTCCCGTGCAGGATAACGGCAGGGGCGAGCTTTCCGACCCCTTGGAGGACGTCATCATTGAAAAAGCCTGCTTTGTCACCCCCAAATAAAGCTTTTGCCCCAACACGATTTTTTGAAAGGATGGATCCCTCATGACAAAAAAGACAACTTTGCAAAAATCCCTCGCGGCCCTTCTGGCTCTGGTCATGCTCATTGGTGCATTGGCAGCTCTGCCCGTGTCCGTTGCGGCTGACGCCACCGTTAATTCGGTTGCTCCCGCAGGTACCGCGCTGGTATCTCAGGGCGCTTCCGTCACCCTCTCCCCTTGCACCAACCAACGGGCAGGCGAGCAGAACAGCTATGAAATGCCCTCCGAGCGTTGGGCCAAGGCTCTGCTCACCGACGGTCGCGCAGATACCGGCGGCTGGTCCTGTCAGCCCTACGACCGTGAGATGGATCACACCAAGCCCGTTACCGTCACCCTGGAGCTGGCCACCGAGTCCGAGATCTCTGCGGTAGCCATGTTCAGCACAAAGGGCTTCCAGTTCCCTGCCAAGTACGAGATTCAGGTTTCTGCCGACGGCAAAACCTTTACCAAGGTGGCTGAGGACAAGAATGTTCCCATTGACAACACAGAGACCAAGGTCTACACCTTTGCGAAAACCAACGCAAAATTTGTCCGCCTTCACATTATCGAGCGCAATCCCGCCAAGGGTCCGGACGGTGCGCTGGCACAGCTGGCTGAGCTGGCCGTTTACGGCACCGCCAGTGCGGCTATGGTCACTCAACGCACCGCCTATGAGCTACTGGTAGGCGACACCGACGTGATCACGCCCGAATTTATCGGTGTGGGCAACGACACCCCCGCCGTGACCTACAAGAGCAGCAACACCTCCGTGGTCACCGTGGACAACAGCGGCAAGATCGCCGCCAAGAAGCTGGGCAAGGCCACCGTTACCGTGACCTGCGCCGCCCTCGGCCTTACCTCCGAGGTGTCCGTCTCCGTGGTGGAGAAGAAGTTCGATTTTGACGATAACATCCTCATCTCCATCTTCTGGCCTCCCACACCCAACTACATCACCGATGAGCAGTATAAGCTCATCGCAGACGCAGGCGTCAACTGGGTACTGGGTGCCGGTGAAGAAACCCTGGCTACCCCCGACAACCAGGCCAAGATGCTGGAGCTCTGTGCCAAGTACGGCATCGGCATGACCGTCTCCGACGGCAACTTCGGCCGCAATCTGCTGGGCAAATCCGAGGCGCAGATCGCCGAGTATGTGAACCGTTACAAGAATGTCCCTGGCGCTTACGGCTTCTACATCCTTGACGAGCCCTTCAACGCCAACGAATTCGTCCCCGCCTACATCGCCCTGAAGAAGGCCGCCCCCGACGCCTATATGCACCTGAACTTCCTGCCCGGTCACGCTTACTCTTCTCAGAAGCAGTATTACAACCAAATCAACGACTGGGCGACTCTGTGCGCCAATTCCGGTTATCCCCTGGACTACATCATGTTCGACCACTATCCCTTCCTGCTCCAGGCAGGAGTCATGGCAAGGGATACCTTCATGGCCAATATGCGCACCGTCCATGACGCGGGTCTGGATAACGGCGTCAAGACCGGTCTTTACATCCAGACGGTTCGTCAGGACGTGGCCTTCCGCCGTCCCACCAATTCCGAGATCCGCTACGAGATGTATCTGTCTCTGGCCTTCGGCTTCAAGCAGCTTTCCTTCTTCACCTGGTTCACCCCCGTGAATCGCTCCGAGCCCTTCTCGGACGGTATCATTTCGGCTGACGGCAAGCCCAACGCCCACTACGAGACCATCAAGACCATCAACCACGAGATCCTGGCCATCGGCGAGACCTTGGTCAAGTGCGACGCCCTGGAGATCTATCTTAACGGTGAGACATGGGGTCAGCCCTCCATTCCCGAGGATTTCTTCGTTCAGCCTGCTGACAAGAAAAACTACACCGTGTCCTTCCTGCGTCACAAGGAGACCGGTCGCAACTACCTCATGGTGGTCAACAACAACTTCTCCCAGAAGCAGACCGTCAAGCTGACCTTTGACGAGGCCATCACCTCTCTTTCCGAGGTCAGCCGCGTGGACGGTTCCCTGAAGGCGCTGACTATGGACGGCCGGAATCTGACCCTGGAGCTGGCCGCAGGTGACGGTATGCTCATCGCTCTCCCCGAGGGCTATGATTACTATACGCCTGCCGACACCTCTAATCCCTCTGCCGGCACTAATCTGGCCAATCTTCCCGGCGCATCCGTGTCCGCCACCACTTCCTTGGGCGCCAACGGCTTCTATATCGACCTGCTCACCGACGGCGTTCGCTTCTCCGAAGGCGGTCTTACCGGTTGGTCCTCTGACAGCAGAGCCGAGGGTCAGATCAATCTGGATCTGGGTGCTGTCCGCGAGTTCAATCGCGTAGATCTTTATCCCTGCGGTGACGTCTTCGACTACGGCAAGTCCTTCCCCAAGGACTTCACCGTTTCTGTCTCCTCTGACGGTAAGACCTATACCCCCGTGGCTGAGATCAAGGACTACAAGGTCACCAACAGCGTGGGCTGCAGCCTGACCTTTGACAAGGTATCCGCCCAGTACGTTCGTATCGACACCGCCAAAGCCCGTCCCTCCGCTACACTTTGTGAGATCGAGGTTTACAACGACGACGGCACCGTGGGCGAGATGCAGGCCGTAGGTCAGATCATCGGTACGGATACCGTCGTGGACTATACCGAAGGCGACAACCTGTGCCTTTATAAGCAGGCCTTTGCCTCTTCCACCACCCCCGACGGCACCTACAAGCAGTGGGGCTGGTCCCTGGACTATATCAACGACGGCAAGACCGACAACGGCTGGACCTCCAACGTCAAGCTCAACGACACCCCCAATGCCTCCGAATACGTGATCATCGACATGGGCGATCTCTTCGCCGTAGACCGTGTAGCCATCCAGCCTCACGGATGCTTCCCCGAAGACTACACCGTGGATCTGTCCTCTGACGGCAAGACCTGGGTCACCATCGAAAAGGTGACCGGCTCCGCGGCTCTCACCGAAATGTTCGAGGTCATCCCCGACGAGCCCGTGGCCGCAAGATACCTCCGCTTCATGGGCACCAAGCTCCGTTCCGGCGGCGCGGACGGCTATCTGCTCCAGCTGGGCGAGATCGAAGCCTACGGCACTCCCGTATGCGACAAGTCGGTGATCGAGGACGCCATGGACAAGTACATGGCCGTGATCGGTGACGAAACCGCCAAGGAATACACCGATGCAAAAGCCGCGCTGGATGACACCACCTTGACTCAGTCCCAGGCCAACGACTACGCCGAAAAGCTCCTGGCCCTCCTTCCCGTGGAGGAAGAGACCGAGCCTACTGTTGAACCCGATACAGAGCCCGAATCCGAGCCTGTCACCGAACCCGAAACGGAAGAAGAGGCAGACGTACCCACCGAGGCAGAAACCGACGTGCCCACCGAGGCGGAGACCGAGGATGAAACCAAGGCGCCTGCCGATGCCGACACCGAGGCAGCCACCCGGGCACCCGCAGACACCGAGGGCGCCGGATCCGAGGCTCCGCTTCCTGAAAGTGAAGCATCCACATCTTCCGAGGGCTCCACGGTGGCCCAAGGCACCGACACCCAAGCTTCCGCTGACGGCGGATGCGGCTCTCTCATCGCCCTGAGCGCCCTGTCCATCATCCCTCTCGGATGGTTTGCTCTGCGCAAAAAGAGGGATGACTGATCCTGTCCATCGCGCTAAGCTTGGATACTCCCCTCAAAAAATAACAAAAGGGCCGACTCTTTAGAGCGTCACTCTAAAGGACAGTTTTCAAAAAATACGGTATATCTCGAAAGAGGTATACCGTATTTTGGCGTTTGCGGACACAAGCGCAGTGCTTTTTCAAGAAAAAGGACGTTCTTTTTCCATGAAGGTACTTTTCAAAATTTTACTAAAGGTATTTACAAACCACAAAAATCATGCTATAATAATTGTGCCAAACGAACTTAATAATCGCGCTGAGAGGTATATTTTTCTTTAGGGAATAACTATACCCTTTTTCGCACATCATCAAACGATAGACATTTGGTAAAAATGCGACTCCCGTTTGATGGTGTGAAAATACCTATCTGCGTATAAGTTCGTTTGGCGACAACTTGGAGTTCGCGTTTTTCGGTGCGCTGACTTCGGTTAGCGCACTTTTTATATGTTGATAGGAGGATATATGAGCAAGCATATTCCCAAAAAGGTTATAGATATTACCGGCATAAAACTCACACCCGGGCAACCTGACGTTTGTCTTGGTAACGGAAAGCAAGGCTTTGAATGTTGTTGCGACGAGTGCGACTATTATTTGCTTTGTTTTCCCGAATTTGACCCAAAAAGCAAAGAAGAAAATACCGCTGAGATTAAAGGTCACCTCAAAATTTATATTCAATGATCGTATAAAAAGGACGGGAAATTATGGCAATTTCCCGTCCTTTCCTGTCGGTAGGTAATGTATTCCGTTGACTTTTCAGGACTTTCCTTTAGAGCGCGTGCCTTTCCGAGTCGGTCCTTTTGTGTCTTTCAAAGCTCCATACGGTAGCCCTTGCCGCGCACGGTGATGATAATCCTCCGCGCCAAGGGCTTTTCCAGCTTTTCTCTCAGGTGGCAAACGTACACCTCCAGAATGTTGGTAGTCACCACGCCCCCTTCCGTCGCGGCTCCCAAGGCTTCTTGCAGTGCGGCCTTGGGTACAATCTGTCCCCGATGATCCCATAAGCAAGCGAACAATACCCACTCCCGAGGGGTCAGTATCACAGGAGTATCTCCCACCAGGACCACCCCCTTCTCCGAAGGAGACAGCAATGCCCTATGCTTGGGGCCAAAAACATTCTGAGCCCCTCGCCGCACAAAGGCAGGGGTGCCTTCACCCTCTCGTGCTCCTCCGGAAATATCCGAAGAATAAGAGGCCAGGCGGCGAATGCTCTGCTCCAGCTCCTCCAACACAAAGGGTCGCTTCAAAAAGCAGACCCGTCCGGAGGTGAGATCAAGATCAGAAAAGCTTTCCGCTCCTCTTCGGGACCAGCACAAAACGCGGCAATCCTCAGGGGCATCTGCCGGACGGTGGGGATTATCATCCAGATCCAGCAGCCACAGATCGGCACCCGCCGTCTCCGTGACCCGCGCAACACCGCAAAGGGACAGCTCTACCTCCAAAAGGCGGTACAAGCGCGCATCCTCGCACAGAATCGCCCCGTGACAAATAGGCACATGATGATTGTCAAGATCCATATGGCATTCCTCCGCAAAGCACCGTCACGGTGCCAAACTCAGCATGATCTGCTCCAGCTCCTCGTAGCTGCCCGCTTGCATGATACGGCTACGAGCGGCGGCGGCACCGTCGATTCCCCGACAGTACCAGGCCAGATGCTTCTTAGCCTCTGCCACGCCCACACGAAGCCCTTTTTCCGAAATCATTTCACGCACCTGCATCAAAGCGATCTGAAACCGTTCCTCGTAGGGAGGATAGGCGTAGGTCTCTCCCGCCAGCGCCGCGCGGATCTCAGAAAAAATCCAGGGATTGCCCATAGCGCCGCGGGCGATCATCACTCCGTCACATCCCGTCTCCCGCATCATGGACAAGGCGTCCTCAGCCGTGTAGATGTCTCCGTTTCCCAGCACAGGGATTTGCACGGCGGCCTTGACAGCGGCAATGACCTCACGGTTGACCCCGGGCTCGTACATCTGTTCCCGCGTGCGTCCGTGAATGCAGAGCATGGCGGCACCCGACGCTTCAGCGATCCGAGCCATCTCGGGGGCGTTAATATGCTCTCCATCCCAGCCCGCGCGGATCTTTACGGTCACAGGCAGGTGGGTAGCCTTGGCCACGGCCTCAATAATCTGTCCTGCCAAGACAGGATTTTTCAAAAGGGCGCTTCCCTCACCGTTGCCCGTCACCTTTTTCACGGGGCATCCCATGTTGATATCAATGGCAGAGGGGGGCACCTGGCTGACACAGCCCAGGTATTGGTTGGCTGTGATCAGCCTTGCGGCCTCGGCCATAAATTCCGGCTCACTGCCGAAGAGCTGAACCGCCATGGGAACCTCGTCGGCGTGCACCGATGCCAAAAGTCCCGTCACCGATGAGTGGGCCTTTTTGGCTCTTTGCTCGTAGCACAGCGCCTTGGCCGACACCATTTCGCTGACGCTGAAATCTGCCCCGCAAGCACGGCATACGCGGCGAAAGGCCCGATCACTGACACCCGCCAAGGGCGCCAACGCAAGCCCGTAGGGCAACGTGACATTTCCAAATCGTATCATTTTTTTCCTTTTCATATCTCAAAAGATCCCGGCGCACCGCGCCAAAGTCCCGGAGATGGCAATAGATGTTTTCTATATTTTATCACAACTCAAGGCCTTTGTCAATTCCCCGTCACCATGGTGGCCGTGTGTTCATTTCATGAAATTTCCGCTATCTGTTGACAAGACAACATTTGTATGGTATAATATTCCCGAGACGTTGATTTGTCAACTTTAGGCAAGCCACAAAACAATCGGGCAGCTCTAAATACTCAGCGTGCGGCGAGATGCGAGGGATTTTTTCGTCAGACTAAACAAAAATCTGCACGTATAGTTGACCCTATGCGAAAGAATTTTGTGACGTATGACGGAAAAAGCACCGCCATATCGGCGTGCGATGAGTTTTTAGAGATGCCCAATCATATGGAGAACCGCTATGTCTACTGTCACTATCCAAGCCGTGCAAGCCGCCCGCCGCGTCAAGATCCTCTCCGACTCTGCCTCGGATCTTTTGGCGCTGCCTCACATTCCCTTTGAAACCGCTCCCCTGAAGATCATCACCGACAAAAAAGAATACGTGGACAATCATCGCTTATCTGTGGAGGGTATGGTCAACGATCTGAAGATTTACAAGGGCCGCTCCTCTACCTCCTGCCCTAACACAGAGGAATGGCTTGCCGCCTTTGGTGATGCCGAGGAGATCTACTGCGTGACCTTAACAGGAACTCTGTCGGGAAGCTATAACGCCGCCATGACCGCCAAGGAAATATACGAGGAGAGCCACCCCGACCGTCGGGTATTTGTATACAACAGTCTGTCCGCAGGGCCTGAGATCCGCCTCATCATCGAAAAGATAGAGGCACTCGTACTGGCAGGAACGAACTTTGATAACGTATGCGCGGCGATCACCGAATACAAAAAGAAAACCGGCCTTGTTTTCATGCTGGCCTCCATGCGAAATTTTGCCAATAACGGACGTGTCAATCCCGCCGTGGCCAAGATCGCCGGCGTGATGGGCATTCGCGTGGTCGGCAAGGCCAGCGACAGGGGAGATCTGGAGCCTTTGGATAAATGCAAGGGGCAGCAGAAGGCGTTGTCTGCCATTTTTCAACGCATGACAGGTCTGGGCTATGCCGGCGGGCGGGTCTTGATCGCCCATTGCTTCAATCAGGAGGGCGGCACCGCCCTGAAACAAATCATCAGAAAGGCGTTTCCCGCGGCATCCATCACCATTTATCCCTGTAGGGGACTCTGCAGCTATTATGCAGAGGAAGGCGGCCTTCTGGTGGGCTTTGAAAAGGCAATCGGTACCCTTTGAAAAACAAGCGCAACGCGGTCGGTCACCCATCGGCCGCGTTGCGTTCGTTCTCGCTCCCAGCCATAACGAAGAGACAACGGAGCATCTCTTTTTGTCCCGTGGCGGCTTGACAAAAAAGTGCCGTCATGATACAATAAAGAAAAGAATCCACCGTAGGGAGGTGATCCTGTGGCACATACCACACGCATAACCAATCATATCCAACGCCTGCCCATCATGGCAGATGCCTGTCCCTGCGGACGAACGCATACCGTCTCCCTGCGTTATCTGATCATGGAGCGCGGGGCGCTGGCGCAGGTACCTGCGGTCATTGACGCCCTGGGCAACTTCTCTCAAATCGTGATGATCTGCGACGACCGCACCTATACCGCCGCAGGCAAGGCCGTGAAGACTCTATGCATACAGGCGTGGCAAGAGACTGAAAAGCAAGTGCAAACCGTCTGCCTGGATACTGCCGCCCACGGCGGAGAGCTTCACGCCACGGAAGCCGTCGTAGACGAGGTCATCGCGGCGATCGCGGCCGCGGGCAAGTGCGATCTGCTCCTGGCGGTTGGCTCAGGCACCATTCACGATATCACCCGATACATAGCCACTCTGCAGGGCTTGGATTTTGTATCTATCCCCACCGCCGCCAGCGTGGACGGCTTTTTGTCCTCCATCGCAGCCATGACCTGGCACGGGGTCAAACGATCCTTTCCCGCCAAGCCTCCCATCGCGCTGATCTCAGACAGCGACGTACTGGCCGCCGCTCCCTATGCCCTTACCGCGTCGGGCGTTGGCGATCTGCTGGGCAAATACACCGCCCTCTTTGATTGGCGGGTATCCCATATGGTCACAGGGGAATATCTCTGCGAGCAGGTCATCGCCCTGGAAGAGGAAGCGCTCCGCAAGGTCCTGGATTGTGCCGACGGGGTGGCCGCTCAAGATCCCGCGGCGGTAGAAACCGTTATGTACGGTCTGGTGCTGTCGGGTCTTGCCATGCAAATGGTGGGTAACTCCCGCCCCGCCTCAGGCTCGGAGCATCACGTATCTCACCTCATAGAAATGGACGTCATTACCCAAAATAATCCTGCTCTCCATGGCGAAAAGGTAGGCGTGGCGGCCGCTCTGGTGGCTGAAAAATACCACGCGTTCCTGTCCATGGATCCTGCCGCGTTGGACGCAAACGCCTATCAAGGGCTCCCCCTCTCCCGCATCCAAGCCGTGTTTGGCGACCGTGCGGAAGAGGTATTGACCGCAGAAAACACCCCCGATCCCCTCCGCGAGGCAGATGCCCGCAAGCTCATTTCTCTATGGCCGGATATCAAGGCCTTGGCAGACAAGACCCTCCCCACGGGCGACGGTCTCCGCCGGCTTTTGACAGACATGGGCGCCAAAGCTACCTTGCGGGATATCGGGATTTCCCAAGACCTGTGGGACACCCTATGGGAGATGTCCCCCTACGTCCGCCGCCGACTGACCTTTATGCGGCTCACAAAGCTCATGGGAGCATAAAGGGTCATCTTCCGAAAAACCATTAAACCAGTTAAAAGAAAGGAGGAAACTCATGAACAATCAAATAGAAATCGGCATCATCGGTGCCATGAAAATCGAAGTTGACGCCCTGAAAAACGCCATGACCGATACCGACACCGTCACCCTGGCGGGAATTGATTTTATCACCGGCAGACTGCAGGGCCGCTCCGTGGTAGTGGCACAATGCGGCATCGGTAAGGTCTTTGCCGCCGTCTGCGCCCAGACCATGATCCTCACCTTTGCCCCCTCGGTTATCATCAACACCGGCGTGGCAGGAACCCTGACGGATCGGTTGTCCATCGGACAGGTAGCTTTGGCAGATCGCCTCGTCCAGCACGATATGGACACCACCGCCCTGGGAGATCCCGCGGGGCTTGTGTCAGGTATCAACGTGGTCTACTTCCCCACCGACCCGGAGGTGACCGCCTGTCTCGCCGCTTGCGTGGGACAGGAGGGCGTTACATCTGTAGTAGGCACCGTGGCCTCGGGTGACCAATTCATCAGCAGCGCCGCCGTAAAGGCCCGCATCACCGAGACCTTTGATCACTGCGTTGCCTGCGAAATGGAGGGCGCCGCCATCGCCCACGTCTGCTATATCAACGACACCCCCTGCGCCATCCTCCGCGCCATTTCCGATGGCGGCGACGAGGAAGCCTCTGACGACTACCCCACCTTCTGTAAGAAGGCCGCCGATACCGCCATTCGGGTGCTCATGCGCTTTTTGACGGTATGGCAAAGAAAATGAAAGGAAGGATCATCATGAAACACATCGTAAAACACCTGTCGGCTCTGCTTTTAGCCGGCCTGCTGCTTGCTTGGGCAACCGCCTGCTCCACACCCTCGAACCCTTTGCCGGGAGACGAAAGTGACGCATCTACCGCTATCGGTTCAGCGACGCAAGGCGTCTCCACAGAGTCCTCTGCCTCCGTGGAAACCCAAAGCGTTGCAACCGAGGTGCTCACATCGGAGGAAACCCAAAACGCGGCAACCGAAGCTCCTTCCCCTGCGGAAACACAAGGTGCCGCGCCCGAGGACCCCACTCCCGCGGAAACACAAGATGCCACTCCCGAGGCTTCCACCCCCGCGGAAACACAAGATGCCACTCCCGAGGATCCCGCTCCCGCGGAAACGCAAGGTGCCACCCCCGGAGCTCCCACTCCTGCTGAAACGCAAGATGCCGCGCCCGAGGATCCCGCTCCTGCTGAAACGCAAGATGCCACCCCCGAAACTGCCGAACCCATCGCCCCGCCCACGGAGGATATCGACTACGCACCGGATTTTGAGGTATTGGACGAGAATGGCAACACCGTCAAGCTTTCGGATTTCCGAGGCAAGCCCGTGGTTCTGAATTTCTGGGCCACCTGGTGTCCTCCCTGCAAGGCTGAGTTGCCTGACTTCAACCAGGCCGCAGAAGACTACGCCGGTGAGGTTGCCTTTCTGATGGTCAATCTGACCGATGGTTATAACGAAACCATCGAGGGTGTTAAGAGCTTCATTTCGGCCAACGGTTACACCTTCCCCGTCTATTTTGACACCCAATACTCGGCGGCCACCGCCTATAACGTCTCCGCCATTCCCACCACGTATTTGATCAACGCCAAAGGCGAGATCGCAGGTCAGAAGGTTGGCATGATGTCTGCCGAGGAGCTGGAGCGCAGCATCAAATTGTTGACTGAATGAAATAGCACACAAAAAAAGCCCGACGAATTTTAAAATTCGTCGGGTTTTCTTTTACGGATGATGGATATGTATAACAGGTTATGGGAGCATATCCCATAAGGGGCAGAGACGAGATAAATTGTTGTTTGCCACCTGCGGTGGGGCTTTGGCTCGGGGTAGTGTATCCCATGTTGATCTACATCCCTCGATGGGATATAAGCGGTAAATTGTTGTTTGCCGGCCGTGCCGGCTGCCAACGCTCGGGGTAGTGCATCCTGTGCTTACCGCATACCGCGATGGGCGGTTGGTCATGTAAATTGTTGTTTATGGGCGTTTACTGACCAACGCGGTCATCCTGAGCAAGGCCGCTGGCCGCGCCGAAGGATCTCTTTATACCTGTAAAAAACCATTGTCATAAAAAGGTTTTGCTTTCTGTGGGATCCTTCGACTCGGGCATCGCCCTCGCTCAGGATGACTGTTTCAAGGCGGGGCACAACAACGCTAAACAACAATTTACCGGTTTATTACCCCTCGCGGTATGCGGCTCGAATGGGTTGCACATCCCCGTTTTTGGCCGCGGGCACTGCCCGCTAAACAACAATTTACCGCTCTAACACTCGCGGTGCTTAATCCAGCTCCTTCTTACCCGTATACAGCTCGTAGTATCGTCCACCCAAAGCCAAAAGCTGCTCATGATTGCCTCGCTCAATGATCTCGCCGTGCTCCAGCACCATGATGGCGTTGGCGTTGCGTACGGTAGACAGGCGATGAGCAATGACGAAGGTAGTACGGTTCTTCATGAGTCGATCCATACCGTGCTCGATATGCCGCTCAGTACGGGTGTCCACAGAAGAGGTGGCCTCGTCCAGCACCAGGATCGGCGCTTTGGAAATGGCGGCACGGGCGATGTTCAAAAGCTGACGCTGTCCTTGAGACAGATTGGCGCCGTCCCCCTCCAGTACAGTCCGGTAGCCGTGCTCCAACCTCATGATAAAGCTGTGAGCGCTGGCAGTCTTGGCCGCATTGATCACTTCCTCGTCCGTGGCGTCGGGACGGCCGTAACGAATGTTTTCCATGATGGTGCCCGTGAACAGATGGGTATCCTGAAGCACCATAGCAATATTCTCGCGGAGAGAATCCCGCTTGTAGGACTTGATATCAATGCCATCAATGGTGATATGACCCTCGTCAATATCATAGAAGCGGTTGAGCAGGTTAGTGATAGTGGTCTTGCCCGCACCCGTAGAGCCAACGAAAGCGATCTTCTGACCCGCGTGGGCATAAAGGCTGACGTGACGCAAAACCGTCTGGCCGGGGACGTAACCAAAGGAAACATTGTCCAGCACCACGTCTCCGCGGATCTCCTTCATTTGCACCGCGTCGGGCAGATCTGCCGCCTCGGGCGCTTCGTCCATGACGTTGAACACACGCTCGGCACCCGCAAGGGCGGAGAAAATGGTGGACATTTGCATGGAGATGTTATTGATCGGGAAGGAGAACTGGCGGGCATAGTTGCAGAACACGGTGAGACCGCCCACGTCAAAGCCGGCGAACAGACAAAGCAGACCGCCCACACCTGCCGTCACGGCATAGGACAGATTGGAGAGATTGTGCATGATGGGACCCATCACGCCGCCGAAAAACTGCGCCTTGAACTGCTTGTCGCGCATATCGTTGTTCAGAGATTCGAACTCCTCCACGCAGGTCTCCTCGTGGTTGAACACCTTGACCACCTTGGAGCCGGTAACCGTCTCCTCAATATAGCCGTTGACGGCACCCAGGGCCGTCTGTTGTGCGGAATAATACTTGGAGGATCGCTTGCCGATGAATCCGCCTCCGAAGATGTAGAGGGGGATAAAGGCCAGGGTGACCAGGGTCAGGATCCAGTTGGTATATACCATCATAATGAAGGTACCCACCAGAGAAATGGTGCCCGAGATCAGGCTGGTGACGGTACTGTTGATCATCATGTCGATGGCATCCACGTCGTTGGTAAAGCGGGACATGAGCTCACCCGTGGGGTGGGCGTCAAAGTAACGGACGGGCAACCGCTGGAGCTTTTTGAACAAATCGTTTCGGATCTTTTCCACGGCGTTCTGAGACACCACGATCATCAGGCGGGATTGCAGATAGGAGGTAACGATGCCCACGGCGTAAATGCAAGCCAGCACCAAAAGGATCACGCCCAGGCACCACAGTCGCTCCGCGTCGGACAGAACGCCGGTAGCGACGGCCTCGGGCATAAAGATCTTCAAAAGAATACTCTTGGCGGGATCCGCGTCCTTGTCCAGAGCGTTGATCACGTCGCGCAGGAGGTAGGAGCCTGCCAGGGAGGTCAGGGTGTTGATCAGCATGCACAAAAGCACGAAGATCAGGCGGAAGCGGTAAGCCGCAATGTAACCCACCAAGCGGGACACGGTGGCACGGCTGTTCTTGGGCTTGCCCTTGGGACGGGGGCCTCTGCCCCGAGGGCCGGGACCGCCGGGACCGCGACCGTTACCGGTCTTTCCCAGGGACGAATAGCGTTTTTGCAGTTCTTCAATGGATCTCGCTGCCATTACGCCATCACCTCCCCACCATTATTCTGCGCTTGGACCTTATTAGCTTCCATTTGGGAATCATAAATCTCCTTGTATTCCACGTTGGACAAAAGCAGGCTTTCGTGGGTACCCACACCCGTGATGCGGCCTTCGTTGACCACGATAATCTGATCTGCCTCCATCACCGAGGTAATGCGCTGGGCAATGATGATCTTGGTGGCATGCTTCAGCTCAGTACGGAAGGCCTGACGGATGCGGGCCTCGGTGGCGGTATCCACCGCGCTGGTGGAGTCATCCAGAATCAGGATCTTGGGCTTTTTGAGCAGCGCGCGGGCTATACACAGACGTTGCTTCTGACCGCCCGATACGTTGGTACCACCCTGACCAAGATCAGACTGATACTGATTTTTGAAGCTCATAACAAAGCCATCCGCTTGGGCATTGTCCGCAGCGGCGCGGATGGTATCCAGGTCGGCCTCCCCGTCGCCCCAGCGGAGATTATCCTCAATGGTACCCGAGAAAAGGACGTTCTTCTGAAGCACCATGCCCACGCCCTCGCGGAGGTGGTACAGGCTGTAGTCCTTCACGTTGACACCGTCCACCAGCACCTCGCCCTCGTCGGTATCGTACAAGCGGGGGATCATGGACACCAAGGTGGTCTTGCCCGAGCCGGTGGAGCCAATGATGCCCACGGTAGAGCCTGCGTCTATCTTGAGATTGACGTTATCCAGCACCTTGCCCTCGCTGTTCTTATAATAGCGGAAGGAAACGTTTTTGAACTCAATCTCGCCCCGTTCCACCCGACGGTCGGGCTGAGCGGCGTTCAGATCCGAGATGTCGATCTCCTCATTCATGACCGCCTTGATACGACGGGCAGAGGCCATGGCGCGGGATGCCTGCATGAAGAGCATGGTCACCATCATAAGAGAAGAAAGGATCTGGGTGATGTAGGTGATAAAGGAGGTCAGGTCGCCCACCAGCATGGTGCCATCCAGCACCATATTGCCGCCAAACCAAAGAACGGCACCGATGGTCGCGTTCATAAACAGGGTCATGAGCGGCGACATCCAGATCATGACCATCATGGCACGCCGTCCGGCACGCTTGAGATCCGCGTTGGTGGCATAAAAGCGCTCACCCTCGTGCTCCTCACGGACGAAGGACTTGACCACACGGGCGTTGGTGATGTTTTCCTGCACGTTGGCGTTCAGACCGTCCACCTTCTCCTGCATAGCCGAAAAACGGGGGAAGCCCACGCGGATGAAGAAGAAGATCACCACCAGCATAGCGGGGATGGCCACAGCCAGCACCAGGGCCAGCTGACTGTTCAGGGTCACGGCCATGATAAACGCGCCGATGAGCATACCCGGGGAGCGCAGGGCCATACGAAGCAGGGTGTTGACGAAGTTTTGTATCTGGGTCACGTCGTTGGTCAGACGGGTCACCAAAGATCCGGTATTGAATTTGTCAATGTTGGAAAAAGAGAATTTCTGCACCTTGCGGTAGATATCCGCGCGGAGGTCAGCGGCAAAGTTGACAGAAGCCTTAGCGCCAAAGTAGGCGCCGCCCACGCCGCCGATCATCATCAGCACGGCGGTGAGCACCATGCCCACGGCCAGGGCTACCACAAAGGCAGAGTCGGTATTCAGAAAATCATACAGCCACTTCAGCCAGGCGGGGGCTTCCTCCATCCGGTGCTTGACACCGAAGTCAATGATATAAGCCAAAAGCTTGGGCATGATCACCTCACCGATGACCTCCACGATCATACAGAGAGGACCGATGATAAAATAGGGCAAATAGGGCTTGACGTATTTGCGCCATTTCAGTTGATTTTGGGGTTTCGAAGCTTTCAAAACGGAACTCTTCCTTTCTTTTTACGCTAATTCTTCCTCAAGAAGATTTTCTTTTATGCGCTCCAGCACATCCGTAAAGGCACACAGCTCGGCCTCCGAGATGCCCTTGAACATACGACGGTCGACCACATCAAAGATGGCGCGGCTCTCGTTGATAGCGGCAATACCGGACTCGGTGATGCGAATCTCGTTGCGGCGGTTGTCCGCATCGGTGACGGAACGGGTGATGTACCCCTCCTTTTCCAGACGCTTCAACGTAGTGGTAACGGCGGCGGGACTGATACCCATGGCGTCCGCCAGCTCTTTTTGTGACGGGATATGCTCGTATCTGGCCAGGTGCATAAGCATACGGTGCTGGCTATGGTGAAATCCCAGCTTACTGACCTTCCCTTCTATGGCTGCATGGTGCATATGAGCTACGCATACAAACAGGTGGATGGCCCTGCCCTCCGGAGTGGTACGGCAACACTTACCGTTTTTCTTCATACGGTTCCTCCTTCCCAAATAATTCACGAGTTGAATATCAAATGTTTAACTGTTAAGATGTTAATCATTATACACCCGTAAGCCCTCTCTGTCAAGGGGTTGATAGCGCCCCTCCCACAATTTACAATTTCGCAAATTATTTGAATTTTCATCTTGACAAAGTAGATATTTTATGATAAAATAATCGGGTACATTTATCGCATATTGGGATGTCGCCAAGCGGTAAGGCACGGGACTTTGACTCCCGCACTCGTCGGTTCAAATCCGGCCATCCCAGCCAACAAAAAACGCACTTTTGTCTACCGACAAAGGTGCGTTTTTTGAATGATGTTTGCCTTCGGCAAATGATGTGGGCTTCGCCAATGATGACGGCTACGCCTAATGATGCGTGCCTGACGGCACATTGAGGCAAACATCGCATCATTGCGACCAACGGGAGCAACATCATTTTGAGCGAAGCGAAAAACATCATATCGCCGTAAGGCGATGCATCATTTGACAAGTATATGAATTTATGATATACACGCCGTCACGCGTGATTGGGACGCGATGCAGCGAAATTTTGTAGATGCATTTCCGCACCGAGGAGTGCTTTGCGCATCTTTTCGGGTCTGTAGGCAGATTCGGATCGCCGAAATGCCTTTTCCAACCATTTGGCGATTTCTATTTGATAAAAATTTGCTGATTCGACAAATGATATCTTCCCTTCAAAGCCGAGTTATGGTAGAATATCATCACCAAATCAAAGGAGGCTAACGATTATGAGTATCGGAAAAAATATTGCAAAATACAGAAAAGCAAAAGGATTGACCCAAGAAGAATTGGGAACGATCCTCGGCGTTACCAATCAAGCGGTTTCAAAATGGGAATCGGAGGTTTCCATGCCCGACGTGATGCTTCTTCCCGAAATTGCGACCGCTTTGAATATGACATTGGAGGATCTGTACGGCATAGCAAAAGAACCTGAAAAGATATCTTGCTCAGCCGATGATTTTCCCGCCTTCTGTCATCAAAAGCTCATTGAATTATTCTACTATAACACCAAAATGCGATTTACGCATATCGGTTCATCGGACAAAGAGCAATTGGATTTTCAAATCAAAAAGTTAATGGAGGGTTGCAGAATCGGTTGCCTTTCCAATACCCAAGGCGCAATCGTTGCAGCAGAGGATTTTTGCTTCATCGACTCTGCTTATAAAGCCACGGGGAGTGAAAAAGTCATCAAAGGTCAAACAGACGATTATACGCTCATGTATTTAACCGATAAAAACCTCCGAAAGGTTTTTTATTATCAATATAAAACCGCTTTTGAAAAATCAAAGTCGGATAATACAGAATTCACCTTTGATGAGATTATGGCCGGCTGCAATCTCACAGAGGATGAAACCGCGGCGGCTTTGAGACTCTTAAAGGACACCGGCATCAATGATGTTTACACCGACACGGCAACCAAAACAAAAAAATATGTATTTTTAATTTCAAACGCTTTGTATGCTCACGCAATCTACCGGCTTGCCGAATTGTTGTCCGAGGATGCTTGCTGGGCAGTTGTTCGAGATACATCCATGATTTCCGACTACGCTTTCGGAAAATAACAGGTCACCTCAAAGGCGAGTTCATATGAAAAATGCGTTATTGATTTTCCAAAGAGCTGATGCTATAATATAGACATCAGGTACTTGAAAATCATTGGAAGGAGCATCACATATGCACATTGGGAACAAAATCAAGCAACTGCGCTTAAAAGCAGGACTGACCCAGGAGCAGTTGGCAAACGATCTGGGCATCAGCGCCCAATCGGTGTCCAAATGGGAAACCGCCGTCACTATGCCCGACATATCCCTTTTGCCTCTTTTGTCCGGTCTGCTGGGAGTGACCATCGACGAGCTTTTTGATCTCACCACTGATCAAAAGCTCCAGCGAATCGAGCGGCGACTTGACATCGAGGAAGAGTTTTCGGACGGTGCTTTTCAAGAGTACGAGAGTTTTTTGAAAAATCAGCTGGACGAAGCAGATGACAAGCGAAAAATATTGTCTCTGCTTGCCCATCTTTATCATCACCGCATGTCCGCCGACGGAAGAAGGGTGAGCAAATACGCCCGGGAGGCCATTCTTATGGCACCCGAGGTCAAGGACTGTCAATGGCTGCTTCAGAAAGCAAACGGGGCATTTATATGGGACTGGAACGTAGGCAATCACACCGACGTGATTGATTTTTACAAGACGGTCATTGAGAAGGATACGACCTCTCCGCAAACGCCCATGCC
Organism: Oscillospiraceae bacterium; assembly: GCA_015063685.1. Classification (GTDB taxonomy): domain Bacteria; phylum Bacillota; class Clostridia; order Oscillospirales; family CAG-272; genus CAMEON01. Next base: position 44,031 of record SVTR01000009.1, on the reverse strand, counting down.
CTATTATGAGGTGATGGACAACCTCATCGCCGACCACCGAACCGAAGAGGCGGAAAAATATTTGGAGATCTATCAAACGCTGCCCGCCCACAAGCCCTTTTTGATCCCCGTATACAAAGCCCACATAGCCCTGGCGGCATACGACGTCCCAAAAGCGGACCGCATCATGGCCGCCGCCCTGGAGGAATTCTCCGAGGACAGCAGCTTCCTTTTTGAGGCGGCACAATACTGCGCGAGAAAATGCGAGTATGAAAAAGCGATAGAATATTATGAGTTGTCCTGGGCTTCCGAGAAAAAGCCCCGCTACACCGACGCTCTGCAGGGGATCGCCATCATTTATGAGATCTTAGGCAACCGAGAGAAAGCCTTGGAAGCCTATGACCGAATGCTTTTGTGCATCAAGGAGGAATGGGGCTACAAGGATGAGGACGCGGCCGTCATTGAAGTAGAGCGGCAAAAGAAAAGGCTGCAAAAGTTGTGAGGTGTCAGCGCCGTGAACAAAAGCGCATATTGCCCCAACCGTAACGGCTGATCGTATAATTGGTCACCTCTAAAAACTCATCGCACGCCGATATGGCGGTGCTTTTTCCGTCATACGTCACAAAATTCTTTCGCATAGGGTCAACTATGCGTGCAGATTTTTGTTTAGTCTGACGAAAAAATCCCTCGCATCTCGCCGCACGCTGAGTATTTAGAGATGCCCAATTATCCAACAGAGCCACCCTTCGGGGTGGCTTTTTCTATCCCGGAATTGACAGCTTCTCCGTTTTGTGCTATAATAGAGGACGACAAAAAAATGCTTACCATCAAGATTTCCTTTTCCATCATCCCTATCAAAGGAGGCCCCTCATGCTATTCTATTACGTCCGTCACGGTGAACCCATCTACAATCCCGATTCTCTGACTCCCCTGGGACAGGAGCAAGCCAAGGCTTTAGCCAAGCGACTCTGTATACATGGTATCGATCGGGTCTTCTCCTCTCCCTCCAACCGCGCCATGCAGACCGCCAAGCCCATATGCGATCTGCTTCACAAGGAGATCACCCTCTGCGACTGGGCCGAAGAGGGCCTCGCCATGCGGGATTTCGGCGTTCCTCATCCTGTGCACGGCCGCACCTGGTGCTTCTATGACAACCGCATTCTGGAGATCTTCCGCTCTCCTGAGGTAAGAAAGCTGGATGACAAATGGTACGAGCATCCCCAGCTGGCAGCCTATGATTTTGCCCGAGGCGTGGAGCGCGTCAATACCGCCGTAGATGAATTTTTCCTCTCTCTTGGTTATCGTCACGACAGAGAAAATTCTCGCTACGAGGTGGTAAAGCCCAACCGCGACCGGGTGGCGCTTTTTGCTCACCAAGGCTTTGGCATAGCCTTTTTCAGCAGTATGCTGGACATTCCCTACCCTATTTTCGCCACCCACTTCGATTTCAGCCACAGCTCCATGAGCGTTATCAATTTTGAAACCCGGGGGCAATACGTATACCCCCAGGTGCTCCAGACCTCCAACGACGCTCATCTTTACCGCGAGGGGATTTTGACAGGGTATCACAATTCCATCAAATTTTGAGGGAGCCTCGCGCCTCTTGTCAATTTTTATCACTTTACGATGCGCCAATCCGCAAAATTTCAAAAACCTCTTGACAAATCAAAAAAAAGAGCGTACAATATGCCTTGATCTTTCACTTTATGAGATCATACATGACAAGGAGAGAATTAAATCATGAAGAAAATCATCACGCTTAAAACCCTGCTTTCCCTTCTGCTGGCATTGTCCATGATCTTTGCCGTTGTTTCCTTTACCTCCTGTAGCTTCATCGAAGACTACATGGATCTTATGGGCAACAAGGACAAGAATGACAAGGACGACGAGGACGACGGGGACAACAAGGAGCGAAACGAGTTCATCGACGGCATCGGCGGCGTATCCGAGACCTTTGAGGGCGCTGTGTCCGAAAAGTCCTACGACACCCCTGAAGACGCCGTAGAGGCTTACATTTTTGAAGAGGTCGCCGGCCAAGCAGATGCCGTGGTTCTGGATACCGAATCCAAGGGAGAGCTTTCCAAGAAGGAAATTTCTTCCCTGAAGATCCCCGAGGATTTCCTGGAGGACATGGTGGCCGTAGAGGAATACGAGGTCTCCTACGCGCTGTCCGAGGATGCTGACGCAATGTCCGGCAATGGGTTGTCCTACGATCAGCTCAAGTCCGACAAGCTGAACAAGAACAAGAAGGTCACGGTCTACGTTATCAAGTACACCGTCGATTGGAAGTACTTCACCCCCGCTCCCATCACCGGTGACACCATTTCTCAGAGCTATTACAACTCTGTTTTCAACGCAGAGAAGTACAAGAACTGCACCATGGAGCACTCTATGGAGCTCACCGTAGATATGCAGGGCACCGAAAACGGCCAAGCTGTTAACATGACCATGGAGATGAATACCCGACAGCTCATCAAGCACGCTGACGGCAAGGTCTATCTTGAGCAGGTTATCGAGTCCAAGCAGGACGGCAAAACCAGCACCAGCACCATCTACGCTTACCTGGAGGAGGTTGACGGCAAGCTTGTTTGCTACGTCAAGACCGATCCTAAGAGTGACGAGTGGATGCCCACCGATCTGCGCAACATCGGCTTCACCAGCCTGGATCAGCTGACCCCCTTCCACGACCAGTACCTTGACTACACCTACTTCACAAAGACCAACTACGGCTTCGCCCTGGAGGACGAAAACGCAGAGCTCTACTTCAATCAGGTCATGGGTAGCATGGCCGGTCTCGGCATCCTGCCCGATATGGACATCGACATGTTCGCCGAGTACTACGTTTCCGAAGGCGTTCTGTCCGGCATGAGAATGGACATTGACGTAGAGTTTGAGGTGGCCGAGGGTGACTCTGTGGTTTCCGCCAAGGAAACCGCCGTGGGTATTACGACCTGTACCGATTACGGCACCACCGTGGTCACCAAGCCCTTCTCCGAATAATCCCATACGCTTTGTGCTATGCGGCTATGCCGAATATGCCGGCTCACCTCTGAGGTGAGCCGGCACTTTTTTCATTTTCCTTGTCCCCCTTTGTGGTATTGACGCGGGTATGAAAATATGTTATAATCAAAAAAGAACCCAAAACCTCCCCACGAAAGGATATATACATATGAAAACCAAGCTCTCCCCCCGCTTTTGGATCGCTCTCACCCTTTTCAGCCTGGTGGGTCAGATCGCCTGGGTCGTGGAAAATATGTACCTCAACGTGTTTATCTACAAAATGTTCAACGCCTCCGCCGCCGATATCTCTGCCATGGTAGCCGCCAGCGCGGTTGCCGCCACCTTGACGACGGTGTTCATGGGTGCTCTGTCCGACAAGCTGGGCAAGCGGAAAGTCTTTATCTCGGGCGGCTACATCCTTTGGGGTGTGTCTATTCTCTGTTTTATTTTTCTCAAAGAGGGCTGGATCAAGTCGGTCTTCCCCATGGCGGCTTCCGCGGCGGCGGTGGGCGTGTCTCTGGTCATTGTCCTTGACTGTGTTATGACCTTCTTCGGCTCTACCGCCAACGATGCCGCCTTCAACGCCTGGCTCACCGACAGCACCGACGACACCAATCGGGGTGGTGCCGAAGGCATCAACGCCATGATGCCCTTGGTGGCCATCCTCGCGGTCTTCGGCGGATTTATGTTTTTTGATCTGAACCTGGCATCCAGCTGGACCTACATCTTTGCCATCATCGGCGGCGTGGTCATTGTGGTGGGCATCGTGGGCTGCTTCATCATCAAGGAGCCAACACTTGCTCCCGCCAAGGAGGGATATTTCAAAACCGTTATCCACGGGTTCCTGCCCTCCACGGTAAAAGCCAATCCCTCCCTGTACCTCTACCTCATCGCCTTTGTTCTGTTCAACATCTCCATCCAGATCTTTATGCCTTATCTCATTCTTTACTATGAGGTCTCTCTTGGCATGAAGGACTACGTCTTTATCATGGCCCCGGCCATCGTGCTGGCCTCGGTGGTCACCGCGCTGTGGGGTAAGGTCTACGACAAAAAAGGCTTCTCCTTCTCCTCATGGTTGAGCCTTTTGTGGCTGGCGGCGGGATATGTCCTCTTGTTTATCTTCAAGACCACCGCCCTTGTGTTTGTGGGCTCCCTTCTCATGATGTGCGGTTACCTGGCGGGCATGGCGGTATTCGGCGCCAAGATCCGCGAGCTGACCCCTGCGGGCAAGTCGGGTATGTTCCAGGGTGTGCGCATCTTCTCTCAAGTCCTGATTCCCGGTGTGGTCGGTCCTTGGATCGGCAAAACGGTGCTGTCCAACGCCGAGACCATCGTTGGGAACGACGGTACCGCCTCCTTCGTGCCCAACGTCAACATCTTCCTGGCCGCCCTTGCGGTAGCGGTGATACTGGGTATCGCGTTGGCCCTGATAGGACGGAAAAAGGGACGCACATAACCCCACATTCCTGACCTCCGCAAACCGTTACCCTGACGAATCTATTCCCGAAAGCAAAACTGACGCCGCCCTTAGGGCGGCGCCAGTTTTTTGTTTTGCTTTTTAGCAGAGCTTTTGCCACAACCGCAGAAACCACGGCTGCTCAAAAGCTCACAGGAAGCGCAAGTCTTTTGTAAGGATCAGTCTTCCTTCTTTTTCAGAACCAAAACGCTACCGGCCAAAAGCACGATGCCGAAAGCACTCAGAAGGGCGGAAGAAGCGCATCCGCCATTTTCGGAGGCATCGGTTCCGACGGTCGTTCCGGCGGAAGTAGCCGCGCCGGTTGCAGCAGAAGTGTCGGACGCTTCGGTTTTCGACTCGGTCTCGGCCTCCGTCTTACCCTCAGTGGCAACCTCTGTCTTTCCTTCGGTGGCGGCTTCGGTCTCAGCCTCGGTGATTATTTCAGTCTCAGCGAGAGTCTCGGCCTCGGTGATAGCTTCGGTCTCAGCCTCAGTTTCAGCGGAAGGCTCGGTTTCGGGCTCGGTCTCAGGCTCGGTGGGCAGCTCGGTAATGGCATCGGTTTCGGTTTCAGCCTCGGGCACCACAACGCTTTCAATGGTCAGGAAGTGGGCCAGCTTGCTGGTATCGTGAGCGGCAGCCATGGCAAAGCGAAGGGTCACGGTCTGGCCAGCCTGCGCCGAGATATCCGCCGTCGTGTTGGCAAAGCCCGCATCCGTGGCGCTGACAGAATTCAGATTACCGGTCACACCGGCCGTCTGGGCCTGCTCGTTGCTGATATCGGAACGGGTCACGTCGGTACAAGGATACCAGGTCTCCCCATCCAGGGACCAGTAGAGATCGCCCTGACCGCCGTTGACCAGCGCCCAACCGGAGATGACCACCTTGCCGTCCACGGCGGTGATGCTGTCGGTCAGCACGGCAGGCTGAATAGAGGCCAGCTTTTCCTCGGTGGTCCAGGAGGAACTGTAATTGGGATCGCGCATGCCGATCAGATCGGTATACTCTGCGCCGTTGATGTTACCCACGTCAGCGATATAACGGTAGGAATAGGAGGCCGTGCAGTGCTTTACGGCATCCTCGGGATCAGGCTCCTCGGGAGCGATATCATCGGGGGCGTAGCCACCCTCGGGATCGGGCAGGAAGGCGGTATTGTAGGACTCCATATTTCCGGGAGCCGCATCTACACCTTCATAAACAACAGCCAGGCCGTTGAGCACGGGACGGACGCTGTTGGCGCCATCCACGGCAGCCGATCTGCGGACGTAATAGTCGCCGGACAGAGACACCATAGTGGTAGAGCCACCGCCGTCAAAAAGGATGGACGTCTTGAGCCCCAGCTCCTCGCAAAGACGGGACAGATCCTCCATGGTACAGGAGGCACGGGAGCCATCCTCGCTGGGGGTGGTGGAGATCAACAGAGGCGTGCCATCCTCGCGGAGACCCACGATGGAGCAAGGGTACTTGGTGGTGTTGGTCTGCTGACCGGTATAGCGACCGTTCTCAATGAGGGTGAAGAAGCCGCCAATAGCTTCGGTGACCATGGGCCACTTGGCCTTTTGCGCGGCACTCATACCATCATTGCTCACGGTACAGGTAAGGGACACCTGATCACCCACAGCATACTTACCCTGAAGGTTATTGATGGCTCTGCCGCGAGCGGAGACCACGACGATATTTTCGGTAATGGCAGGACGCTCGGAGGTGTCACCACTCTCAAAAATCTTGGTGATCTTACCCGTAACCTTGCCCGTCAGGGTGAAGGCGGCGTCATCAGTCTCAACGTACATCTCATAAGCATCAGCATAAGCCATGGAGACGTCGCCGCCGCGATAGTTATAAATAATGATAGAGTTGGGTGCGGGAAGACGGTTAAGACCCTGCACCACGGTGTAAATATTCTCGCTATCATTGGTCATCTTGAGAGTTACGTTGGGCTTGCCGATCATATAGGAGCCATCGGACAGGACGGCAAACACAGGACCCTGAGCCGCAGGGGTGCCGCGCTCATAGTAATCGCTCTTCGTCAAGAAGTTCTCATCGCTGATCTGGGGCGTTGCCCAAACCTCGCCTTCAATGATCTGCAAGCCTCTGGATACAGACACGTGCTTGACAGACTCGCCGGTCTCGGCCTTGCCGTCTCCGTCGTAGTCGGTATGGTAGACCAGCCAGGGGTCGCCGTTGACGGCGGCGATGACGGTGGAATCGTCATGGGTTTCGTTGTACTTCTGTGCAGACTTACCCATGGTAGCCTTGCTCCAGTTGTAGCTGCCGCCATTGAGAACCTTCATGGTAACGCCCTCGGCGTCGTTCAGGTCAATGACGTTCAAAAGGCCCTCACGGGAAAGGCTGTACTTGGAGCCGGAGGTAAGGATCATCTGGGTGAGGGTCACGCCGGTGTCCTCACCGTTCAGCATGATATTTTCGGAATAGATGGTCTGAGCGCCTGTGATAGGATCCACGGCAGATACCGCCAGCATGGCAAAGAGACCGAGCACCATGGCCAGCGCCATGATCAAGGACAGACATTTGATGCTTCTTTTCATCGTATGTTCCTCTCTTATTAAAAAATTTCAGGGGTACTCTTCAGGGAGCCTCTAAAAACTCTATTGGCGAGCGAGCCGCAAGAGAGTTTTTAGAAAGTGACCTTCAGACAAACGCGATCATTGTGGGGCTGAGCCAGCCCAAAAGGAGCCACAGGAACAAAAACACCAGACAAATGATGCCCAAAACCACCAGCATAGGGCCGAACATCATTTTCACCGCGCCAATGTAGGTAGCGGTACATTCCTGGAATCGGTTCATGGGCTTGCCTCTTTTGGTGGTGGGCTTGGGCTTACTCGGACGATTTCCGCCCAGCCCTCGACCCACATCGGACATATCCACCACCGTGGAGCCGTCATCAACCCAGGTGATTTTTTCCCGTTTCTTTTTTTTGCATTGGTTTCCGGAGAATTTTTTACTCATAGACAACAATCCCCATCATTTTTGTCGGGATTTCTTCTTTTTAGGCTGATCATTATCAGCGGACAGAAGATGGCACGCAGCATAGTGGCCAGGCCCGTATTCACGATACATGGGAGTTATATGCTTACACTTTTCGGTAGCGTGGGGACAGCGGGTGTGGAAACGGCATCCCTTGGGGGGATTGGCGGGGGAAGGAATATCGCCCTTCAGTACGATGCGTTCCATTTTCTTGTCGGGATCGGGGTTAGGGATGGCCGAGAACAGCGCCTGAGTGTAGGGGTGGAGGGGATTTGAGAAGATGTCCTTCTTGTCGCCAAATTCCACCATGGAGCCCAGGTACATGACGCCGATCTTGTCCGAGATGAACTTGACTACCGACAGATCGTGGGAAATGAACAGATAGGTCAGTCCTCTCTCCCGCTGGAGCTTTTTGAGCAGGTTGATGATCTGCGCCTGAATAGACACGTCCAGAGCCGACACAGGCTCGTCGCACACCACCAGCTTGGGGTTGACAGACAGCGCGCGGGCGATACAGATACGCTGACGCTGACCGCCCGAGAACTCATGGGGGTAGCGCTCGTAGTAATAGTCGCGGAGACCGCACTGCTCCATGAGCTTCAAGACGTAATTCTTCACCTCAGAGGGAGGCACGATCTTGTGCACTCGTACAGGCTCGGAGAGAATGTCTCCCACGGTTGCTCTGGGGGGCAGCGAAGAATAGGGATCCTGGAAAATGATCTGCATCTCGGTGCGCAGAGAGCGCATCTGAGAATTTCTATAGTTGGTGATATCCTTGCCGTCAAAGATGATCTGACCGCCGCTGGAGGGGTGAAGCTTCAGGATGGTTCGACCCATGGTGGTCTTACCGCAGCCCGACTCGCCTACGATGCCCAGGGTCTCACCGGGGTGAAGGACGAAGGAAACATCGTCCACGGCGATGAGCTCCTGCTCCACCTTGCCCATGAGAGACTTCTTGATGGGGAATGCCTTGCGGAGGTGTCTTACCTCCAGAATCGCCTTGGGATTCGGAGGACGCTTCATATCTCTGGCCATTTTGCGTTTTTGAACAGACTTTTCTGTTGCTTGGATGAGAGCATCATCAAAAACTTCTGATTCGGATTCAGCGTTATTTTCTAAACGCTCCCGCTTCAGTTCAGTGTTTTCCATGATTTACCTCCTCTCCGTACAAATGACAGGACACGAAATGGGTGGGGCTCACCTGCACCATGCCGGGATAGTCTCCCGAGCATTTCTTAACGCAACGGTCACAACGCTCCTTGAAGTAGCAGTGGTTGGGCATATTCACGGGATTGGGCACGTTGCCGGGAATGTTGAACAGGGTATCGGAATCCGAGTCCATAGTGGGCTTGGATTTTTGCAGACCGATGGTATAGGGGTGACGAGGATCGCGGAAGATCTCCTGCACGGTTCCCTTCTCGATGACCCGTCCCGCGTACATGACCACCACGTAATCTGCCATCTCGGCGATCACACCCAGGTCGTGGGTAATGAGCAGGATGGAGCCGTTGATCTTGTCCTTCAGGTCACGGAGCAGATCCAGGATCTGGGCCTGAATGGTCACGTCCAAGGCGGTGGTGGGCTCATCGGCGATGATAAGGCGGGGGTTACAGGCCAACGCCATGGAGATCATAACACGCTGGCGCATACCGCCCGACAGCTCGTGGGGGAAGGAATCGTACACACGCTCGGGGGCAGCGATGCCCACCAGCTTGAGCATTTCCATGGAGCGGTTTTTGGCCGTCTCCTTGGTGGCGCCGGGGGTATGGATGAAGGTGACCTCGTCCAGCTGGTTACCGATGGTAAACACGGGGTTGAGGGAGGTCATGGGCTCCTGGAAGATCATAGAGATCTGACGGCCGCGGATGCGGTGGATCTCGTTCATGGGCATCTCGGCAATGTCAAAAACCTTATCCTCCATCTCAAAGACGGGGTTGCCGCTGGCGTCCTTCTCCCCTGTGGGGATGGTGTTGCCATGGGCGTCACGCTTAAAATCGTGAGAATTGAAGCGGATATGACCAGAATAGATCTGACCTTGAGGACCCTGGAGCAGTCGCATCACCGACATACTGGTGACAGATTTACCGCACCCCGACTCGCCCACAACACCCACCACGGAATTGCGGGGCACGTCAAAGGACACGCCGTTGACCGCCTTCACGATACCTTGATCGGTAAAGAAGTAGGTGTGCAGATCCTCGATCTCCAGAATATTGGCGGGATCCTTCATTTCGGTGACGAACTCGGATTCATCAGCCTTACGGTACTTTTTCTTTTCCAACCGATTCATTTCCTTGCGGTTGGCCTTGGCAATGGCGCGAATCTCCTTGCCCGATAAGTAATGAGAATTTTTCTTTTCAGCCATGGTTACCTCCTCATCTTGGGGTCAAGGGCATCCCGCAGACCGTCGCCCACGAAGTTGAATCCGAGAACGGCGATGATGATGCAGATACCGGGAGGTCCCCACACGTTAAAGTAGTTTTGCAGAATATTGGGGTCCTCTGCTACGATGTTGATCATGGTACCCCACGCGGCGTAAGGTGCACGGACACCCATGTTCAGGTAGGAGAGGGAGGCCTCATAGAGGATCATGCTACCCAGGGACAGAGTCATAGACACGATGAGCTGGGGCATGACGTTGGGAATGAGGTGCTTGAAGATCTTACGAGGTACGGAGTAGCCCATAGCCTCGGCGGCCACCATGTATTCCTGCTCGCGGAGAGAGAGGATCTGTCCGCGCACCAGGCGAGCGGTACCGGGCCAGGAGAACAGAGTCAGGTAGGCCATCAGGTAGTAGATACGATGCTGAGATTCCACACCGGCGGAGTCAAGCAGCGTACCGATGATCAAGAGGATGGGAAATCCGGGGAGACACATAAGAATATCGCAGATTCTCATGATCATGTTGTCGATGACGCCGCCGAAATAGCCTGCGATACCGCCAAAGACGATGCCGAACAGGGTGATGGCAAAGACGGCGATAAAGCTGACCATCAGCGAGATGCGGCCACCGTACATGAGACGGGTAAACACGTCACGGCCGTTCTTGTCGGTGCCCAGGATGTGCTGATCGTCGGGCTTGGCCAGGGAATTGATTTCCTTGCCGGTTTCAACCACCTGAACGAAGGAAAATTCTTCCCCGTTCACGGTGTATTTGACCTCTTGCTGGGTATATTCCACCTTACCCGTGGTGTCCTGGGTGGTCTCGCCCCAGGTATTGAATACCAGAGGACCTGCCCAGCAGAAGAGGAAGAGGCTGATGATCATGACAAGGCCCACCACGCTCAGCTTGGAGCGGAAGAAGCGACGCATGACCATACGGCCGGGGGACATAAGACGGATGTTTTTATCCAGGGGCTCGGTATCCTCTACGGACACCGCGTTTTCCAAATCCGGAGTCTCGGGAGCGAGAGGCTTTTTGTTCTGATGATCCATTGTCTTGCCTCCTTAACCCAATTTGACACGGGGGTCTACCACGGCGTACATGAGGTCGGCCAGCAGCACGCCCAGCACGCTGAGCAGCGCCAGGAACATATTGTATCCCATGATGAAGGGAATATCCGCCTCGATCATGGCCTTATAAGCTATGTTACCGATACCGGGCAGGTCAAAGACCTGCTCGGTAATAATGGCACCCGAGAAGAGGGAGGGCAGAAGTCCCGCCAGAGAGGTCACCAGGGGAATGAGGGTGTTGCGGAAGGCATGCTTGTAGATAACCTTGTGCTCCTTCAGACCCTTGGCACGGGCGGTGCGGATATAATCCGAATTCAGAACCTCCAGCATATTGGTTCGGGTCATTCTCATGCGGGCACCGATGCTCAGAATGACCACCGTGAGCACAGGGATAAACATGTGCTTCAGATAGTCAAGGAACAGAGCGATACCCGTATAGGATTGTGTGGCGTCCACCAGACCCGACGGTGGGAACCACCCCAGCTTGTTAGCGAACAAGTCCTTGAGTACTTGTCCGAAGAAGAAGGCGGGCAGAGAGATACCGATCATGACCAGCACCGTCACCAAGTAGTCCCGGAAGGAATACTGGTGGGTGGCGGCGGTGATACCCAAGGGAATGGCGATCATAAATTCAAAAATGGTCGCAATAAAGGCAACGGCGAAGGATACGCCCATGTGGTCGCGGATGACGTCGATGACGGGAGAGCCATACTTAAAGCTGGTGCCGAAATCAAACTGACAAATCTTCGCGAGCCAGTTGCCGTAGCCCTTGAGGATGCCCAGGAAGCTGTTATCCTCAAGGCCGTACAGCTCTTTCATGTTCTGCACAGTCTCCTCGGGGATCACGGCTCCGCCCTGGTTCATGGCGGCGATCTTATTTTCGATGAAGTCCACGGGCATGGATCTGACCAGAATGTAAATGATCAGCGACACGCCCAGAAGGATCAACACCGACAGACCTAATCGTTTGATAATGTATTTTACCATAATTCACCCCGAAGGTTTTGATCAGCTCGCAAATTCGATCTCCCAGATGCGATCCAGGGGAGAGGTGTAGGGGTTCAGTTCCTCTGCGCTGGGGATGGAATCCGTGCTGATAACGTTGGAATCGTAAGCGTAGAGCACCTTTCTCTGGTACACGGGTAGCTCGATGGCCATATCCAGCACCTTGCTCATAGCCTGCTCGTAGAGCTCAGTACGGGTAGCCTGATCCTCGGTCTCACGAGCCTTGTCGATGAGCTCGCTCAGCTCGTTCAGGATCTGGGTCTCCTCGGGATAGGTAGCGGGAGATGCCAGAATCTCACGGTAGCCCCAAGCCAGGGTGCTGGTTGCGGAGGAGTTCTTGTGGTAGACCTGATACATATCGGGGTCAATGGTAGAGCCCCAAGCGGCAGCCCAGACGGACAGAGAACCGGTGGACAGCTTGGTGAGAGCCTGGGTATCGGGCACTACCTCAATATCCCAACCGCACTCGTTGAGCAGGTCGGCGGCAGACTGGAAGGTCTGGTAGGTGGGGTGCTCGGTGAGGTTCGCGCCGGCGATGGTAAAGGTAATGGACAGGGCGGCGTCACCGGCAGATACACCGGCGGCCTCCATGTAGTCCAGAATGGCGGTCTTGGCTTCGTCCTTGTTGAAACGGATGGCGGGATAGCTATGGTAGTTGTCGCGGCTGTTGTTGCCGGAATCATCCTTGGGGTAAGCCCAGGAGACCGTGGACATAGGCCAGTAGATGGTCTCAGCCATACCGGTAGAATAGTAGGACAGGGCCAGGCTGGTGTTCATAGCCGTCATGATAGCCTTACGGATATTGAGGTTGGGCACCTTGCCTGCGTTGATACCGATATAACCGTAACCCAGCTGATCGGTCCAAGCGCTCTCAACGCCCTTGTCCTTCATACCGTTGATGCGGTCGATGTTGTCCTGGGTGAACTGAGGGGTCACGAAGTGAACGGAGCCGGATTCCAGAGCGCCCAGCGCGTTGGATGCGCTGACCACCTGATATCTGACCTTTTCAATCTTGGGCTCGCCCAGGAGGAAGTTCTTGTTGGCCTTGAAATAGACCACGTTGTTGCTGAAGAATTCGGTACCCTCGGGATTGTCAGCATCCTGGCTGTTGGTTGCCATATATGCGCCGGCACCCATGGGAACCTTCACGTTTCTGGGAGACTGGATCTCGTCGGTGTGGAACTTGTAGTCACCGTAAGCCACGCCGAACTCGTTGTTGGCAATGTCTACCTTATGATTGGGGGCATAGTAGTGCTGAGGTGCCACGGAGAACGCAAAGTTCCAGATGGCCTTGGGATCAACGCCGTTGATGGTGATCTGAAGCACGTCATACTCATTCTCGTTCTTCACGGTGCCATCCTCGTTGTGCTCATGAGCCACGGTGTAGGTGCCGTTCTTAGCGGTTACGGAGGCCACGTCGGTGGTATGACCCAGAGAAACAATACCGGAGATGTTTGGGATAGCCAGCTTGCCGTCCTGGGTGTTCTCGTGAAGGATGACCTCCTTAGCCTGGGCGGTGTACTCGGTCATGAGCTTCTGCGCGGTTGCCCAGTACATGAGGATCATGTGCAACTCCTGCTCCACCTTGGAATCGTACACGTACTTGACGGCAGAGGCCTGATCCTTCACTACGTCGGGGTTGTACTGGCGGGTCACCTTCTTGATCTGGGACTTGATGTCCTTACCATTGGCATCCTTTTCGTACTCAATGGTCACGTAGCCCTCGGCGTACATGAAGGAGGTAACCTCGTCAAACTCACCGGTAGACTTATAGGGCTCCTCAAGGTATGCTTCCTTGGCAGAGGTATAGTCGGTATTCAGCTCGTCCTTGAAGTACTGCAGAGCCTTCTCGTAGTCGGCCTTCAGCTGGTCCACGGTTACGGATGCGGCATCATTGGAGACAGCCTCCTTGTAACCGGAGGACAGGGAGTGGGTGTTGATGGCGTCGATCATCTGGTTGTAGCTTGCGCTGTAAGAGCCCTGTGTCGTGGTCTTACCGGTAGCCATATACAGGTTGATCAGCTCGTTGATTCTGTTCTGCGCACGGCTGGCGGCGTTCTGAGAGATGGTATCGTCGGTGTTGGTGGAATCAGAGCCCAGCACCTGGGTGCGGTAGTCCTGGAGACCCACGATATCGGTGGAGTACATGGTGTTGGAGCCGGTGTACACGGGATCCAGGTAAACGTACATATTGAAGAGAACGTCCTCGATGGTCAGAGGCTGGCCGTCGGAGAACTTGATGCCGTTCTTGATGACAAAGGTGTAGGTGGTCTTGTCGGTAGCGCTGTCGTAGTTGATAGCGTAGTCCTTGGCAACGACGGCATGCTCGTCACCGCAGGCAACCACTACCTTGCCGTCCACGTAATCGGTGGTCAGCATGCTGATCTGGGTCATACCCACGATGGTGCCGTCGGGTGCGGTCGTGGAATAAAAGGGATTGAACAGTCCGTCCAGCTCCTCGGTCATGATGGCCAAAGCACCGGGGGCTTCTTTTTTCTCGTCTCCGCTACAGGACGCGAACATTACGGCGCATCCCAGCAGCATGGAGAAGCAGAGAATCAGGCTCAAAATTCTTGTCTTCATTTTTCTTTCCTCCAAAATATATCAATTAAATGATTGACTTATAAGAGCTTCGGATCAAGATCCGAAATTGACCGTTACCTCACCGGTCGTATCATTGATTTCCACAGAAGCGCTGATGCTTTCGGCGACGGTGGCAGTCACATTGGCGTGATCCACGCCCTCGGCCGTGCCCGTACCGCAAATCAGGCCCATGCTGTAGTCACCGGGAAGGTTCATAGTGCTGACCACCAATTGGCCGCCGACAGTCACGTTTTCGAAAACGGCGTTGTCTGCCACAACTCCGGCCAGGAGACCGAAGCTGACACCCTGCATACGGGAGCCTGCGGCGATCTTATAGGTGATATTTTCGAAATGAACGTCACGGAATTCAGCCGTCTCACCAAGGCTTCCGAAAATACCGCCAAAGTAAGTGGGTTCTTTGTCCGTACGATCGGCCTGAGTCACCGTCACACCCGAGATGGTATGGCCGTTACCAATGATCTTGCCGGTAAAGACGCCCTGGGCCAGGGTGTTGCTCCAGATCACATTTGTGAAATCCAGATCATCCTGCAGGATGTAGTGACCGCCCAGGCGGCTGTTGTTTTTGAACTGTTCGGCTGTGTAGATGTGGAAACACTCGCCCTCCATCCAGGTGGTATAGACCTTGATGGTGTCGGTGGTTGAGGTAGCCGTTTCAGCATCCCAGGAGCCTGTGAGGGCGGTGGGAGCTGCTTCTGTGAGAGCCGCATCCAGATAGGCGGCCTCAAAGGTCATATCCTCGCGGGTGGGATACTTCTTCATGTCGATCTTGCCCGTGGATTTGTTCCACTCGGGCAGATCCAGAGAAATGGCCTGAATCGTCTGTAAATGGGTGGTCGTTCCATCCCCATTTACGGCGTAAAATTCAAAGTCAAAGTAAGGAACCCAGGCGGCATACAGGGTCATGTAATTTTCCCCTGCGGTATAGTCGCCGTCGGGATCAATGGTAAGGGGCTTCGAGAAATCCCAAGGCTTGGCATAGACGTAGCCCTGAGGCTTGCCCGACTCAGAGCAGAGGCGGCCATACTCGTCCAGCGCCTCGCCCTTGTCATTGACGCGAAGGGTACGCTCCATGTACCATCCCGCCAAAAAGTGTCCGTCGTAGGAGACCGCGTAGGCACTTTGGCCTCTGCGGGTATCGTCGGGGGTCAAAAGGTAGGTGTACCACTCCCCTTCCCCGTTGGTTTTCATATCCGCCATGGAGAAGACGTCCACCACGAACACATCCTCGGTGTTGGTAAAGACACCTTCCCCCGCGTCAAATCTGACGCTGACGGAATAGCCCTCTTTTTCCAGGGCTTTATAGGGATCCTCCCATTTACCGCAGGCGGTGATACAAAGCATCACCGCCAGTACGGCCACGGTCAGCCCTAACAGCTTGAATTGTTTCTTCATTATTATGTTACCTTTCCTAATCCTCTCCTGTAGGGTCAAGCCTCGCTCTCCGCATCGGAGGCCGTCTCCGCGGCGGTTTCCGCGGCGGTCTCCGCGGCGGTCTCGGATTGCGCCACAGCTTCAGACTTTTTAGCGCGCGCTTTCTTGGCCTTTTTCTCCTTGGGGGTCTTGGGGGTATGGTGCTTGCGCTTCTTGCCGCAAGCGCCCGCACAAACCACAGCCACCATCATCACAGCCACAAGCAAGGAGATAACCGCAATAGTGGTCACGATCTTCAGCTTGGCTTCGGGATCTGCTTCACCCGAGATGTCGGTGTCGGTTTCGGTTCCCTCGGTGGTCTCGCCCTCCTCCAGGTATTCCAGGTTAGCAATACGCTTCTCTGCCTCCAGGAGGATAGCCAGCTCGTTGGTCACAAGACCTCTCTGCTCGTCGGTGGAGATCAGATCGTAGGCGGCACGGGCGGCCTCCACCAGTGCCTTATCCGAAAGGGCAACGGTGGCAGGCAGACGGTTCACCGCCTCCGCAAAGGCCTTGGTCACGGCATCCGCGGCGGCCGCGCCGTCGATCACGGTGGAGAAATACTGACCCATAATGAAGGTATCGTAATTCTGACCGTTCACAGGGCGGATCACGGTGATAGGACTGTCCACGTGGCCGATGTAATCCAGGAAGTTCGCGCCGTAATAGACGTTATAAGGCAGGTCGGTAGCGTTCCACATGAAGTAAGGAACAATCTCGATGCCGCTATAGGTAACCTCGGTGATGCCATCACCCAGCACATAGGTATATTCACCCTTGCCGGGCAGGTTTTGTCCGCTCATGAAGTACTCGTAATCATAGGCTTCCTCAAGAACGGGTGCCTCGTAGGAGGTAAAGGCTACGGTGGTCAACGCGGGACAAGCGTAGAACGCCTTGTGACCCACCGCCATAAGAGACTCGGGCAGAACAACGTAGGCCATATCAGCGCCGGCGCAGGCCATTTCGCTGATGCGGGTCGTGCCATCGGCCACGGTAAAGGTCTTCTCGCCGTCCACGGGAGCATAGGTGATCAGCTCCAGACCGTTGGGCACCACGCGGTAGAGGGAACCGCCGATGACGCGAATTTTGTCCCCGATCTCATAGGTGTCGGAGGGTACCGTATAGGTTTTATCGTTGAAGCTGACCGTCGTCTCACCCATAAAGGCAGGCACGCGGCACATTGCGAAGGGGTTATCGCCCAGATCGGTCAGACTGCTGCCCAGGGTCACGGTCACGTCGGTGACGGTGTCCTTGAGGAATGCCTGGGTACCGACGTAGGTGGCAGAGGACAGATCCAGCGTCGTAAGCGCGGTGTAGGCAAAGGCGTAATCGCCTACGTAGGAGACCTTGGAAAGGCCTTCGATCTCCGCCAACTGATCGCTGTAGGAGAAGGCGCCCTCACCAATCTCCGCACCCGCGCCAAGGGTAACCTTGGTCAGTGCCCTGTTGTTATAGAAGGCGTAGATGCCGATCTCAGTACAAGCAGAGAGATCAATTTCGGTAAGGCCCGTTTCGGCGAAGGCATTGTCGCCCACCGAGGTGACCCCTGACAGATCAATATCGGAAAGCGCGATACAGTTCATGAAGGCCTGATCGGGAATGGCTTTCAGCCCGGGATTCAGGGCAACGGACACCAGATCACGGCAGTAAGCAAAGGCGTCCTTACCGATCTCAACAGCGGCAGACAGATCAACCGAGGTGAAGACAGGGGCGTAGTAACGGTAAACGTAGTAGCCCTCCTCATCCACCACGGGAGTGGTCATGGAGGAATCCGAACAGATGTACAGAACGTCACCCGAGAAGGCCTCGGCACCGATGGCGGTGACCTTGGAGAGATCCACAGACTTCAAGGATGCGGCGTTGTAGAAGGCTCTGTCCCCAATGACCGCACGGTCACCCAAAATCAAGGTCTCCAGCTTGGCGGCGCCCATAAAGGCTTCTCTGCCCAAAGTGACATCGTCACCGATGGTCAGACTTGTGAGGGGAGACGTATAAATGAAATAGTAGAACTTGTTGTCGTTTTCGTCCTTGCCGTTGGCACGCTCATAGTTACTGTCGGTATGCAGGGCGAAGGCACGGTCGCCGATGATCGCACCGCTACCGATGGTCACGTCAGCCAGCACCTTGCACTCGGAGAAGGCGCCGTTGCCCACGGTCATACCTGCGGGAATGACCGCCGAGGTCACCTGCGTACCGGAGAAGGCGTAATCGCCGATGACGCTGAGGGACGAGAAGGAAGGTAGGGTGTCAATCGCCGTACGGGCAAAGGCGTGGCGGCCGATCTCGGTGAGGGTGGCCGTGGTTACGGTCGTAAGGTTGGAGCAGCCGGCGAAGGCGTAATCCGCAACACCTACCACAGAGGGCAGGCTCACGGAGGTGATGGACTTGTTACCGGCGAAAGCACCGGCGGCAACATAGGTTACACCGTTATCGGCGGCATTCAGCTCGAAGGCACCCTTGACCGCCGAGGAAACCAGCATGAGCTGCTTGCCATCCGCGCTGAGGATATACTGTCCGCCCGCGCCCACCTTAAAGGCGGTGTTAGCGGCATCAAAAGCAAACTTGGCGACAGGCGCGCCGCTGAAGGCATACTCACCGATCACGGCCACGTCCTTGCCCAGGCTGACCGACGTCAGCGCCGTGCAATTGTTGAAGGCGTAGGCGGGCACCACGGCGGTATTCAGCTCCACAGCGGTCAGAGCAGAGCAACCCGCAAAGACGGATTTACCCAGCTTGATGAAATCAGAGCCGACGGTGATGCTCTTCAGGGACGTACAGCCCTCAAAGGCACCGATACCCAAGGATTGGGTCTTTTCGGACAGCACCACGCCGGAGAGCTTCTTATTGCCCGCAAAGGCATAGTCTGCCAGCGCCGTAGCGGAATCCAGGGAAACGGTTCCCTTCAAAGCGCATCCTTGGAAGGCGCTTTGGTTGATGAATTTCACTTTTTCGATACCCTTGACCTCTTCCAGCACGGAGCAACCGTAGAAGGCGCCGTAGTCGATCTTGGTCAGGGTAGAGGGGAGGGTGACCTTCTTGAGGGCAGTCAGATTTGCGAAGGCATACGCGCCGATGGTCTCGACGCCCTCGGGAATGATGACCTCCTCAATGGTATCGTCACCCAGATACCAGATCTTGGTGGCGGTGGGATCGTCCTCGGAGATCTCGTCCTCGGGGCCCTTGTCAACGTAGTCGAAGTTGGAGAAGGCAAACTGATCAATGGTGGTGATGGCCAGATCCTTGGGGATGTCCACCCGGCCGCCGAGACCGAAGTAGTGGGTCAGGTTGGGGCCTGTGGTGATGTAAGGATCCTTGACCTCAATGTTGATGGACTGAGAATAATAGGTGGTGGCATAATCGCTGCCGGCATTCTGGCGCATCAATACTCGGGCAGAGATGGAGGCAAAGCCCTCGGCTACCGCCGTGATCTTACCGTTTTCATCTACCTTGACGATGTTTTCGTTACTGGACTCAAACACCACCTTGGTATGCTCGGGGAAGTAAGCGTCCAGGCGGTATCTCAGGGTCACCGCCTCGGAGGGATACATGGACAAGCTATAGTTGGCGCCTACGAATTTCCGCTCGTCTCCGGTGGATCCGATATCGCGCTGGGTGCTGTCGATCTGGTAGTAGGCTTTATCTACCAGATATCCCGTCAGCACGAAGTTGTTGGTTACGGGCTTGTCGTACTTGACGTAGCCCTCCTCCCCTTCTCCCAGAACCGTCAGGGGGAAGGTGGCGGTCTTCTTGGTTACGGGGTCACGGGCGACCACCACGCAGGAGCCGGGAGCGACGGCCACCAGCTGATTGTTGACGGTGGTTGCCACGGCGGGCTTGGTGGTGGAGAACTCCAGCAGCTGAGACCACTCGGTGCCGGGATAGACCAGAGGCTTCAGATCGTAGATCTGGTTGGGACTGAGGGTCAGAGCCGTTTCCTCAAAGTAGAAATCGGTGTACTCATCGGGCAGCTCGATCTCATAAGTACCCACGTTCAGGGCGTAGTCATAAGCCACCACGGTGAAGGTGTTCTTATTGATGGCGTTCTCACGGATCTCGTCTACGTAATCGGTGAGCTCATAGACCACGTAGCCGGTATCGTTGAACTCGGAATAGACGGGGGTCAGGTAGTGATCAAAGGCGTTGAGCACCGCACCGGAGGCAGAATTACCAACGTAGCCCACGTGCAGAGCCATGGTATAATGGTTATCGTATACCGCCATTTTGGCGTACAGACGTTCCTTTTTCTCGGTCTTGTCGTACTCGGTGTAGAACTCGCAATCGGTGATGGCGGGTGCCTGGAAGTCGGCAACGAAGGGGAATTCAAACTCGTTGTTCAGGTTGGTGTCGGTACCGTCGTTCTCCCAGTCCAGATTGGCCTTGAGGTTGACGGTATAGGTGGCGTTGTTGCGGAGGTCGTACTCAATGGTATCAAATTCGATCTCCACGTTGGCGGCGTAGATAGAACCGCCGTCGCCGTAAGACTTGCGGATATCATTCTCCACCGAGCTGAAGATGACCTCGCCCGTGGCGTCATCGGTGATGGTCACCTCAATGGAGCCCGCGTTACGCAGAAGACCTGCCCAGACGTAACGCAGAGAATGGATGGTGCCCTCCTGGTTGGATAGGGAGATGTACTTGCGGTCGGCCGAGATCTTCTTGGAGGCGGGATCCTGCTCAAAATAGTAGGAGCCCAGGTAGCCCACAAAGTCGCTCTCGATACCGCCCACGGGACGGGTGGCGTATGCGTCGGGAAGGGTTTTATCCAGGAGGTCGATGGAATCATCCAGCTCGTCCTTGTTGGTTTGGTAATAGTCAATATCGAAGATGGGCGCCACGGACCAGTCGCCGTAGTAGGCCAGGTAAGGCACGCTCAGGTCGATGCCGTTCTCCTCGGTGCTATCCAGCACCACGAAGCCCTCCACGTACATACCGTTGCCGAAGGATTCATCCAAATACTTCTTGTCCTCAGCTCCCAAGGTGACGGTCACCACGACCTCGGCCACGCTGCCGCCGGCAACGGTAACGGTTCTGTCGCCGCTGACGCTGCCGTTCTTGACGGAATTGATCACAACGGTGGCATCCGTGAGCTGATAGCCCTGCTCGGTGACGGTGGTTTCTCCGTCGTTGGTCTTGGTATCGCTGACACCCTCGGTCATAACCCACGCGCTGACGTCGTAGGACAGCGCTGCGGAGCCGAAGTTGTTGACGGAGAACTTGAGGGTATAAACACCCTTCTTCTGAGGATCGTCGCCCAGCTCTATCTTGGACTTATCCATCAAATCGCCGCTGACGCGATCATAGGTCATGATGTAAGCCTTGGTGGCGGCGGCGTTATTCAGATTGGCCAGGCCGGCGCCCTGCTTTCTGACGGCATAGGGCAGACCGTTGGAGTTGATAACGATATCCGCGGTAGACATGAGCAGTCGATTGACCAGAGCGGCCACCTGCACGTTATCGTTTGCGATCTCGGGGAAGCTCTCCTTGACGTACTGACGGATGAGGGTCACCACGCCTGCCATATTGGGGCAAGCCATGGAGGTACCCGAAATACGGTCATAGTCCTGTCCGGGGATCGCGGACAGAATGGAGCCGCCGTGGGCTGTGATCTCCGGCTTGATCTGGAGATCGGGGGTGGGGCCCCAGGAGGAGAAGTCAGACATGAAGGGACCGGAGGACTGCTTTTCACCAATGGTGATACTGCCGGTTCCCGCGGCGGCCATCATTTCGCCGTCGTCCTGAGGAATGGAGCAGACCGCGATGGTGGTGTCACCCACATTCATCTTGATCTCACCGGAAACGTTATTATAAATAATGATACCTGCGGCACCCATATCCTGTGCCACGTTGGCCTTTTCCTCGAAGGTGGTGGAGCCTCTGGCCACCAGCACGATCTTGCCGCTCACGTCAACCCCCGCATAGTCGGCGTTGCGTCCGGCGCCGGGGATGGTGACATACTCAAAGGTATAAGTGCCGTCCTCGTTCTGCTTGGAGGCATCCACGCTCTTCAAAAGATCCTCCACAAAGTTCTTCTCTTCCGAAACTCGGTCAGAGGACTCGGTGAAATACAGAATCTGGTTATTGTAAAGGATGTAGGGCGTGTTGGCGCCGTTGATGGAGGCAACGGACAAGGCGCCCTGATAGGTGCCGGGAGAGCCTACCGTACCCGTATCGGGATTGGTGGTCAGACCCAGGTTACCGTTCTTGTCGGAGCCGTAAGCCGAGCTGAAGCTGTTGGAGGCAGCCACCACCATGCTGATGCCGGCTTCGCGGATGCGATCGTACACACCCGACATTTCTTCCTTGTCGGACTCGCGGGAGAAGCCACAGCCCGTACCCAGGGACATATTGATGACATCAACCCCTAAGATCACGCAATCCTCCAGAGCCGAAAGAATCCAGGAGGCGCGGGCGGTGGACTGCACGTCGGAGAAGGTTTTCATGATGCAGAGCTGGGCGTTGGGAGCAACACCGGTGATGGTGTCGTCCTTACCTGCCACCACGCCCGCTACGTGGGTACCGTGATCCTGAGAAATGGGATACACGTCGGCGTCGCCGTCGGCATAGTCAAATCCGAAGGGCACCTTTTCGCTGATGTATACGTCAGAGGCAGTGAGGCCGCTCTGCATACCGCTGGCCTTGGTGCCGCCCACCAGGCTTGCCACCTCGGCAAAGGTCATGCCCAGCTTGGAGCGATCGGCGGTGAAGTTTGACGTTGAGAAGGCGGTGTGATTGTAGTCAAGACCCGTATCCAGCACGGCCACAACGATACCCGTGCCGTCGTAGGCGAAATCAGAGCTGTCAAAAATACCCGTGTCGTACACGTCCACAGAGTTTTCCACCAGTCTGTTTTCCCAGGCGTTGATATCCTCGTAGCCACGAACGTCGCCCATGTCGTCGGCCTTGTAGACCTCGCTGACGATGGCGGTCGCGCCGGCGGGAAGGCTATCGCATACAGCGTCAAAGTCTCCGGCCTCAATGACAATCTCAAAGCCGCTGAGCACGGCGGAATAATCAGCGCCCTGCTCATAGGTGAGGGCGGCGCCGTCCAGCTTGGACAGGATGGCCGTCTTCTGTGTCGCAATGCGGTCGCGAACCGCCTGAGCCTCGGCAGATGTCACATAATCCGAGAAGGAGAGGCCCCGATCGTCCTTGTGATAGACGTCCAGGAGGGGCGCCTCGTCAACCTTGATGATCAAAGAGATACTCTGATCGTCCTTCACCGTGTCGGGCAAGGGCTGCACCACCGAGCTGTCAAAGTAATCGGAGATATCCAAGCCCAGCTCTTCCAGGGTTCCCTCGTATTTGCTGACGAGGGAGGACACAGCCTCATTGCTTACCTTGGCTGTCAGCACGCAGACGGTGACGATAGCGGAAAGCACCGTCGCAACCGTCAGAAAACAGGCAATCAGCCGCAGGATTTTTGCATTTTTTCTCATTTTCTTACACGCCTTTCAGGAGTTTATCGTTGGAATCATACACTATATAAAAATGTCCATACATAATTGCAATTGTATCACAAATGATTGTCAAATTCAAGAGCAAATTGTAAACATATCGTAATATATAAACATATGAGGACAATTTAATAAATTATTTTCAATATGGTATAGATTTATTTTTGTTTTTGTGGTATTCTATATAGGATTGTGACAGCTATGTATACGTTTGCCCCGGGCATAACGAGCATTATCTTGAAAAAACATAGGAGTGTGTGAAAATGAAAGCAACCAAAAGAGCCGTGGCGCTTCTCCTGATCCTCGCCATGATGGCGACCATGATCTCGGTCTTCGCAGGCTGCGCCCCCACGGGGGATAGCGAGCAGACTACCGGAGAGGTTACCGGCGGGGCCACCGGGGAGGTCACCGGCCCCACTAACAACGAAACCTCTGCCCCTTCCGAAAATAAGGCAGGCTACTCCGTCAAGGTTCAGACGGTCGGCGGTCTTCTGATGAGCGGCATTCACGTGTACGTTTACAGCGATGAAGCCCTGGAGGAGATGGAGGGCTACGTGGCAACCGACGAAAACGGTATTGCTCAGTTCTCTCTTGCCACCGGAAAGACCTATTATATCGTGCTTTCGGGCATCCCCGAAGGCTACGACGTAGCTGACAGCTACACCTTTGACAGCGCCCGCACCGCCAACATCACCCTGACCTCCTCGGTCATCGCTGATACCGATCTGAGCGGCGTATCCTACAAGCTGGGCGACGTCATGCGCGATTTCACCACTGTGGATTCCGACGGTAATACCCACAAGCTCTCGGATATCCTCAAGGAGAAAAAGGCCTGTGTGCTCAACTTCTGGTACACCACCTGCTCCTACTGCGTGGAGGAGTTCCCCTATTTGAACGCCACCTACGAAAAGTACAAGGACAAGGCCGAGGTTTTGGCGCTGAACAACTACAGCGATGACGACGAGGAGTCTGTCAAGCTCTTCAAGTCCAGCTACGGTCTCACCTTCCCCATGGCCAAGGACTATTCTGCCCTGGGCACCGCCATGGGTCTCACCGGCTATCCCACCACCGTGGTCATTGACCGCTACGGCGTCATTGTTCTGATGATCACCGGCGGCACCTCGGAAAAGGTCTTTGAGGCTGCCTTCGCCCACGTCACCGCCGATAACTACGAGCAGAAGCTCTTCTCCGACATGGAGGAGCTGTCTCCTACCGTCAAGCCTACGGTGCAGATGCCCTCCTCCGACAAGATGGCCGCCGCCTTGAACAAAGGCGAGATCACCGTCACCTATACCCCCGAAACCGTCATGCCCGACGCCGAATACTCCTGGCCCTTCCTGATCGGCGAGAAAAACGGCATCGAGTGCGTCTACCCCTCCAACCAAAGTCAGGACAACTCCTTCGCCACCCTGTACGCCAACGTAACCCTGAAGGCCGGCGAGGCTTTGGCATTTGACTATCTGGCCTCCTCCGAGTCCGCCGCCGACATTCTGTTCGTGCTGGTTGACCGCAAGGACATCTACCAGATCTCCGGCGAAAGCACAGACTGGGCCACCTGCTATCCCTTCGTGGCCATAGAGGATGGCACCTACGAGCTTTCCTTCTGCTATTTCAAGGACGACTCCACCAACGTGGGTGACGATACGGTTTATTTGAAGGATCTGCGCGTAGTCTCTGCCGATAGCATTGACACGCCCACATATATCCCTCGCTATGCCGCCAACCACCTCCGCGAGGACGGCTTCGGATATGAAAGCTATGTGGACGTGGTCTACAACGAGGCCGACGGCTACTACCACGTGGGCACCGTGGACGGTCCCATCCTGCTGGCCGATCTCATGGGCTCTACCCGCTTCTCCGGCGAATCCGTTTACAGCCTGGCCTACACCGGTAAAATGGTGGTGGACGGCAAGAACTACTACGAGGATATCCTGCCCTACTTCACCATGGCCTCCAACGCCACGGTCAACGGCCTTTGCAGCGTGACCAACGAGCTGGCGGAGCTGCTCAAGATCATGGCCCAGGCCGAGGGCATTGAGTCCGGCAACGAGAACCAGTGGCTCCAGATGTGCTGCTACTATGACGCCTACGGCACAAACGGCGTTCAGTTTGCCAGCCCCATCCAGGGTCTGTCCCCCGAGACCGCCTTCAAGGCTACGCTGGGCGATGAAAACTACGTCACCTACACCCGCGTGATCATGCCCAGAGGTCTGTGGTATGAGTTTATTCCCGAGCAGTCCGGCGCTTACCGCATCACCTCCCACAGCGACATCTCCGTAGACGGTTGGGTGTTCCTGGCCGATAAAACCGAATACTATGTATACGGCGGCGGCGAGAGACTCTTCTTCATGAACGAGCCCGAGGCTTATATGAACAACGTCTCCATGGTGGTCTACATGGAAGCAGGCACCCCCTACTATATCGACATCGCTTACTACGACGTCTACCAGGTGGGTACCTTCAATTTCAGCGTAGAATACCTTGGCGAGTCCTACAAGCAGTTTACCGCCGCGTCCCCCGGATACTTCACCGTACCCGACGACGGTGAGATCTCCGACGATCCTGCCGTCATCGAAGCTCTGGGCATTGACATCATGATGGGCAGTGACGGCTTCTATCACGAGAAGCTGGCCGACGGTACCGAGGGCTCCATCGTTTACGCCGACTTCACCCAGGCCACCGGCATCTTCAACAAGAGCATCAAGGAAATGATCGTGCTGGGCGCCTTCGACTTCTCCAAGACCCAAAGCGACATGGAGATTGCCGTTTATATGGACACCTATGGCGATGAGGTGGAAGCCAAGATGAAGGAAATGTATGGCGACTCCTTCGAGGCGTGGGCAGAGTCCACCCACTTCTACGAGTGTCTGGAGGGCATCACCCACGGCGACGGCGAGGATAAGACCGAAGCCATCAAGGCATACGCCGCCCAAGTCATTACCGACGAGACCACCCCCGAGCTGGTCGGTTGCGTCCCCGTGGACGCAGAGCTGGCCGAGCTTTTGCAGGGTCTGATGGGCAAGTACTCCTTTGCTGTAGATAACTCCTGGGCAAAGGTCTGCTATTACTATAGAAACGTGGATCACGCAGGCGCATGATCCTGCTCCAAGAACCCGACGGTTACCGACCGTCGGGTTCTTTTTGGGCAATATTTGATGGCCTTTAGCCCCAGAACCTATTGATCTTGCGCAAAAATGCCGTATCGACGCTTCTTTTTGTGACTGTTTCGTGTTAATTTTTGCATTTTTTATGAAATCTCTTGCATTTCCAAAAAGAAAGTGTTATAATATGCGAGCGCGCCCCTTTCGTGCGCGTTTCTCGTATAGTGTATTCTGATTTCAAGATATTTGGTGCCGCTTGGCGGCAGAATGGAGATCAATATGAAGCATACGTCCCGAATCCTGACTCTCCTGGCGTTGGGTATCATCGCCTCCTCCGCGCTGAGCGGATGCGGTGTGGCCGATACCTCCCGGACCGACGAGAGCGGCGCCTCTGCCGAGGTTGAGTCCGCCACCGAAATAGCCACCGAAGCCCCGGCGGAAATGGCCTGTACCGTCCGCGTGCAGGATTACACCGGCGCCCCCATGGCAGACGTGGTGGTCAAGGTTATGAAAAATGACGAGCAGGTGAAAATGAATGTCACCAAGGCCGACGGTCTTGTGAGCTTCAAGCTGTCCCCTGACACATACGAGGTGTCTCTCTCCTCCACCACCGGAAGCTTTTACTACGATGCGAAGGCGGCAACCCTGTCCGACACCACCAAGGATCTGACCCTGACCCTTTACCACCGGCCGGGAGAAAACGATAAGATCCCCATCTGGCCCCAGGGAGATGAAAACTCCGCCGTGGTAGTCTCCGAGGGCGCCACCTACTGCCCCATGGCCGGCGATATGACCTATTTTGCTTTCCGTCCTACCCGTGAGGGCGTATACGAGGTCTCCTACGTGTCTGATCAGGCCATTGATATCGGCTACTACGGCTCCCCCATGGTGGTTTTCGACCAAAAGATGCTTGACACCGTGGATAACAAGGTCACCCTGACCGTCCGAGCCTCCAGCATTTCCACCGACGGCGGCGCCACCGCCATGTTCGTGTTCGGACTCAAGCCCGAGCTTGCCTCCACCGACGGCTGTATCGTCACCGTTACCCGCACGGGTGACGTGGAAAAATCCCCCGTGGACGAGCCCTGGATCGAGTATAAGCCCACCCAGGCCAAGGCCTACGAGGGAACCGTCTCCGGCGTTTTGACGGATATTGACGTCACCAACCCCACGGTCACCGCGGTCTACAACGAGGCGGATGGCTACTATCACTACGGCTCGGCCGACGGCCCCGTGGTGTTCATTCGCATCTCTACCTCCAGCCCCTACCTGGACGCCCTCACCACCGTGGCCGAAAAGAGCCGCGTGGGTGTTTATCAATACGATGAAACCGGCGCCTTTACGGGCAAGGAAAGCTATCACGATATGATCGCGGCCTACGCCGCCATCGTCAACGCCGACGGCGTCTGCCCTCTGACTCCCGAGCTGGAATACATGATCAAAACCTTCGGTGAGTATCAGAAGTGGTGGGATCTTTCCTTCAGCGGCAACATTTTCCAGGACAAGATCGTCACCCCCGAGACAGCTTGGCTGTTCATCTGCTGCTACTACGCGTAACGGCATCCCTCATTTCGTAGCATTTTGCTAAATATAAAAAACAAAAAACTTGGAGGTTCTCATGAACAAGAGATTTTTCGCCGGACTGATGTCCGTGCTTTGCGTGCTTCTCTGTGCCATGGTGCTCTTCTGCGCTTGTACCGGTGAGGGCAATCCCACCGACACCACCGCAGACAGTACCGGTGCCCAGACCGAGGCAACCGCAACCGAGCCCACCGGCACACAGACCGGTGCTGAGGCAACCGAAGCCGTAACCGACGGCAAGATCACCTACACCATCACCGTCGTTGACCAGAACGGTCAGCCCGTGGAGGGTGTCAACGTTCAGATGTGCGTCAACGCAGAGGATGGCATGTGCCTGACCCCTGTAAAGACCAACGACAAGGGTATGGTCACCCAGGTGCAGAATGAGGCTGACTACTACGTCACCATCGCCAAGTGCCCTGATGGCTACACCGCAGACGACACCAAGCATTTCTTTGCTGAGGGTGCTACCGACATGACCATCACCATCACCGCCGTTGCCGCAGGCACCGAGGAGATCACCGAGGACGCTACCGTGGCCGAAACGGTTGTGGACGAGACCACCGCTGACGAGACCGCCGCTGATGTAACTCTGCCCGAGACCGAGCCCGAAGTGACTGAGCCTGAAGTGACTGAGGCCGAGACGGTTGTAGACGAGACCGTCGTTGACGAGACCGTCGCTGATGTAACTCTGCCCGAGACCGAGCCTGAGACTGAACCTGAGACTGAACCCGAGACCGAGAATCCCTTCCACGAGGCATACGATATGGAATCCAACGCCTCTGCCGTAGAGTTTACTGCCGCAGGCTATCCCGGCAAGGTGTTCCAGCTCATGAACTTCGACAACGCTGTTCTGCTGGGCGACTTCGACCTGTCCAAGTACGAGTCCATGATCGTGGTTTACGGTTGTGACGGCGGCGCTATGCTG
Source organism: Oscillospiraceae bacterium (assembly GCA_015063685.1). Classification (GTDB taxonomy): domain Bacteria; phylum Bacillota; class Clostridia; order Oscillospirales; family CAG-272; genus CAMEON01. The sequence goes on along the minus strand of SVTR01000009.1, from coordinate 15,078 downwards.
GGCGACCAGGGCTCCGAGATGGTTCTGACCGCCAACGGTGCTGTTTACGACAGCAACAAGGCCCCCATTGAGGGTGCCCAGGTTCTAGCCTCCGCTCATCTCTCCAACCCCTCCGCCGCTTGGTATAGCGGTGACCGAGAGGTTGTCATCGACATCAACTCTGACTACAACGGCCCCGTTTATCTCTGCCACAAGATGGGCGACCGCGACGGTCTCGCCGTTTCCTCGATTATCCTCGTGAAGAAAAAGGCGCCCGTAGTCTACGCCTCCACCGATTCCTTCGACGCACTGCAGGTCATGTCTCTCGACCTGACATCCATTGTCGAGATGCCCTACGAGCCCGGCTGCTATGATCAGTGGGAAAGCAAGACCTTCACCCTCAAGAAGGGCGAGACCGGCGGCTTCTGGGATCTGGGCTGGGTAGCCATGGATACCGACGTGTATGATTTTGGTTATCTCTTCGGCGGTGCCAGCCCCTTGAACAATGGTGCCTACTTCTTCCCCGGTGTCGCTTATACCGCTACTACCACCCCCGATCAGATCGCCGCTGCCCAGGCAATGGGTTATAGCAACGCAGGCGCCTTCCGCTGCCTGTGCGCTGAAGGAGCCTTGGGTGTGGGTGAAAACACTGTTCAGGTCGTTGTCAGGCTGAATGGCGATGACAATCAGATCTACGTTCTCCGCGATTACACCGTTATCCTTGAGGCTTAATTGATCATCACCCTCCGCTCTTTACGGGCGGAGGGCTTATTATATACTTCTCACCTCACGGAAAATTTTGTTTTTTTCAAAATGTTTTCAAAAAAATTGCCGAAAATGCAAAGTTCTTAACAATCAGTACAACTATGTTTACAATTTTGTGTCACGCCGTTCACAATTTTAGTGTATGATGGTTAGTGCTAAATCATCCTCAAGGGGGGGATGATTATTCCCAAATTATTTTATGGAGGAAAGAACAATGAAAAAGATTCTTGCCATCGCTCTGAGCGTAGTTATGCTGCTCTCCATGAGCGTAATCTTCGCCTCTGCCGCTCCCGGTTTCTACTGCAGCGGTTCCGAGGAAACCTTCTCTCCCGTTGGTGACATCGAGATCACCTGGGACGTAGAGGCTGCCGATAAGATCGACGTCAACGACGGCGATATGTCCGACTGGGTTGAGGCTCAGTATTCCTCTGTCACCATCAACCCCGAGAACATGATTGCTTGGTCTGCCGATGGTGTGAGAGATGCCGTTGCTGACATGCCCGCAAACTGGAGTCTCCAGGCTTACTTCGTGGCCGACTCCGACTACCTGTATGTTGGTTTCTATGTAACCGATCCTGACGTAGTACTCGTCACCGATCCCAACGGTTACAACGGTGATGCTTTCCAGATGGCCTTCGACTTCGACCGCGCTCTGGGTAAGTTCATCGAGGCAGATCCCGACCTGTTCCCCAACGCACAGTGCATTTTCTACTCCTTCGGCCCCATGGGTGCTGAGGCTACTCCCGTTCAGATGATGCGTCAGAACTCCGATGGTAACGACGGTCTGCTGACCGAAGAGACCAGCGAAGGCGGTATCAAGGGTAGTTCCGCTCTGACCGACGAGGGTTGGTGCGCAGAGTTTGCTTTCACTTGGGATCAGCTCTACTCTGACTTCGAGTACAAGGCATACGCTGACGACTACAACTGCGAAGTTTACAGAAACGATCCCCTCGAGGTTGGTTGCGCTCTGTACTATCTGAACCGTGACACCGATGAAGGCACCACCGTTACCTGGGCTGCTGGTACCCTTCAGGGTCAGCAGGCTGGCGTTCAGCCCGAGGTTACCTGGGGTCCTGCCGACAACGGCATGAAGCTGTTCCTGGAGTACCGTCCTGACATGGTCATCAACTGCGAGAACATCATCATCAAGCCCGAGGATGAGACCGCTGCTCCCGAGACCGAGCCCGAGGCTGATACCGTAGTTGAGGAAGCTACCGTTGTTGAGGATGCTACCGTTGCTGAGGACGCTACCGTTGCTGAGGATGCTACCGTTGCTGAGGAAGCTACCAAGGCTGAGGAAGCTACCAAGGCTGAGGAAGCTACCAAGGCTGAGGAAGCTACCAAGGCTGAGGCTGCTACCGAGGCTAAGACCGAGGCTGCCACCAAGGCTGAGGCCGGCACCACTGCCGGTACCACTGCCGGTACCACCGCTGGCACCACCGCCGGCACCGACGCTGCTACCGAGGGCGGTTGCGCTTCCGTAATCGGCTCCGTTGCAGTTCTGATGGCTGCCGCTGCTGCTGCTGTTGTTCTGAAGAAGAAGGACTAATCCTTATACTACATAACAACTACTAAAAAAGATTTCCCCACCTGCCCCTTGCAGGTGGGGTTCTTTTTTTCATTTTTTTCCGCGTTTATTTTGCATATGATGCTCCATACTATCCACAGAGTCAACAGCAGGTGTCGGCCGGATCGCATCATCCACAGAAGTCTGTCTCTGATCCATGGAGGCCGCTGAAAGCCTTTACACGACACGCTCGTGCGAAGCGCTTTTAGGGGTATCTTCGATCAAGCGGAATCGTCAGCGCGGTATAAACACAGATCCGAGCTTCTCTGCCCTTGGCTCTCCCGCGCTCGCGCAAAAAAATCAACGCGACGCCAAGACGCAAGCATGAAAGGTATGGTCATACGAATGAACGCAAAGAAAATGGGAAAGCATTCCCGCAAGGGTTTCCGCCGCACGTGGGGTATTACCCTCCGTACAGGACTTGTGGGTGTGGTCGCCGCATCTCTTTTGATGATGGGCGTGTCCTGCACCCGTGACGGCAAGCCCGATGGCGACGGCACCGTCGTTGACAGCAACGTAGGCTCCGTCACATCTGACGCAACCACCAAGGACACAGAAAAGCATTCCGAAAAGGTCACCGAGGGTCGCACCGAGGCCAAGACCGAGGCAAAAACCGAAAAGAACACCCAGGCAGTCACCAGACCCGGCACCACGGCGCCCGAAACCAATCCCGGCACATCCGTGCCCGGTACCACCCCCGGGACAACCGCTCCCGGCACCACGGCGCCTGACACCACGCCCGGTACCACCGTACCCGGCACTATGCCCGGCACTATGCCCGGTACTATGCCCGGCACTGATCCCGACACAAGTGTCACCGATCCTTCGGACACAACCGAACAGAACACCTCCGAGGTCACCACAACGCCCGGTACCACCGTACCCGGCCGTCGGATCGACCGCGGCGGTAAGGGCAAGGGCTGATTCAAGGAATCAACCGCATTCATTGCCCTGGGGCTGACTTCCCGGTCAGCCCTTTTCTTTTTGTTACACGTGAGTTTTTGCTTTTCCTTTCCTTCAATCTGCGGGTTGACGTACTATTTTTTTAATTTTTTATTTACTGCCCTTGACAAAGCCATAAAAATAAGGTACAATAGGGTATCACAACTTCAAAAAGAAGAAAGGAAAGCAATTATGAAGAATCTTCGTTCCCTGTTGCTTTGTCTGGCTCTTGTATTGGCTTGCGTCCTGACCTTTGTTGCATGCGCAGGCGACAACTCCACCACCGATGAAAGCAACGCTACTGAGGCAGCCACCGAGGCCGCCGCAAACGAAACCACCGCTAAGACCGAAGCAGCCACCGAGAAGGCCACCGAAAAGGCTACCGAAAAAGTTACCGAGAAGGCTACCGAGGTTGAGGCCACCGACGCCGAGACCGAGGCTTCCGATGTAACCGATGCCGAGATCTCCACCTCCGCCGACGTTGCTGACACTCAGGCCGAAGGCGCGACTCAACCCGAGGACGCAACCCAGGCTGAGGATGCAACCCAGGGCGAGGAAGCTACCCAGGGCGAGGAAGTAACCGAGCCTCCCGTTGAGGAGAACTATGATCCCGCGACCCATGTGGTCATCCGCACTGCCGAGGATCTCATGAACTTCAACAAGGCTGTCAATGAGGACGGCGAGGTCTACTATGATATGACCATCGTGCTCACCGCTGACATCGACCTGACTGGCTATACTTGGGTTCCCCTGGACGGCCTGGCCTTCGACTTCACCACCTTTGACGGCAACGGTCACACCATCTCCAACATGGAGATTATCCACGATCCCGAGCAGGGTACTCCTGCCGCAGAAATCGGCGCCGGCTTCATTGGTGTAGCTTGCGGCGATCTCTACTTCGAGGATATTACCTTCGAGAACTGCAAGGTCACCGCTTACGAGCGCGCTGTTGGCAACCTGGTCGGTTGCGTCACCGGCGGTATTCTGAGCTTCAATAACGTCAACGTCAAGAACTTCACCGTGGACGGTTGGGTAGACTATGACAATCAGGATCGTGAAAACGGCGGCCACCCCATCTGCTTCCGTGCCGCAGGCTTCATCGGCCACATCATGGCTGCCGGCTCCTACGCTGATTTCATCAACTGTCACGTAGATGGTATCACCCTCTCCGGCTTCCACAATCTGGCAGGCTTCATTGGTTATGCAAGCACCGCTGTTGACGAGTATTGCTTCGAGGACTGCTCCGTTTCCAACGCTGCATTTACCTTCTCCTACTGCCTGTCCGCTTCTTACACCGTTGATATGCCCAAGAAGTACGTCTCCGTATTCTACAACGCCGCTGACTGGGCCGACAACATTGACTACGTAGTGGACGCGGGCAACACCTTCTCCGACGTCAGTTATTTTGACTGGACCGACAACAACACGGAGTACGGTGTAGATGAGTTCCGCTCCTGGACTCGTGAAGAGGCCGTAGCAGGCGCTTAATTCTCAACATAATACAAAAACAGCCGCAGGCAATTGTCTGCGGCTGTTTCCTTTTCGCGTCGGATCGGGCAAAGATCCCGTGAGAGCTATCAATATCCCTTCGGGTATCAGCTCACTTTCCCCCCTGACTCACCTCAAATTTGCGCACACCTTCGGTTGTAACCCATCATTTTTTCAAAGGTTTTGAAGGGGTCAAGGGGGGACTTTTCTCAAAAGTCCCCCCTTGCGTACTCCTCGTACTCCTCGTACTCTTCGTACTCCTCGTACTCCTTACTCACCCAGCATGATCCGAATGATCTCGCGGTCGGTGCCGCTCATGCCGTCACGGGCAAGGCGACCCACGTTGCGGATGGTGTTTTCCACGCCCTTGGTCACGATGCCGTCGCCGCCGTAAAATTGGTGGCCTGACTTCATCATCTCGTAACCCATGATGCCCGCTTCCACCGCCATGGCGATCTTGGCGGCACAGGAGGGCTTGGCTCCGTCGCAAATGGTGCCCGACAGAATGGCAATAGCGTTGACCAGGGTGTGGGCGATCTCGTAGTATCGGCCGCCGTGGAGATAGCAAATGCCCGCGCCACAGCCGCAACCCGCGCTGATGGCACCGCAGTAGGCAGACAGACAGCCAATGCCCGTTTTTTGATGAATGGTGATGAGGGAGGAGACCAAAAGACCCCGCAGGATAGTGTCCTCCTCCAGTTTCATGGCTCGTCCGTAGATCACTACGGGCACAGAGGCCGTGATGCCCTGGTTGCCGCTACCCGACAGGATGCAAACAGGCAGCTCACAGCCGCTCATGCGGGCATCCGAGCCTGCGGCGGCATAGGCACGAGCCTTGTTGCGAAGGCTGATGGGATCCAATGCGGCATCGCCCAAGCATTCCCGATCCATAACGTAAGAGCCGTAGAGCAACCGACCGATGGCCGCGCCCCATTCGTTTTGAAGTCCCTCCTCGGCGATGGCCATGTTCATGTTCATCTGACGCTTAAGCAAGGGTCTCAGCTCGGTAAGATCCGCCTCGTCGGCAAATTTGACGATATTTTCCACCGTCAGAAGCTCTCTTGCGGCGGCGTGCTGACAGTCTTCCTCCCCATTCGCATCGGGAGAAGACAGAGATGCGCTCCCGAGAACGCATTCATCAGCGTACCGGGAGGTCACATCCTCGCCGTTGCGGGTTACCGAAGCAATATTGGTATGACGGCGCACCAAATGAACCGTAGCGGTATCCTTGGCGCTATAGCCTGTCAGAATCACCTCAAAGGGATGGGGCGTGTCCAGCTCGGTGAGCTGCATGGGGGTGCTTTGGATATATGCCGCAATGCGGGGATGATCCCGGGGCGTAAGACACCCCAAAACCTCCAGCTTTTTGTCGGGGCACCCCGAAATGATGCCGGCAGCCACCGCCGCGGCGATACCGTGCATCCCTCCCGTGGCGGGAACGATCACAGACTTGACATTTTTGATGATATTGCCGCTGAGAGATACCTCCAGCTTTTCGGGGAGGTCTCCCAAGGCGTGACGGAGGATCGCGGCGGCATAGGCGATGGCGATGGGCTCGGTACATCCCATGGCGGGCACTAACTCTTCACGGAGAATGCTCGTGTATGTGTTGATGATGGTTTGATCCAATGGCATGGTTGGTTCCTTTGTGTATGATTTGATCTCTTGATCAATATTTTTTGTTTTAAAGTTCTTGGAGGGGGTCAAGGGGGGACCTTCTTTCAAGAAGGTTCCCCCTTGCGCTTTCCCTTATTCCTGTGCCTTCAGGAAGTCGATGCAGCGCTTGACCTCCTCGAGACCGGTGGGATCCAGGCCTTCGCTCTCCACCACCATACGGATATCGTTTTTGATGGCGTACTCACGAACCTTGAGCACGGGCGCTTCGCCCTGACCCAGGGACTTGCCCTGACCGCCCTTGAAGCCGTCCTTCAGGTGGATGACCCTTACACGGCCCGAGAGACGCTTCAGAGTCTCCACGGGATCAATGCCTGCATTGAATGCCCAGAAGGTGTCGATCTCAAAGTCAAAGGTGCCTCTCTTCTCCAGCTCGGAGTGAATGGTGGAGCCCCAGGGCATGACCACAAACTCGTGGCTATGGTTGTGGTAGCCCAGAGAAATACCCTCTTCAGCCAGGCGGATCTGTGCCTTGTTCATGACGGCACAGAAATCAATGATCTTGTCCAAGGTGGACAGATCTGCGCCGGGGATGATGTAGTTGGGGTTGCCGATGGTCTTGTGATAGGCGATGGTGGCCTCAATGTTCTCGGGGAGCAGCTCTACCCAACCCGAGTGAGTGCCGCTGCACTTGAGACCGTACTTGTCCTGCCACTCCTTGACCTGCTCGGCGGAATGACCGAAGAAGCCCGCATACTCCACATAGTTGTAGCCCATCTCGGCCACGGCCTTGAGAGTGCCCTCAAGATCCTTGTCGGTAACGTCTCTGACGCTGAAAAGTTGAAGTCCGTATTCGATTGCCATAGTGTTTCTCCTTTTTTTATAATTAGGAGTACGCTTAGGGGAACTTTTTGAAAAAAGTTCCCCTAAGAACCCCTCAAAAACTTTTAAAAAATAACAAGTTATTACTTGTATTCAACGATCACCGATATCCCTGTGGAATCGTAAGCGGTGGTCTTGTTTTTATTGATGACAAAAGCGATCTCGTCACCCTCTGCCACAGTCAGCGTGATCGTACCGTCAGCAGGGGCATCATAGGTGATCAATATCCCGTCATTGCGGGCGTCTCCGATCTTGATTTCCTCACCGTTGTGCAGGATATAGAAGTTTACGCCGTCTCCCTCGCCAGAAGCCATGGAGAGGCTGAATTCACAGGTAATCTCACCACCGGTGGGTGCTTTGAAAACCAAGGCCGTATCGGCGTTGTCGGGATGCATGGCGCCGTTCATGATGAGGTTGAAGTCCCCCTCTCCCTGCCAGCGCCCATTGGCGGCATCGAAGGTCATGTTGGTGAGCTTGCCACGCTTGCAGCTCGCGTAATACCAATTTTTCACACCCTGCTCGGCAGAAAAATCACCGGGAAAAGCATACATGACGGAAGCTGACGTGGGAGCATGGGTGGTCAGATCGTCCACCACCTTGAGGTACACGAAGGATCCGTTCTCTGTGGCTCGCTGATAGAGGCCAATGTAACGCTCAGCGTTGCGTCTTTGGAACAGCTCACGGAGGGAAATCTCCAAAATGGGGGTGTTTTCATCAGGCTGAACCAGAGCGGGAGTTTCATCACCCAACCAAGTATTGGCAATCTCCTGCCAGACATGGCGGTATGCCCGATAGTCATTGTTGATGCCCCAGTTGGCGGCGCTAACGTAAGTGCATCCGCGCTCAAAGCAGACAAGCCCCTGTTCCAGATAGCGTTCGGGGGTCGCGCCGTTCTGATGAGGACCGTCGATCTCCTGAGCCAGCTCCACCGAGGCGGGCAGCACCGAGCGGATATAGTCCATGGAGAAATGGTGATTCATCATAGGGCCGTCGTCGATCCACACCACGTCCGCATTTTCGGCCAGATCGGCGATACCGAAGGTACCGCGCAGCACCGAGGCGGTATCGTACACGCAACCCACCTGGATAGCAAACTTGGTGTTTTCCGCCACCTCGTCCTGGGCAGCGGCCAAGCGATCAATGGCAGATTTGAGACTGGCGTGGCGGAAGCTATACCAAAGCTGACCCAAGCCGTCGCCCGCCATGGCCGCAGGGGGCACTACCTCATCAAAGGAGGTATAGGAAGCAGACAGTGCGGTATTCAGCGCATCCACCGTACCGTAGGTCTCTTGCAGGTAGGCACGGAAGGCATTGACGGCATTTTCGGAATAGTCGTATTCTCCCGCGCACCAGTATTCGGTCTCGGCGTACTGAGAAAAAGCGGGCAAATAGAAGAGCACCTCCTCGCCGTAGCGCTTGTGATAATGGGCTACCGCATCCCGATAGAAGGCAACCGCCTTGGATATGGCATTCTCAGAGTTGAAGGAAATCTGCAAACGGTCGCCCGTCTCAGAACCGCCCATGCAAAGGTTACCGCTGGGATCGCGCATGATATCCTCCTCCGACAGGACGGTATCTCCCTTGCGGCGAGTCAGATCCAGGGAAATGGCCACCTTCATGCCCTTCTCATAGACTACATAGTCCACCATTTGGTCAAAAATCTCATAGTCGTACACCCCGGTGGTGGTCTCCACACGGTGCCAAGGAATATGTACCTTGATGGCATTGAAGCCATCCTCTGCCACGGAGTCCACGATACTCTTGAAGGTGCTCAGGGAGCGATCGGTAAAATTCCAGATGCGGAAGATAAAATACCGCTCCTCAATATTCAGCGTCTCTACAGGCATAGTACTCACCTCGCGGGTTTCGGACTCTCCGGTTTCACTTTCCGTAAGTGCCTCTGTATCGGTCTCGGCTACGAACGACTCTTCGTCTTCGGTTTCCATGGGTACATCGATAACCGTCGTCGCAGCATTTTCATTTTCAAAGCCTTGGGTTTCTTCAGGGGTCGTTGCCTCCTCGGAAGGGAATGTCTGGGGCTCCGGAGCAGAGGTAATCTCTGTCAGCCCTGCCTCGGTGGGCTGTTCCTCCGTACTCGACACCTGCCCGTCCGTGCCCGTCACCGCTTGCCCGGGGGCAGTAGGGGCTTCAATATCCCCGCTCCCCTCAGACGCGCAAGCAACCAGTAGAGTCATTGTCAGCAAAAGGGCGGCAACGACCCACAAAAAGCGATAGGATCTCATGTCAGTTCTCCTTGATCAAAAGTGATTTTCGTCATACTTCAAAGGGCTTTTTGATGCCGAGCTCGGTGAGTCGGTTGCAATAATCCTTGACGCGCTCGGGGAGATAGTCCTCCACGCGGTGGCCGTCAAAGCCCACGCTGACACGGACACCCGACTTGCGGACAATCTCCTGCTTGGCCTCATCGGCAAAGAAATCCAGAAAATACTTGTGTTCGCGGTATCCGTGGATGGAATCGTAGCTGACATTCATCTCCCAAAAGATATTCTCATCGGCCATGCGCTTGAAGTAATCCATGGGATCCGCGCCCAGCTTGGCGATGTGACTGAACATATCCGTATGGGCAATGCCCACAACGGGGGTCGCGCAGCGCTTTGCGTAAGCAAACAGATCACCCCCCGTGATGGAGGTAGCGTTGTCCAGATTCTCAATCAGGCAATAGTCAAAAAAGGAGATATCCGCATGATCGGGGAGCGCGAAGTTGGGGTGCTGCTCGCTTTTCAGGGTGCAGAGCTCAATACCCCGCAAAACCTTGATGCGGTCGGCGTATTTTTCCTTGATCAGGTTAATGTGGTCGTAATAGCGGCGCAGGGTGCGCTCGTATTCGTTCAGCTCCATGGTGGCGGTGGCGCAGAAGACGCTGTGACGGGCATATCCGATGCCATAGTTATGGTCGGTGATGCCAAACAGCTCAAGTCCCCCCGCAATGGCGGCCTCTACGATGGCCTCGGGGGTGTCCTTGCCACAAAAGGAGTAATAAGTGTGAGAATGTAGATCTTGAAGCATGCGTCGCCCTTTCCTTATTCTAAAGTAAAATCCATCACGCCCACGCCTGCCTCTGCCCAGAAGATGGGCATGCCGCCGGGGGCATTGGCCGTGGTAGCTAAATAGATCAGTTGGTAGCTGCCGTCCTCGTTTTTGGGGATCTCGCCCGTGCCGTTCAGTGTGCAGAAGCCCAGGAAGTAGACGTTGCGGTTATTCTCAGACTCAGGATCAGTCACATCCACAGAGGCCAAATTGATGCCCATGCCTTGGAATTTCAAGCCGTCAAAGGAATATTGCAGGGTAGGCACCGTACGGCTACCATCCTTATCCGCATAATCGTGGAAGGTAATGCGGAGATACAGGCGGTTGCCCTCTCCGTCGTAATTGTTGATATAACCGATCTGATTACCGATCTGAGAGAAGCCTTCCGTATGCTCCCGCTCACTCCAATAGAAGCAGGTGGGATCAGACGAGCGGATGCGGAAATAGCCCGCCCAGTTATTATTATTGAAATGGCCCGCGTAAAGATGGAAGCATTTTCCCTCGGGATCGTCGGGAACGTAGATCAGCTCGTGATGGTTAAAGCCAATCTCAAAGCCGTAGACCTCCTTGAATTGTGTAAAATCCTTCCCCGGCTCCGGGAGGATAATGGGAGAGTCGGTCTTTCGGGTAAAGTGAATACCGTCGGTGGAGGAGGCATAGTTCAGATAGTCTCCATACCAGCCGCTTTGGGTTACGCCGCTGGATTGCAGGATCATATGATACACACCGTCCACATAGACCACTTCGGGCTCCAGGGTGTTGCCCGTCCACCAGCCCTCGCCAATCTCCTCCCAGCCGTCCTGTCCCTGCTCAAGGCCAAGATAGAAGGCGGGGCCGTCGATATGTCTCTGCCAATGGATGCCATCCTCGGAGAAGTACATCATGACATGATCGCCGTCGCCGTAGCCTTCACCAATGAGGCTGTCCTTGACAGCTTCGGATTGGTCGTACCAGCGGCCGCCCGCAAACATTTTGTAGGTGCCATCCTCGGTGATCATACCAAAGAGAGAATAATCGTAAGGCGGGTCGGAGGCGCTGATCTGGAGGGAAAAGCCCTTCAAAACACCACCCTCTGTTTGAGTCAGGATGTCAGGGACTCCGTCACCCGTCAGATCACCCATAGCAAAATACTGCATTTTCGATAAGCGGAGACGTTCTGACAAGGCATAAAGATTGGTGTTGCCCTGAGCCTCGCCCATTTCATCGGCGTGAGGTCCGAAGGTGCCGTCACCTCGGCCAAACACGGAGCGGAATTTTTTGGCGTCTTCTATGAACCACACGATATCGACACGACCGTCGTTGTTGACGTCACCCACGTTGAGGCAATCATAGGCTTTATCAAAGGGCAACGCGATGGGTTCACCTAAGGTAAACTTGGGATCGAAGGCATGTTCTCCCGTCTTGTACGCCACGGTAACGGTATGCCCGTCTATGTAGAGAAGATCAGCAGAGCGGTCTCCGTTGACGTCCCCTGCGTAGAGCTTTTGAGGATCGCCGTTCAGCTTTCCAACGCTATAGGAATCAAAAGCGAGCTTAATGCGCGTTTCCTCCGGCTTGCGTCCGTACCCGAGAATCAGCGTTCCGTCATCCTTCACAAACAAGAAATCCTTATATCCGTCGCCGTTGAAGTCCGCGACACCGCGAAGGACGCCGCTAAATGGTATGTAATATACTCTCGCCTCTCCGAAGGAGAAGTCCGAGTTCTTATCGGCATATACCGAATCATAGGTGATGCCGTTGTATTCAAAGGTTTTTTGGGTGGTCACCACGGCGGGATATACTCTAAGCTCGCCGTTTTCATAGACGATCATGTCGTCGTACAAGTCACCTGTCAACTCTGCCATAAAGCATTCGCCTTGGTAGAGCGCATCCTCCAAGGATACACCTACAAAGCTCCAACCGTATTGCATCAGGTCGCGGTCAATGGCACTGTCATGACCGTAAAAGGTAGACGTGTAGTGGAAGGTCGTAGATCTATCATCAGCCAGCAGTCGGCTATCCGATACGACGACCGTTTTTTCTTCACGCTTTTCAGGCAGGGGCGTTTCTGCGTCACAATGGACCGTCCCCCCTTCGCCCAGTATATCAAACGCCGCTTCGATGAGGGCGGGAGATGCCGTCTCTGATTCAGTCTCCACGGGCTGAGTGTCCGCCGTCGTTTCTCCGGGCAAGGTTACCTCTCCGGTGGCAGTCTCAGCGGCGTCGGTAACAGGCTCGGTCTCCTCAAAGCGGCTCTCATGATCCTCGGTGGTCTTGACTTCCTCAGACGCGGTCTCCGCTACGGTCTCCGCCAAGGTCTCTGCCGCCGCAGTGACGGTTTCGGGTCGTGTAACAGGATCAGATTCAAAAGCTGTTTCTCCGGGGACGCTTTCGTTACTGCATCCCGCCACAGCGATCATCAAAAAGATACCCAGACAAACGGACAAAGCGATCAACCATATTTTTTTCATGAGAAGTTCCTTTCTACGAAAGAGAAAAACGGCAGAAGGCGTGAAAAATCACACCCTCCACCGTCCGTCAAATGACTTATTGGCAGGCATCCCACAAAAGTGGGATGCCTATGGGTTTTGTTGAAATTACTTCTTGGCCTTGATAGCAGCCTGAGCAGCAGCCAGACGAGCGATCGGCACACGGAAGGGAGAGCAGGACACGTAGTCCAGACCCAGCTCGTGGCAGAACTCGACGGATGTGGGGTCACCACCGTGCTCACCGCAGATACCGATGTGCAGCTTAGCGTTATTAGCGCGGCCTTCCTTGCAAGCCATGTTCATGAGCTTACCAACACCGGTCTGATCCAGCTTAGCGAAGGGATCGTTCTCGAAGATCTTGGTGTCGTAGTAAGCGGTCAGGAACTTACCGGCGTCGTCACGGGAGAAGCCGAAGGTCATCTGGGTCAGGTCATTGGTACCGAAGCAGAAGAAGTCAGCGTTCTGTGCGATCTCGTCAGCGGTCAGGCATGCGCGAGGAATCTCGATCATGGTACCAACCTCGTAGTCAAGCTCAACACCGGCAGCGGCGATCTCAGCATCAGCGGTAGCGACGACAACGTTCTTGACATACTTCAGCTCCTTGACCTCGCCCACCAGAGGAATCATGATCTCGGGAACCATCTTCCACTCGGGATGCTTCTTCTGGACGTTGATAGCAGCGCGGATCACGGCAGAGGTCTGCATCTTGGCGATTTCGGGATAGGTGACAGCCAGACGGCAGCCACGGTGACCCATCATGGGGTTGAACTCGTGGAGAGAGGAGATGATAGCCTTGATATCCTCAACGGTCTTGCCCTGTGCGTTAGCGAGCAGAGCGATGTCTTCCTCAGTGGTAGGAACGAACTCATGGAGAGGAGGATCCAGGAAACGGATGCACACGGGAGTGCCCTCGAGAGCCTCATACAGCTTCTCGAAGTCGCCCTGCTGGTAAGGCAGAATCTTAGCCAGAGCAACCTCACGCTCCTCGGCGGTGTCAGCGCAGATCATCTCGCGGAAAGCGGCAATTCTGTCAGCCTCGAAGAACATATGCTCGGTACGGCACAGACCGATACCCTCAGCGCCCAGCTCGCGAGCCTTCTTAGCGTCGGCGGGCGTGTCGGCGTTGGTGCGGACCTTCAGGGTGCGGAACTTATCAGCCCAGCCCATGATGGTGCCGAAGTTGCCGGAGATCTCAGCGTCAACGGTGGGGATGATACCGTCGTAGATCTTACCGGTGGAGCCGTCGATGGAGATATAGTCGCCCTCGACGTAGGTCTTGCCGGCCAGAGTGAACTTCTTGTTCTCCTCGTCCATAGCGATCTCACCGCAACCGGAAACGCAGCACTTACCCATACCGCGGGCAACCACGGCTGCATGGGAGGTCATACCACCGCGGACAGTCAGGATACCCTGAGAAGCCTTCATACCGGTGATGTCCTCGGGAGAGGTCTCCAGACGAACCAGAACAACCTTCTTACCGGCAGCATGCCAAGCCTCAGCGTCCTCAGCGGAGAAGACGACCTGGCCGCAAGCAGCACCGGGAGAAGCGCCCAGACCCTTACCGACAGGGTTAGCTGCCTTCAGAGCCTTAGCATCGAACTGGGGATGGAGCAGGGTGTCGAGGTTACGAGGATCGATCATCAGAACGGCCTCTTCCTCGGTCTTGTGACCCTCAGCGACCAGATCAACAGCGATCTGCAGAGCTGCGGGAGCGGTTCTCTTACCGTTACGGGTCTGGAGCATATAGAGCTTGCCGTGCTCGACGGTGAACTCCATATCCTGCATGTCGTGGTAGTGGTTCTCGAGGATCTCGCAGACCTTGACGAACTGAGCGTAAGCCTCGGGGAACTTCTCAGCCATCTGAGCGATGGGCATGGGCGTACGGACACCTGCAACCACGTCCTCACCCTGAGCGTTGGTCAGGAACTCACCCATGAGCTTCTTCTCACCGGTGGAGGGGTCACGAGTGAAGGCAACACCGGTGCCGCAGTCGTCACCCATGTTACCGAATGCCATGGCCTGTACGTTGACAGCGGTACCCCAGCTGTAGGGGATATCGTTGTCACGACGGTAGACGTTTGCACGGGGGTTGTCCCAAGAGCGGAACACTGCCTTGACAGCGCCCATGAGCTGCTCCTTGGGGTCGGAGGGGAAGTCGGAACCGATCTTAGCCTTATACTCAGCCTTGAACTGGTTAGCCAGCTCCTTCAGGTCCTCAGCGGTCAGCTCGACGTCGAGCTTCACGCCCTTCTCTTCCTTCATCTTGTCGATGAGCTCCTCGAAGTACTTCTTACCGACTTCCATAACGACGTCGGAGTACATCTG
>SVTR01000008.1 GCA_015063685.1 Oscillospiraceae bacterium | reverse complement strand
GTGGGGGCGGATTTTCGCCGGTGGCTGACAAAAAACACGCTGTTGTCCGTTTGGCCTTTGCCAAACGGCTAGCGTCACGAGGGAGTTGGGTTCTTAGGGAGAACCGTAGGTTCTGCACTAAGCGGCGTTCTTTTGGAGCTTTTCTGTCGCTGTTGACAGAAAAGCGGATAATACGCTAAACAACAATTTACCTACCTAATTACCCATCGTGAGCAAAAAAGCACAGGCACCCCCAATGGGGTGCCTGTAAAAATTATATTTACCGCGGCAAAAGCTTCACGGATTTGATAAACATCATATCTCCCACGTCGCAATTGTTGAAAAAGTCGATACGGATCTTGTGGATGTCACCGTTCCAATAGCCCGACTCAGACAGATCTATACGGAGGGTATGATATTTTCCATCCGCTTTTTCCAGGTTGGCACCCACGGAGGCACCGCCCACGGCATCCCACAGGCTACCCGAGCACAGGAATAGCTCACAGGAATAATCCCCCAGCGCATTGGTGACGGGCATCATATACTCAATCTCCAGGATATAATAGTCATCGGCCAGATAGGTTTCGGAAAGATTGGTGAAATCCACATAGAAATAAGGATCACGAGGCTCCAGCAGGGTCAGACGCAGGCCCTTCTTGGTGATCTGCCCCTCGGCGCGCTTCATGCCGCTGATATAGGCGGCCGAGGCGTCCTGGGTAAAGTCCACTTGCAGGGCGGGGGCCTCGGGAGCTATCTCCACAACGCCGTCACCCCATTGGCGGTTGAGCCACTTGAGGCGGGCAATGAGCCAGGAATTGAGAAATCTGCCCGCGTCGGCGTGATTTCTGAAGCTTTGCAGGTCCTCCTGGCAATGATGGTGAATGAGGGAACGGTGAGCACCCGCGCCCCACTTGTCCCAGTCACGGTCATAGGCGTCGGCGTACTTGTAGGTGCGCTCCAGCACCTCCATGGCCACCGACTGAAGCTGAGGATAGTAGTCCTGCCAAACCTCCTCGCACATAGCCTCAAACCAGTCGATGCTGCCCAGCATAACGTACCACAGGTTGGTTCTCATGCCCTCGCTGTAGGACAAATTGGTGGCGTAAAAGCCCGAAGAGGAATGGGTGGTGCTGTAATGGGTGTTGGCCATAGCAAAGTCGAAGTCCCAAGGAGCAGCCAGGGTCAGGCGGCCATCACCGAAGGGAGACAGATCCACGTACATATTGAAGGTCATGGCGTCCAGGTTCTTGGCTATCTCGTCCAGGATGCACATGCGCACGGCGGACTCAATATTAAATACGGCGTCAATGGTACTGATCTGCTTTTCCTGCTTGGTCATTCCCTGCAGCTCACTCTTGGGACGCAGGGTCATGTTGCCGTCTCTGTCCAGATTGTAATATTTGTCCTCGTAGAGAGCGGCGGCCACCACCTTAAAGACGGCGGAGGAATATTTGGATACATAAGCCTTCTGCTCCTCGGTATACCCGCTCCCCGACAGGGCAAAGTTCATGCCGCTGAAGTGCATCTCGGCGCCCGTGCGGTCGCGGACGGTGATCTCAGGCCATACCACGATGGATTCGGGCTCGTCGTTTCGTCCGCCCTGACCGATCATCAGATAACCGATCTCCAGGGAGGTGTCCCCATCCTTGGCCTCGTAGATGTCGATGCGATCGTTGTCGATCTGGGTCTGCTCACAGAGGAGATAGACGCCCATGTATTCACCGTTGACGTAGACCTCTACGGGGGTGCAATCAGAGCTAAAGTATTTGCCTCCCAACAGCACCTTGGCAAAGGTGAAGGTGGCCCAGGTACGGAGCATGGAGCTATCGTAATAGTCGGCCATGAGGCACCAGCTCTTGAACTTCTCGCCATCGTTGAGCCCCAGCATGGACTGCTTGGTCTCAAACTTAATACGGTAAGGCTTCTTGGGGGCGGCGGCGGTAGAATTGCCGCGCACGCGGACGCCGGCGGCGCAATCGGTGAGGACATAGGCCTCGTCACAGCCCGAAACGCTGATGGTAGAATTCACATAGTAATCCTTGGACTGGATGGATTGTCCCCCTTCGGTCTTGATATCAACACGGGGAAGGGCTTCCTTCTCCACGTCACTGCTTTCCAATTCCAGATCGGGCTCGGTGGCAGGCTCATCCGGGGGTAGGGTGATGATATGCTCCTCACGACTGCTCTCCTCGGGCTCGGCATCGGTTGTCTCTTCCGGGGTCTGCGCTTCGGTAACAACAGGCTCAAAATCCCGGGTTTCAGATTCCTGGGGCTCGGATGCCCCAGGCTCAGCTGTTTCGGGAAGCGTCTCAACAATCTCGCCGGTCTCTTGGATATCCGTACCCGTGGTAGAAGGCTCAGCGGCGATCTGTGTTGCGCTCTCGCTCACAGAGGGTATCAAAGCCGTACCGTCCTCGGTGACAGGCTCGTGGGAGGGCAGGCTGTCCTCCCCTTGGGTGACAGCTACGGTTCCTGCCTCCGCCTCGGTTGCAGGCTCGGAATTCGCAGAGAGATCACTTCCCTCCACGATCGTTCCGGACTGAGTTAGCGTTTCGGTTCCGGCGGTGGTTTCCGTATCTCCCTCGGCAGTATTGCAGGCAAAAAAGCACAGGCAGATCACCGATAGCAGAGCTACGATTTCTATCCACAGTATCAAATTTCTGTTTTTGTGTTTCATACGATTTTCTCCTTGGCATAGGAATACAGTTTCATTATAACACATCCATCCTCACAATGCAATAGAAATTGTTTAATTTTCTCGGCTTCTCACTCTTTATGACACGTCAGGCGCGGACGGTACATAAACTGGAAGGAAATTTTGTCAGAAAGGATGGATATGATATGTCATCGTACCCCAAAGAAGTCCCCAGATTTGAGCGAAGATTCTTCGCCGCCGCCAATACCTCCGCAGGCTTCAAAAGCGACTATCCTCTTTGCTTTGGAGAAGGAAGCGGCATAGAGCGCTTATACGTAATCAAAGGAGGCCCCGGCACGGGAAAGAGCCATTTGATGCGGCGAATCGGACGCAGCGCCGAGGCGCTGGGCTATCTCGTGACCTATTACTATTGCTCCTCAGATCCCGCTTCCCTGGACGGGGTCAGAATGGAGGCCAACGGCAAGCCCTGCATCGGGGTTTTGGACGGAACCGCCCCCCATGTTTGGGAGCCCCTCCAGCCCGGGGTCAAGGAGGAGCTGGTGAACCTGGGAGAGTTTTGGAACAGCCGCCGTCTGCGGGAGCACAGCCGTGAGATCAAAGACCTCAGTCGGGAAAAATCCCGTTACTATCACATGGCATACGGCTACTTGCATGCCTGCGGTGAGGTAACCGCCATTGTCGATACGTTGGTCGCCCCTTGTGTCCTGGATAAAAAGCTGACTTCCCTTGCCGGGCGTCTGCTCAAATCACAACCCTCCGGTATTTGCTTTTCCGAAACCCCCGCTCACCGCGCCTGTATCGGCATGACAGGACGCCAAAGCTTTGATACATATGAAAAAATGGCCGAAGCCGCAGGAGGCGAGGTTTTGGAGATTGACGAATGCTACGGCCTCGGCTATGAGCTGACTTCAAGACTTTACAGGACATCCCGGGAGAAGCGCCTGAGGATCTACGTTTCCCGCCACCCCATCCACAGTCATAAAATTGACGGACTGTATTATCCCGATACGGGACTTTGTTTCTCGGTTTGTCAACATGATCCATCCGCCCCCCTTCGGCGGCGGATCCTGTTGCAGCGCTATCTGAACAAGCCACTGTTCAAATCTATCCGGGGAGAGGTACGCCACGGCATCAAGCTGGCCGAGGAGATGACCGAGGGGGCTTGCCGTGCCTTACGCTCCGCAGGTACGGCGCACTTTGCTTTGGAAGATCTGTACGCCTCCTCCATGGATTTCAACGCCAAGGAAAAGCACGATGCAGCCCTTTGCGAAAGAATCTTCGGGGAATGATCACACAAGGGTTCGCTCCCCACAAGAATTCTTCATAACCCTATTGAAAAATCCCGCAAAAAGGAGTATAATAAAAGCAATAACCGAAAAGGAAGCCTTATATGCGAATTCTGACCATTCAAAAAAACGATGCGGGACAGCGGCTTGACAAGTTTCTCACCAAGGCTGTCAAGGGTCTGCCCCAGTCTCTCATGTATAAATTCATCCGAACCAAAAAGATCAAGGTCAACCGCGCCCGGTGCGAGCAGAATCAGATCCTCAGGGAGGGAGACGAGATCCAGCTCTTCATCAAGGATGAGTTTTTTGACGCTCCCGCCAAGGATATGGGCGCACTCTCCGCCATCCGTCCCAAGCTGAACATCGTCTACGAGGACGATAACATCATGCTCTTGCACAAGCGGCCGGGCGTGTTGGTGCACGAGGACGCAGAGGGAGGAGAGAACACCCTCATCATGCACGTTCAGGCATATCTTTACGAAAAGGGTGAGTATGATCCAGCCAACGAGCAATCCTTTGCCCCCGCCCTGTGCAACCGTATCGACCGCAACACGGGAGGCATCGTCATTGCCGCTAAAAACGCCGAGGCATTGCGGCTGATGAATGAATTCATCCGCGACGATCAGCTGGCCAAGTTCTATCTCTGCCTCGTTCACGGCAGACCCAAGGCAAGGAAAGCCACCCTCACGGGCTATCTCAAAAAGGACAGCGCCACCAACACCGTCCGCGTTTCTGACGCGCCCTTCAAGGACGCCAAGGAGATCATCACCAAATACCGCGTGGTATCGGACAAGGTGGTGTCAGGAGCGCCCGTGTCCCTGCTTGAGGTGGAGCTGGTAACGGGACGCACCCACCAGATCCGCGCTCACCTGGCCCATATCGGCTATCCTCTCCTGGGAGACGGCAAATACGGCATCAATCGGGACGACCGCCGCCGAGGATTCAAATTCCAGGCCCTGTACGCTTACCGTCTGGTTTTCAAGCTGGATTGCGACGCAGGCGCCCTGGCTTACCTCAAGGGCAAGTCCTTCCGCATCTCCCCCGACAGCATTTGGTTTACCGAGGGATATGACCTCACCTCCCTTGAATCCAAAAAATAAGGAGCTTTCAATTCATGTACAAGGATCAAAAAGAGCCCTTGGCCATTGATTTTGTCACAAAATTTCGTTGGCCCCTGCTACTGACAGGTGCTGCCCTGATGGGCCTTGTCGTCCTCTTTCCCAAGCTGGGCGCCTTGCAATGGATCGTCCTGATCCCCGCCATGGCGGTCATTTTGACGCGGCTGACCGATCCCGGCGTAAATTTCCGCCGTATGTACGGCATGGGCTTTTGCTTTTTCGCGGTGTACTTTATCATCGCCTGGCATTGGTTCCTCTGGATGTACCCTTTGGACTACGCGGGGCTGTCAAATCCCGCCTCGGCCGCCGTAGTCATCTTGGGCTCCGTGGGCATGGGTGGGTTTCAAGCAGTCACCGCGGCGCTGCTCTTCCCCCTGCTCGGGCTGATCTGCCGATCAAAGTATCTTTCACGCCGCCCCTTGCTTCACCCCTTCATTTTCGCCGCCTTGTGGGTGATCCTTGAATGGTTTCAGGCTCACAGCGGTTGGTCGGGTGTTCCGTGGGGACGGTTACCCATCGGGCAGTCAGAAATGCTTCTGACCCTGCAAAGCGCTTCCCTGTTCGGCTCATATTTCATCACCTTCCTTCTGGTGGCCGTCAACGGGCTGTTGGCCTATGGCTTTGTTTACGCTGACAAGCGTCGGCTGGCGGGGGTGCTGGCGTTGTCCATGGTCACCGTCAATTTGGGCTTTGGTGCCGTTTATATGGCCATCCCCTCCAAGGGAGACACCACGGTAAAGGCAGGCGCCATCCAGGGCAATCTGGCCTCGGGCGAAGAATGGGGTGCCGTTGGCTCGACAAGTCGCGCCATAGAGACCTACTGTGAGCTTACCCGTCAAGCCGCCTCAGAGGGCGCCCGGGTGGTGCTTTGGCCGGAAACCGCCATTCCCGTCTGCATTGACCGCAACGGTCATATACGGGACACACTCACGGAATTGGCCACCGAATGCAATATCACCATTCTGGTGGGTATTTTCACCGATTGTCCCGAGGAGGAGGGTGACTATAACTCCGTGATTGCCGTTTTGCCGGACGGGACTGTCGCCGAAACAGCTTATCACAAGCGCAACCTGGTGCCCTTCGGAGAGTTCGTCCCTCTGCGGGATATGATCACCGTCGTGGCCCCCATGCTCATGGATATCAACACCCTGGATCACGATCTTGCCTTTGGGAAGGAAGCTTCGGTCATCCCCTTCACCAATGGAAAAGTCGGCCCGCTCATCTGCTTCGACTCCATCTACGAGGATAACGCATTGGAAAGCGTCCGGAACGGCGCTGAGCTTCTGGCTATTCCCACCAACGACTCCTGGTTCAAGGACTCCCGCGGCGTGTGGATGCACAGCGCTCAGGCACAGATCCGCGCCATTGAGACCGGCAGATACGTGGTGCGCGCCGCCAATACAGGTGTGTCCTCCGTCATCACCGACAAGGGTGAGGTTACAGATTACCTGGGCACCTTCAAGACAGGCTATGTCCTACAGGAAGCCAAGCTGCTGAACGGCAGAACCCTATACACGGTCATCGGCAACACCTTCGTGTATTTGTGCATGGCTTCCGTTGCCGGATGCCTCCTTCTGCAGGTCACTGAAAAGCTCTCGGCGCGCGGCAAAAAGCGTACCCTCGACGAAGATATCTGATCCAAATGGCTTCATGGGAAAAAATATTAAAAATTATTAATTTTTGACAATTTTGTGAAAACCCCTTGACAAATTTGTGATGAAGGCGTACAATTTATACAAGCGGGACGTATAGTTCTCGTATAATTTATATCAACAAGGAGATCGAAAATGAAAAAGTCTGTACGCATTTTAGCGCTCGTAATGGCAGCTCTCATGCTGACCGTATCCCTGGCTTCTTGCTTTGGTGGAAGCAAGGCCGACGCAATCAAAAAGGCCTTCGAGAAGGAAGACTGGGAGGTTACCACCATTGATTCCGACGACACCTTGGTAAAGGCAATGATTAGTGCTATGCCCGAGGAGCAGCAGGAGAAGATGGAAAAGTATGAGCTGATTTGGGTTCAGAAGGGTCTGGAGACCGCATTGATCATCAAGTGCTCCTCCGCTAAGGATCTGAAGGACTTCCTCACCGTTGAGGACAAAGACGGCAAGAAGGATGATTCCGCTTACGAAGAGGCTGAAGAGGAAGGCTACATCAATGGCGATTGCTTCATCATTCCCATCACCTCCACGAAGGCACAGGAAATTTTCGCAGGCGCATGATCGTTTGTTAAACAAGAAATACCGGGTGGTCTTATGGTCACCCGGTATTTTTTCTTTTGGTCAAATTGTAGAAAAAGCCGTAATCGAGGATATTTTTCAGATTTCTTCTTTACATTTTCACGATATCGTGGTAAAATGAAGGGGAATATGTTTTATGGAGGGTAAATTGTTGTTTGCCGCCGTGCGGCAGCCAACGCTCGGGGATGTTCAACCCATGCAGGCCGCATACCGCGATGGGTAGTTGGTCAGTTAAATTGTTGTTTGGCGGAGGATTAATGAAAACCCGTAGGGGCGAACTGCGTTCGCCCGCCGTTCCCCAAAAAACCTTGTTATCAATATACTTTTTATTACGGGCGAACACAGTTCGCCCCTACGACCACGTTGGTCAGAAGCCCGTAAACAACAATTTACCTGCCTATCCCCTATCGTGTGATGCATTAGGCACAGGATGTACTACCCCGAGCCAAAGCCCCACCGCAGGTGGTAAACAACAATTTACATTCCCAAGGAGTCCCTATGTTATCTACCCACTCCCCTGCCCCCACCGCCGCCATACTGACCCTGGGGTGTAAGGTCAACCAATATGAATCCGAAGCTTTGGCCGAGACTTTGGCTGACGCGGGCTTTATTATCCTTCCTCCCCACGAGATCTGTGACCTCTACATCGTCAATTCCTGCACCGTCACCGCCGAATCGGATCGGAAATCCCGGCAGGCAGTGCGCCGATTGATCAAGCAGAACCCTAAAGCCGTGGTGATCGTCACAGGGTGCTCCGCAGAAACCGACGCCAAACTCATGGCCGACATCAGCGGCGTTGACGCCGTGGTTGGTAACAAGGAAAAGCTGAAAGCCGTCCGATACGCCCTTTCCTTTATGGAAAACGGCAAGCCCGCCGAGCCCGTGATCGACGTCCCCTCCCTTGAGGATGCCCCCTTTGAGCCCATGGTCATCACCCACTTTGACCGCACCCGTGCCTACGTCAAGATACAGGACGGTTGCGAGTCAAGATGCACCTATTGCACTATTCCCGCCGCCCGCGGCCGTGAGCGCTCCAAGCCCCTTTGCGACGTGGTTCGCGAGGTTGCGAGACTCACCCACGACGGTTGCCGTGAGGTGGTGCTCACAGGTATTGAAACAGGTGCCTGGGGCAAGGATTTGGGCAAGGAATACACCCTGGCCGCCCTGCTCCGTGCCGTAGCAGATATTCCCAACGTGGGCCGCATCCGTCTCGGTTCTCTGGATCCCACGGTCATCACCGAGGATTTTGCCGATACGGTAGCCGCTCTGCCCTGTGTTGCCCCTCATTTTCATCTCTCCATGCAAAGCGGTTGCTCCGCCACCTTGGCACGCATGAAACGAAAATATAATGTCGCTCAGGCCGAGCGGGCCATGGAGAGACTGCGTACCCGTCTGCCGTCGGTCAAATTCACCACCGACATCATCGCAGGATTTCCCGGGGAGACCGAGGAAGAATTTGCCGAGACGCTGGCCTTTGCCCGTCGCGCCGGATTTCTTCATATCCACGCCTTTCCCTACTCCAAGCGGGTGGGCACGCCTGCCGCTACCATGAAGGAGCAGGTTCCCGAGGAGATCAAGCACCGCCGTGTCCGCCTTTTGAACGATGTCTCAAGAGACACCTGCCAAGCCCTCCTATCCCGGGAAGTCGCAATGGGGCGGCCGTTGACCGTCCTGTTCGAGACCTACCGTGCCGACACGGCCCTTTACCACGGCCACACCCCCGATTTCATGGAGGTGACCGCCCCCGCGTCGTGGGACGTCCGAGGGCAAGAGGTCATCGTTGTGCCCATGGAGATCGGCGACGGTGTTCTCATTGGCCGGATTCTCACTGACCCCACAGAAACGACGAAATCACAGGTCAAGGAGCTTTCATGAACTATTCTCAATTCCCCCCCTTCGTCCCACCGACCTATATGATACCGGAGGACCAGCTACAGATCCCCTCCTTCGCCTTGGCCGGCGAGATGAACTTCATTCAGATCAACGAATCTCTGGGCATCCAACTGAGCCCGTCGCAGTATCGGATGCTGCAGGCCTATTTTTTCAGCGGAGAAGCCAGAAATCCCACCCGTGGAGAGCTGCGCCTCCTGGACTTTTTGCATAGCCGTGTCCCCTTGGCGGAGCGGATCGCCCCCGGCGAGATCTATACCGACAGCGAAATGCTCATGGACACCTGGGCTGATATCATGGCCGGCATGGACGACGTGAAGGCCCCCACCCCCGAGCTTTGCTCACTTTCGAATATCCTTTCCCTGACCGATGCCTATATCCGTCAAGGGGAGTATGAGCGGGGGATTGAGCGTTGCCGTCTGGTCACCGACACCAGCGCCCCTCAAGCCCTTACCCAAGGTTATCGTCCGTATGCCGCCCTGCATTTTGACCAAGGTGCCTCTCGGCAGCTCTGGATCAAGGATAGCCGCAGACAGGAGATCATCCATGCCGCACCCCGCGCAGATGACGTGATCATCCTCCTGCCGCCTACCGAGTATGAAGCCCTCGCCGCGTTTTTGAGCGAGCATACGCTGGTATCTCATCTGCACTCCTTCCGTGCCGTCAGCCATGACTCGGTGCTGCAAACAGCCCTCGATATGTGCGGCGAGTGCGGTCTATCCGTCATGTTGGACACGTTGCTTTCCGACGACAGAGCCCTCGCTCCCTCGGATAGCCAAATCACGAGGTACATAGAAGCCTGGGAAACCCCCGCGCCTCGCCACTCGGCTTACGCCCTGTTCTGTGTTCCCGCCTCTATGCAAACCGCGCTGATGACGGAGCTGTCACAGATCGGCTTTGTCCCCGTGCTTTTGGGAACAGTCACAAAAAAACCATATCTCACGGTGGTGTCGCAGGGAGGCGTGTCGGTGCATCTTTCGTTATCGGTCATCCGAAATTTCCCCCCGGACACCCGCTCTTATGAATTGGCCGTTCCCGCGCCTCTTGGCAGTATCCCCCTCAAGCACACCCCCATCTCACTACCCGAAACCGTAGAACATACGGGATGCACCGTCGCATCCTCTATGCTGTATCTGAAGGGACGCGCCTCTGACGGCTTCACCCCCACCGCCCAAAGCCTTTTGGCTTTGGCCTGCGAGATGGCCGCCGTAGGCATTCCTCATCATCGGATCAGAATGTCTCCCGTGTTATACGTTGACGGAACCGCAGACGCCCCCTTGCTTTTGTCTGCTCTCTGCGGTCTGTACCGCGCCGCCACCGAGCTGGGCATTCCCCTGACCTATCCCGAAATTCTTTTCAAGAGCACCGCCGAGGCATCCAAGGACATCTCCGTGATCCTTTCCCTGGCGGCGTATACTGAGGTTTCACCTTGTCCCGCAGCAAACACCCTTGCTACTCCCGACCGTCCGCTGAGTCTTATGACCCTTGCGCCCAATCCCTCATGGGAAGACATTCGCGGATTTCTCCAAGTGGCGGCATCAGCAGCACGCGACGGACAAACCGCGGTTCACAGCCTGAACGGCCGCAATACCTTGGCGCTTTTATCCCACCTTAACACCCCCCACGCAGCCGTGTGCGCCGGACTGTTTGAAGCCCACAAGGCTTTATTGGAAGAGCCTCTCCCCTTCGGGTTTATAACGGAGGGGATACCTCCACGGGGCGCGTTGCCTATTGGTCACACTTATCAAAGAGAGCAAGCATCTCTCCCGCACACCGACCATCCGTCCCCAGGGAAAACGATGCGGGTCGCTCCCTGCCCTGCTGTCACTCTGCAAAATCTTAAAAACAAAGAATCCCAAAGAAGAAAGGAAACTCTCGCCATGGAAAAAATCAAAGCCTTTGAAGCCCTGTGCAAAGTCCCTCGCACCGTCCTTCTGGACACCGATATCGGCCCAGATTGTGATGACGTAGGCGCTTTGGCCGTCCTCATCTATTACGCCAAAAAGTACAACTTCACCATTGGCGGTATTTGCAATTGCACCTCCAATAAGGGGGGCAACGGTGTCATCGACGCTGTCTGCCGCCGTTGCGGCATGGAGACTCCTCCCCTGGGGCAATGGCACGGCGAGGGCTTTATGGATAGCGCCGAGCATTGTAAGTACAACGTTGCCGTAGCCGAGGCCCACTCCGAGGCCTACAGAAACGGCACCCTCCCCGTGGACGACGAGATCACCTTCTACCGCAAGCGTCTCGCCGCCGCCCGTGACGGCGAGGTGATGGTCATCTCCATCGGTATGTTCAACAATCTGGCCGCCCTCCTGGATAGCCCCGCTGACGACATCAGCCCCCTCACCGGCATGGAGCTGGTAAAGGCCAAGGTCTACGCCTTGGTGAGCATGGCCGCCACCCTGCCCCAGGGTCGAGAATGCAACGTGGTCAGCGACTACAAGTCCGCTGAGAAGGTCTTTGCAAGCTGGCCTACTGCCATTTATCTCTCCGACTTCCACATCGGTGTGAACGTCAAGACAGGCTACGGCCATATCACCAATCCCGAGACCATCATGGCCGACCCCTTGCCCATGTCCTATCATCTCTACACCAAGGATTGGAACTGGGAGGGTGCCGTCAAGGGTCAGAACGCCTCCTACGACCTTACCGCCGTGCAGTTCGCC
This sequence comes from Oscillospiraceae bacterium, assembly GCA_015063685.1. Lineage (GTDB taxonomy): Bacteria > Bacillota > Clostridia > Oscillospirales > CAG-272 > CAMEON01. The sequence goes on along the minus strand of SVTR01000008.1, from coordinate 57,453 downwards.
GCGTTGGGTATCTGTGATCTCTATGACCTCGACGTCCCCGGTGACCTGGAATTTTACGCCGAGATCCCCGATCTGCCCGACGCCACCCGCTTCGTCGAAAATCCCATGGGCAACAAGATCTTTATGAAAAAGAAAGTGGCCGATGAGGTCATCGCGGACAGCTTGCAGGAGATCCTGAATTCCTTCTGAAATTCAATAAAATAAGGAGAACATCATGAAACGTTTTGGTATTCGCATTCTCCCCCTGATCCTCGCCCTGATACTGCTTATCACCGCCGTTCCCTTCACCGCGGCAGGCGAGGATAACATCGCCTCCGACAAGGCAGCGACCATCGGTGCCTTTGAGGCCTCCGCCATCAACTCCCACACCCCCAAGCAGGTGGGCGAAGGCTCCAGCATGGGTTTGCGTCTGTCCTACGGCGCCCCCTTCAACAAGGTGACTGTCTGTATGCCCACCTGGTCTACGAAGGATTCCGCTGCTACCTTGGCGTTCTACAAATGGAACACCGACTACGAGACCACCATCGCAGGCGAGCCCATCGCGGACAAGCGATTCGAGCCCCTCGTGGACAACGCCCACAATGCCCTCACCTTTGACGCACAGCCCGCAGGAGAGTATCTGCTGGTCATCAAGGACGTCGATGGTCAGGTAGGCGTATGGCAGATGTCCCCAGCCACCGCCCACGGCTACGTATACGAGGGTGGTGTGGAATCCCAGTTCGACTGGGAGGTCAACGTCTCCTTTACAAAGACCCCCAAGGTACCCTTTTTGGAGATGACCAGTGTTTCTGCAGCCATTGACGGCAATCACACCGCTCCCGAGGAGTACGTTATCCCCGAGGGCAGCCTGCTGAACACCCACAAGGTCATGCCCGACACCTGGGTATTTACCGACGGTCTCGGCCGCACCTCCCTCACCTACGAGGACGTGGGCGGAGTCAAGGACGACAAGACCGTGGCCATGTTCTACTGGACCTGGCACGCCGATCTGGGCGGCAACCAGCCCCTCAACATCAACGATTTTATCAAGGAGCATCCCGACGCAAAGAACGACTACGACCATCCCGCCTGGCCTACCTCGGGCACAGCTTACTTCTGGAATGAGCCCATTTACGGCTACTATAAAACCAACGATGCGTGGGTGCTGCGCAAGCAGGCCGAGCTACTCGCCAACGCAGGCGTGGACACCATCTTCACCGACAACACCAACGGCAACTTCACATGGCGCACCAGCTACATCCCTCTGTACGAGACCTGGAGCGACGCGCAGATCAACGGTGCCGTGGACGTCCCCAAGGTATCCTTCCTCCTGCCCTTCGGCCCCACAGACGGCTCCAAAGAGCAGATCGAGGCCATCTATCAGGACATTTACCGCAGAGACAAGTACCAAAACCTGTGGTTCTACTGGGACGGCAAGCCCATGCTGATGGCTTACCCCAACAACATTCCCTCCACCACCAACCTCGGCAAGGAGATCAACCGCTTCTTCACTTGGCGCCCGGGTCAGCCCGGCTACCTGGTGGAAGGTACAAGTCCCAAACAATGGGGCTGGCTGTCCACCTATCCCCAGGCTCTTTACGCCGTGCGAGAGGGAGATCTGAAGCGCGGTAACATTGAGCAAATGACTGTGGGCGTAGCCGTCAACCACAACTACAAAACCCACAACATCGCCGCCATGAACGAGGGCGAGTTCGTCATCGGACGTTCCTACAGCTCCAAGTTTGAGAACCGCTACCTCACCGAGGGTGCCGATGCTTCCAAGTGGGGCTACAACTTCTCGGAGCAGTTCGACTATGCCCTGGATGTAGATCCTCGGGTGATCTTCATCACGGGCTGGAACGAGTGGACCGCAGGCCGCCATGAGGAATGGGGCGGCAGTGAGAACGCCTTCCCCGATCAGTTCAATGACGAGTATTCCCGAGACATCGAGCCCACCAAGGGCGCGCTGAAGGATCACTACTACTACCTCCTCGTCAACTACGTCCGCAAGTACAAGGGTGTGAGTCCCATCCCTACCCCCAGCCTGAACGCCACCATCGACCTGAACGCGGGTCAGGATCAATGGGCATCCGTTGAACCCTACTACGCCGCCTACATCGGCAACACTGAGGATCGTGACGCCGACGGCTACGGTTCTCTCCACTACACCGAAACCTCCGGTCGTAATGATATCATCGGCGCGCAGATCGCCCGCGATGACGAGTACGTCTACTTCCACGTGGAGTGTGCCGAGGACATCACCCCCTATACCGACAACCTGTGGATGACCCTCTACATCGACTCCGACCAGGCCAATCAGGGCTGGGAGACCTTTGAATATGTCATCAACAAGTCCGCCGCTTCCGAGAGCACCGTTGTGCTGGAGAAGTTCACCGGCGAGGGTTACGCTTCCGAAAAGGTAGCTGACTGCGAGTACAAGGTGGACGGCCGCTACATGACCGTGAAGGTGGCCAAGTCCGATCTGGGTCTTTCCGGCAACGACTACACCATCAACTTCGCTTGGACCGACAACGTCCACGACGAGGGTGACAACACCAAGTTCTCCGGCGATATCATGGACTTCTACATCTCCGGCGACGTAGCTCCCGGCGCACGCTTCAAGTACAGCTATATCTCCACCGAGGCAAACGCTACCGGTAACGTCACCGATACCGAAACCGAGCCCGAGACTACCCCCGACGCAGAGCCCGAGACTGAGCCCTCTGAGGATACCGAGGCTGCCACCGATGCTGAAGCTGAGGTTGTCACCGAGGATATTGTAGAAACGGAAGCGGAAACCGAGGCTGTCACCGATGCTGAAACCAAGGTTGAAGCCGTAACCGAATCCGCTACGGAAGGTGCAACCGATGGTACTATCGCTCCCACCGGCACTGAAGCCGCAACAAGCGAAGAGACCCAAACTGTATCCGATCAAGGCTGCGGTTCTGTCATTTCTTCCTCTGTGGGTCTGTTGACCATCGCCGCTGCTTGGACGTTGGCCAAGAAGAACGTCAAGAAGAAAGACGAATAAGCGTCCTCTTTATTATTCCACCCCCGCGGTTGTCCGCGGGGGTGATTTTATACTCCGCCCTTTCAGGTTCCGCATTCTCGAGCAAGTGTCCCACATCGCTTTTAACAAAAAGCAACACCCGATTCAAGCAAAATACTCAAAAACTGTAGACAAAAATCCCAAGATATGTTATAATATGTTCAACAATAACCCCACGGAGGTTTGAAATGATGAAAAAACACACTCTCAAAAGAATCATTTCCTTGGTTCTGAGCGTTCTGATGCTTTCCGCTTGCATGACCTGCCTGATCCTGCCCGCCAGCGCGGCTGAGGTCGAGGTCTCCGTGCTGAACGGAACGGGCACCCGCGGTGCCGCGCGGGTCGGCAACAGCTATGCCTACCGAGCCATAGTCAACGGCGAATTCACCGCTTTTTCCTTCGCCATGCCCACCTGGACAGAGACGGACGCGGCCTGCACCCTCGCTCTCTACAAGTGGATGGGGGATCCCGAGGATTCCATGAAGGCCGAGCCCATCGCCACCCAACGATTCGACCCTATGAGTGACAACGCCACCAATAAGATCACCTTCGATCCGCAGCCTGCCGGCGAATATCTCTTTGCCGTCATCGAGCCCCGCGGCTCGGTAGGTGTCTGGACCAACGAGGGCGCCACGGATAACTTGGGCTTTCTCTATGTAGACGGTCAGGAGAAAAACGACCTGCCCGAGCTGAAGATTACCTTCACCGCTGATATCGCAGAGCCCTTCGGCAAGTGCGAGACCATCATCACGCCCAGCGACGGCAACAACAAAGCCCCTGCTGAGTACGTCATTCCCGACGACAGCCTCATCAAGACCCATGAGGTCATGCCCGACACCTGGGTGTTCACCGACGGTCTGGGTCGTGTGTCCCTGACCAACGCCGAGGTGGGAGATCCCCGAGAGGATAAAACCGTGTCCATGTTCTTCTGGACGTGGCACAACGGCCGTCCCGCCGTCATCAACGTCAACGACGCCGCCGAGAAATACCCCGAGGCCGTCCGCGACTTCGACCACCCCGTCTGGGCCCCCGCTAATTTCCAGGGCTCCTGGAACGAGCCCATCTACGGCCACTATGAGAGTAACGACCAGTGGGTGCTCCGCCGCCAGGCAGAGCTGCTGGCCGCCGCGGGCGTGGATGCCATCCTCACCGATAACACCAACGGTACCATCACTCATAAGCCCGGCTACACCGCCCTCTTCGAGTCCTGGGGCAAGGCCATGGACGACGGCGTCCTGACCCCCAAGGTGTCCTTCATGCTTCCCTTCGCGGGCGGCGCGGATACCAACACCCAGGTGCGGGATATGTATACGGACTTCTACCGCGCAGGTGACTACCACAAGCTCTGGTTCTACTGGGATGGCAAGCCCGTCCTCATGGGCAGACAAAACGCCATCAAAACCACCGACAATATGGGCAAGGAAATCGTTGATTTCTTCACCTGGCGCGGTGGCCAGTCTGCATACGTGGTTGAAAGAACCACCTATGGTGAGTGGGGCTGGCTCTCCACCTATCCTCAAGCCATTTACTATGCTGACCGTTACGCCTTTAAGGACAGACTTGCCGAGCAGATAACTGTGGGCGTGGCCATGAACCACAACTATAAGCTGGGTCAGCTCTCAGCCATGAGCGGTGACTACGTCATGGGCCGCTCCTACACCCACGATTACCAGGATCGCTATGATAAAGAAGGCAAAGAAGCCTCCAAGTGGGGCTACAACTTCGCCGAGCAATTCAACTATGCTCTTGAGGTTGATCCCAAGATCATCTTTATCACGGGCTGGAACGAGTGGGCCATGGCCCGCATCGACGGCTGGCCCTCGGGCTGGGCGTCCGAGGTTCCCAACGCCTTCTGCGACCAGTTCAACGACGAGTTCTCCCGAGATCTGGAGCCTACCAAGGGTGCCCTGAAGGATCACTACTACTACCAGATGGTCAACTTCGTACGGCAGTACAAGGGTGTACGTCCCATCCCCACCCCCAGCCTCCAGACCACTATCGACATCACCGCAGATAACACTCAATGGAATGCCGTGGAGCCCTACTACGCCGCCTACATCGGCAACACCGGCGACCGTGAGGGCGAGGGCTGGGGCAAGCTTCAGTACCACGAGTATTCCGGCCGTAACGACATCATCGGCGCGAGAGTCGCCAGAGACGCCGACAACCTCTACTTCTACGTGGAGTGCAACGAGGAGATCACCCCCTACACCGATCCTCTGTGGATGGTGCTCTACATCGACTCCGACCAAGAGAATCAGGGCTGGGAGACCTTCGACTACGTCCTGAACAAGACCTCCCCCACCGCCGACAAGGCCACCCTGGAGAAGTTCACCGGCAACGGCTACGAAACCGAGGTCGTGGGCGAGGTAGAGTACACCGTGGACGGCAAGTATATGCAGGTCAAGGTGCCCAAGACCATGCTGAGCCTCAGCGGCTACGACTTCACCGTCAACTTCGCCTGGACCGATAACGTCCACGACGAGGCCGATGCAGGTGAACGCGGTGACGCAGATTACCAGTACACCCAGTTTTCCGGCGACATCATGGACTTCTACATTTCCGGCGACGTGGCTCCCGGTGCCCGCTTCAAGTACAGCTACATCTCCACCAATGCTAACGCTACCGGTGAAGAGCCCGAAACCGAGCCTGTGACTGATCCCGTAGCGGATACCGAACCTGAAACAGAGCCCACGGTAGAGACCGAGCCCGCAACCGAGACCGCGGAGGAAACCGAGGCTGTATCTGAGCCTGTAGCAGAAACCGAGCCTGCAACCCAGGCAGAGGAAAAAACCGAGGCTGCTACCGTCGCTGAAACCAAGGCATCCGACACCGACGCGGTCACCGACGGTAAGGAGGAGACCGTTCCCGATTCGTCGGTTGGAACCTCCGAAGAGACCGGCGAGACCGACGGCGGTTGTGCTTCTGCCCTGTCCGTATCCGTCTTGATCCTCTCTGTCATGACAGTCGCGGGAATCGCCCTGAAGAAGAGACGCGAGGATTGACATTTAAAGGGCATCTCTAAAGCTTTTTGATCTTGATCAGGCCGGGTCACTCAAGTGATCCGGCCCGTTTTTCTCCTATGACGGCAAATTTTTTGTTTTTTCGATATAATTGCCGCCGTGACGCAACCCGACGCCCCTTTTTCCTGTATATGTGTGTGAAGGCCTTTATCAAGAAGAAAGGAGATCCTGACGTGAATGACGACAAGATCCTCGCCCTGTATCTGGAGCGCTCAGAGCAGGCCATAGCAGAAACCGAAAAAGTCTACGGACGGTACTGTCACTACATCGCCTACACCATCCTGCGTTGCGACGAGGATGCCGAGGAGATCGTGAACGACACCTGGCTGAAGGCCTGGCAGGTCATCCCCCCGCAAAAGCCCAATCCTCTGAAGGGCTTTTTAGGGCAGATCACCCGCAGATTGTCCATCAATCGCCTGGAGCTCCTGACGGCGCAAAAGCGGGGCGGAGGACAGTATGCCCTCACGCTGGAGGAGCTTGCCGAGTGCATCCCTTCGAATCACAACGGCGAGGAGATCCCCCACATGGCGGCGCTGACAGATACCTTGAACCGTTTTCTCCGAGGGCTTTCCGCGGACGCGCGGCGGGTGTTTATCCGACGGTATTGGTACGCATCCTCGGTTTCTGAGATCTCCAAGGATTTTTCCATGAGCGAGAGCAAGGTGAAATCCCTCCTGCTCCGTACACGGAAAAAGCTGAGAAACACACTGGAAAAGGAGGGTTACGATCTATGAAAAGCAAACACATCTCAGATGCTCTGGAGGGCATCGACTTTGATATGGTGGAGGATGCGGGTCAGCCATTTTATCCGCATAAAAACAGAGGCACCCTGCTCAGGTGGGCCGTCATCGCAGCCTGTCTTGCCTTGATCCTTGGCAGCCTGGGGATCATGCTCTCCCTTATGCAGAAGGGAGATACCCCTATCCCATCGATCACGGAGAACACCGAGGCGCTTGAGGAAAATCAATCGTCCGACATCGGGGCTTCCGCCCCAACCCCGCCTGCGGAGACAATCCCCGCAGAATCTCTGCCCGCAGAATCTCTGCCCGAGGATGACCACACCCTGTGGGTGGATGAGCGTCCGAGAAACGACAAGCAAGGAGCAACGGGGGAAAATGCCATCGAATGGCCCTGGCACTGTCTGGAAATCTGGGAGCAATACGTTTATATTCAATACGAGGGCGTGACCTATCGCATGGGGAGCGCTTCCGTAAACGGTAATATCATCGGCCTCTCTCCCCAAACTATCGGTGAAAAACTGGCAGACGGTGAAGCCTACGGTTATGAATATTCGACCGCCTCAGACCGGGAACCCGTCAAACGCACGGTGAAATGTGAGGTGTACACCATCAAGGGTATCCCCGAAGACAGGTATATCGCCATTAAATACAGTAACCACGAGGGCTATTTTAAAATGTTCGCGGACGCGTACAATCCCCCCGCGACCTTGGGAGAGCTCATTTCCCAGCTGGATCTGACAAACAACTGTATACTGGACACGGTAAACGACTATTCCAAGCAGCAATTTGAATCCTTCGGTCTCACAAAGGAAAGCAGCGATACGCTATGGTCGATGTTTTTAAAATACGCCGATACGGCCGTACAAGCAGAATCGGCGGCTCAGTGGAGCAAAAAACGGATCTCCTTCTCCCTGACCTCGGAAGCGCTGGGGATTTACAATCTGTCCTGGTCCCTGAGAGAGAACGGTTGGCTGGTCACCAACGTGGAGGGATACGGTTACTATTACTATCTGGGTCCCGATGAGGCGGCTGAAATCATGGCTTACACCCTGGCGCATAAAACCGAGCTTCAAAAGGAGACGACCTATCATCTGGTGGGTGTGGTCACCGAGATCGGTGAGGACTATATCAAGATCGACGACTCCATCATGATGGAGAATCCCGAAGACGGCATAGTCTTCACAGTCTACGCAGGCAACACCAATATTAAAAAATATCTCGCCTGCGGTTATCTCTCGGTGGGACGAGAGGTCATGGTGTCTCACAAGGGCATCTACACAAACGAACCAACAGTAGTCAGAACCGCCACGGTTCTCCACGAGGTGTGGATCGGAGATTCGGGAGAGGTATGGATCCCGGAATGATATTTTAGCGGCAACGCCTTCGGGTGTTGCCGTTTTTTCAAAGAAAATCAGCGGGAAGGGTTTACAAGACAGGAAAAATGTGCTATAATAATATGAATACTTATTTTGAGGAAAGAAGAGCTTGTCATGAACATCATTTCCATCCGCGTCGGTGACGTATTAGAGCTGAAAAAGCCTCATCCCTGTGGTGAGCGACGCTTCAAGGTCATGCGCACCGGGAGTGAGGTTCGCATCCTATGCGCAGGATGTGGCCGTGACATGACTCTGGAGCGTATCAAGCTGGAAAAGGCTATCAAACGCGTGATTCCCGCTGACGATAACACTTCCCCTGACATTTGAATCATACAAAGATCATCACCCAAAGAAAGGCAGAATCTCATGATGGATCATACACTCCCACCCTTGGAGCAAGGGCCTGCGGAAACCAAGAAAAAACCATTTGCCCCCCTTAAGCATCGCCTACTCGCCCTTTACCGTGAATACGGCTACCTTTTGGTGGCGTTTACCATCCCCGTGGTGCTTATGTATCTCATGTACCTGGCTCGTGGGATTTATCCCTTCGGTGACAGCACCGTGCTGGTGCTGGATCTGAACGGCCAGTACGTCTATTTCTATGAGTATCTTTGGGATTGTCTCCATGGCGAGGGCTCCCTGTTCTACTGCTTCTCACGAAACCTGGGCGGCGAGTTTATGGGTATGTTCGACTACTACGTAGCCAGTCCCTTTGCCCTGCTCATCGGTCTTTTCCCCAAAGAGTGGATCCAGGAATCCCTGCTCATGATCTTCCTTTTGAAGGCAGGTCTCTGCTCCCTCACCATGGGCTTCTATCTCCACAGGCATTCCGAGACCCACAACAAGCTGACCATCATCACCTTCTCGGTGTTGTATGCCATGACCTCCTACTGCATCATCCAGCAGCACAACTCCATGTGGATCGACGCGGTTCTGTGGCTGCCCCTTTTGGTGTACGGCATTGAAGAGCTGATCAAGCGCGGCCGCTTCCGTCTCTTCGTCTTCACCCTGGCTATCACCCTGTTCAGCAACTTCTACATTGGCTACATGGTGTGCATCTTCACCGTTGCCTACTGCTTCTACTATTACTTCGCCCACAACCAGAATAACGAAAACAATCCCACCGGCGAGAAGAATCACTTCGTTCGCTCTGTGCTCCGCGTTGGCGGATGGGCTGTCCTGGCCGTGGGTATTGCCGCCTTTATCATCCTGGCCGCCCGCTACTCTCTGGCCCTCGGTAAGGACGAGTTCTCCAACCCCAGCTGGGAGATCACCCAGAAGTTTGATCTTTTTGAGCTGCTGATCAAGTTCCTGCCCTCCTCTTACGATACCGTCCGTCCCCAGGGTCTCCCCTTCGTGTACTGCGGTGTCCTGACCCTGATACTGGTGCCAGCCTTCTTCATCTCCCGAAGAATCTCCAACAGAGAAAAGATCGCCGCGGCGCTCCTCATTCTGTTCTTCATCGGCTCCTTTGCCACCAGCACTCTGGACCTCATCTGGCACGGCTTCCAAAAGCCCAACTGGCTCAACTACCGCTACAGCTTCATGCTGTGCTTCTTCCTGCTGGTGCTGGCCTTCCGCGCCTTTGAGAATCTGCGCTTTATCAGCCGCAAGTCTCTCCTTTGCATCACCGCGTTTTTGGGGCTTGTGATCCTTGTCATCCAGGAGCTGGGCGATTTTATCACCGAGGCCAACGAAAAGCTGGTGGTTCGTCCCTTCGCCTCTATCTGGCTGGCACTGGGATGCCTGGTGGCCTACTTTATCATCATCTGCCTTTGGGGTCGCGCGAGACCCGTGCGCAAAGAAAGCTTCGCCATCGTGCTGGCCTTCCTCGTATGCATCGAGGTGTTCGTCAGCGGACTCATGGATATGAACTCCTTTGACAAGGACGTCACCTATTCCAAGCACTCCCGCTACACGGCTCTGACCCATACCTTCCGTCCCATCACGGATCTGGTCATTGAAAATGACAGCGGCTTCTACCGTATGGAAAAGACCTACCACAGAAAAACAAACGACAACTACGCCCTGAACATGAACGGTCTTTCCACCTCCACCTCCCTGCTCAACCGCTCCACCATTGATTTTCTTCGGGAGGTAGGCTACGCCTCCAAGTCCCACTGGTCGAAGTATCTGGGCGGTACTCCCGTCAACGACTCCCTGCTGGGCATCAAGTATATCATCTCCGACAAGGATCTCAGTCCCTACTACGGCGAGCCTATTTACACCAAAGAGGATTATAAATACGATGAAGGCGCCAACGTTTCCGGCGATTACAGCGTATATCAGAACAAGTACGCCCTGTCCGTAATTTTCGGCGTGTCTGACAAGTGGGAAGACTTCGACACCGATATGTATGACAACCCCTTCGATCGACTCAACGCCATGGTGACCGCCATGCTGGGTGAGGAGGAAACAGTCAAGGTCTTCGTTCCCACTACTCAAAACGGTGACCCCGAGCTTCAAAACGCCAAGGTATCCTCCATTGCGGAGCACAAAAAATATGCCGTTACTCAAACCGACACGGCAGGCGTGCTCACCTACAGCTACACGGTTCCTACGGACACCGAGCTTTACTACTACTTCCCCAGCGATTACCCCCGTGAGGTCAAGCTGAAGGTCAACAATTCCTCCAAGGACGGCTTCGGCGGCAACGAGACCCAGCGCATTGTGTCCCTGGGCACGGTTACCTCTGAGGACATGAAGCTGGAAGTTCGCATTGAAAACTCCTCCAACAACCTGTATATCAAGGAAAGCTGGACCTCCTGCGTTTACTATATCGACTGGGCTGTCTTTGAGGATGCCATGGCGCGTCTCGCTGAAACCCAGATGATCTTTGACGAGGAATGGTCTGACGATCACCTGACCGGCACCCTGACCACCACAAAGAAAAACCAGGTCATGTACACCTCCATCCCCTACGACGAGGGCTGGAACGTGACTGTGGACGGCAAGCCCGTGGAGATTTTTGAATCCGCCGGTGCGTTGGTGTCCTTTACCGTGGAGGGTGAGGGCAAGCACACCGTAGAGCTGAAATACATGCCCTCTGTGTACACCCTGGGTCTGATCGTATCCTTCTTCTGCGGCGCTCTGTTCCTGCTCATCCTGATCCTGTACCGCTACCTCAACAAGCTACCCATCCTCAAGCACGTCATGGGCATCCAGCGTCCTGATCTTCCTCTGCTTTCCAAGGAGCCTTGCGATGCTCAACCCGGCGACATCGGCTATCTGGAGGCCGATACGCCCCCTGTGAGGGAAGGCATTCGTGTCCCCTCCGCCAAGGAGCTTGCGGAAATAAAAAAGAACCGTGAGGAGCTTGGTGCCAACGGTGAAACAAAGCCGGAGACAACGGAAGTCAAAAAAGCTGCATCCTCCCCAAAAGCTAAGAAGAAAAAACACAAATAAAAGAAAACCTCTAAAAACTCTATTGGCGAGCGAACTGAAAGAGAGTTTTTAGCGGTGACCAAAAGAACCCTTCGGGGGCGGTGACACGCAGTCCCCGCCCCTGATCTTTATGATACCGAAATTCCTCTTCCTCATTTTCCGATCCAAAGAAAGGAAAGCCTATGTTTTACTATATCAAAGGTCCCCTGGTTCACGCCACTCCCTCCATGGCGGTGGTAGAAGCGTCGGGCGTCGCATATAAGATGACCGTCAGCGAAAACACCTATCGCGGACTCCCTCCCCGTCACACCGCAGATCGCCCGCCCCTGGTCACCCTCTACACCCATCTGTCGGTGCGTGAGGACGGCATCGAGCTGTTTGGCTTTGGGGACGAGCGGGAGCTGTCCTCCTTCAAGATGCTTCTGTCGGTATCCGGCGTTGGCCCCAAGGCGGCCATGTCCATTCTGTCTCTCTTGACCCCCGAAAAGTTCGCCCTGGCCGTCTGCACCGAGGACAAAAAGTCCATCTCCAAGGCCAGTGGCATCGGCCCCAAAACCGCCGCCCGCATCATCCTGGAGCTCCGCGACAAGCTCATGAAGGAGACCTCCATTGACGAGGATCTTTCCACCGCCGTGCTGGATCACTCCGCCGATGCCCCCGACGCGCCCCCCAGAGGTAAGCTTTCCGAGGCACAGGATGCCCTGTTGGTGTTGGGCTTCACCCGTGCCGAGGCGCAAAACGCCCTCAAGACCATCGACGTCACCAAGCTGTCGGTGGAGGATATCATCAAGGAAGCCCTCAAAAAGCTCATGAAGGCGTAAGGTTTCATTGCGTTCTTATCTTTTATCTCGTATCTGCCGAGCTTGCTCGGCGTGTATCTTTGTATCTCAATCTTACTTTCCACCCCATCCAAGGAGGCCACTATGTCCCTCACCGTTCACTCCGTCATCCTTCCCTCCGCCAATTTCAACGGCGAATCCACCCTGCCCTCCCTCTATGAGATGTCCAATGTCCAACACCTGGCCGAGAGCCGCCTGGACGAGGACGACGAGTTATTCGTGGGCTACGGCGGTCTGCCCTCCATCTTCCCCTATAAGATGCAGGATCTATACGACCGCGCCGACACCCCCACCGAGTATATAGGTGTCATACTGGAAAATCAATACTTAAAAGCCCTTTTCCTGCCCGAGCTGGGCGGCCGTCTCTGGTCACTGTATGACAAGGTGGCGGGGCGTGAGTTGCTTTACAACAACCCCATGGTACGCCCCTGTAATCTGGCCGTCCGCAACGCCTGGCTGGCAGGAGGCATCGAGTTCAACTGCGGCATGATCGGCCACCACCCCTTCACCTGCTCCCCCATCCACGCCGTAGAGACCGCATTGGAGGACGGCACCCCCGTGCTTCGTATGTACGAATACGAGCGCATCCGCGGTGCGGTCTATCAGATGGATTTCTTCCTCCCCGAAAGCTCCCGTGTGCTGTACGGCCGTATGCGTATCGTCAACCCCACCCGTGAGACGGTGCCCATGTACTGGTGGACCAATATGGCCGTCCGTGAAAATCCCGAGGCGCGGGATGTCATCGACGCCACCGAGACCTACAACAACAAGGGCGGTATGGTGGGCAAGAATCCCGTCCCCATGGATCATGGCATCGACATCACCTACCCATCAAATAACCCCATCGCCATTGACTATTTTTGGAAGATCCCAAAATCTTCCCGCAAATATACCGCCTATATCGACAAGGAGGGCTATGGCTTCGTCCAGTCCTCCACCGCCCGCCTCCAGGGACGCAAGCTCTTTGTGTGGGGACAGGGCGAGGGCGGCAAGCGCTGGCAGGAGTTTCTCACGCAGGACGGTCACGACGGCCGTTACGTAGAGATCCAGGCAGGGCTCGCGCACACCCAGTACGAGTGCATCCCCATGCCCCCAAAAACCGCTTGGGAATGGCTGGAGACCTACGGTGCTATCACGACAGATCCCCAAAAGGTTCACGGTGATTGGGCAGACGCCCGCGCCGAGGTGGGAGAAAAGCTGGAAGGTCTCGTTCCCATGGCCGAGCTGGAGGACATGCTCACCGCTACCAAGCCCATGGCCACCTCCCCCGCAAAGAAGCGCATCTGCCATGGCTCTGCTTGGGGAACGCTGGAAAATCTCCGTCGGGAAAAGACTGAACAGCCCCCCATGTGTCCTCACCTTGATTTTGGCGAGCTCACCGAGGCCGAGACGCCGTGGGCAACCCTTTTGGAGTCGGAGCGTTTGCCCGTCTTGGGACAGACCGAAGCCCCCGTCTCCTGGATGCTTCAAAAGGAGTGGACAAGTCTTTTGGAAAAAGCCGCTCCCACCCACGAAAACTGCCTGCATCTTGCGGCTATCTGTCTGGCCGAGCGCCGTATCCGCGATGCTGAGGAGGCCATTAATAACGCTCTGTCTTACCGCGCCGAGCCTACCCCCACGGCGCTATTCCTCAAGGCGCAGATCTATCGTCTCAGGGGAGACGACACCGCTGCTGCCGAGACCGCCCTCAAAGCCCACAGACTGTGTCCTTCGGACGTTTCCCTTGCCCGTCAATCCATGGCGCTGGCACTTCGCGCAAAGCTCTACGACGAAATTTTGGCGGCTTACGAAAGCGCTCCTCAAAACGTACAGGCCGACGGCCGTGTGGCCATGACCTATGGCGTTGCCCTCCTCCGTCTCAGCAAGGTCGACGAGGCCGAGGCTGTGCTGTACCGTGACGGCGGCTTGTCGGTTACCGATATCCGAGAGGGCGAGATCTCCCTCACCTCCCTCTATATTTCCATCCAGAAGGCGAGAGCGGCAGCTCGGGGCGAGACCTTGGAGGACGCCGACATCGACGTGCCGCGTCGATTCGATTTCCGCATGAACGTGCCGAAGAAGAAATAAACAGAAAGGTATCATCATGAACGAAACCTATTTTGACGATTCCCGCTTTGACGGCGGGGACGACATGGATTTTGAAAACCGCATCGTCTCCACCGCCTACACCCCCGGCTCGGACGAGGCTGAGGTCTCCCTGCGTCCTCGCCACATGGAGGACTATATCGGTCAGGACAAAGCCAAGGAAAACTTGAAGGTCTATATCGAGGCCGCCAAGCTCCGTGGGGATTCCTTGGATCATGTCCTGCTCTACGGCCCTCCCGGCTTGGGTAAAACCACCCTCTCAAACATCATCGCCGCCGAGATGGAGGTGAGCATCCGCATTACCTCGGGCCCAGCCATTGAAAAGCCCGGCGACTTGGTGGCGCTGCTCACCAACCTTAACCAAGGCGACGTGCTGTTTATCGACGAGATCCACCGTATGCCCCGCACCGTGGAAGAGATCCTTTACCCTGCCATGGAGGACTACGCTGTGGACATCATCATCGGTAAGGGTCCTTCTGCCCGCTCCATCCGCATTGATCTGCCCAAATTTACCCTCATTGGTGCCACCACCCGCGCGGGACAGCTCACCACCCCTCTCCGTGACCGTTTCGGCGTACTGCTCAAGCTGGAGCTTTACACCCCCGAGCAGTTGGCCCTGATCGTCAAGCGGAGCGCGGCCATTCTGGGCATTCCCATCTCGGATGACGGCGCTTACGAGATCGCCTCCCGCTCCCGCGGTACCCCCCGTATCGCCAACCGCCTTCTCAAGCGTGTCCGTGACTTCGCCCAGGTTCAGCGCAAGACCGAAATCGACGCGGCCACGGCAGGCTACGCCCTTGACCGCTTGGAGATCGACGAGCTGGGTCTGGACAACACCGACCGCCGCATGATGGAGTCCATCATCAAGTTCTACAACGGCGGTCCCGTGGGCCTGGACACCCTGGCGGCCACCATCGGCGAGGAAGCCATCACCATCGAGGATGTGTACGAGCCCTACCTCATGCAGCTGGGCTTCATCCAGCGCACCCCCCGTGGCCGTTGCGTCACCCGCCTGGCTTACGAGCATTTGGGGATGCGTCCCCCTGTCCCCGCCCAAGCACCCGGAGATCAACTGCAGTTTTTCGATGAAGAATAAAAAATATGCCTAAAGCAAAAAAGCCTTGAATTTCAAGGCTTTTTGTTTATTCATTTTCCGGGGAAATTTCTCAGGAAAGAGCGAAGCGGCACCAAAGGAGGTTATGATCCGACGTATCGCTATCAATCATCCCCTGCGCTATTGGGATCAGACAGGCTCTTCGGTACAGAATATTGTCAATAGCTAAGGGTTCTGTGCGGAAGGTTTTATACACGCGCGCATAACTATTGACGAGACCGTAGCCCAAGGCGCATAGAGGCTCAAACATGGAAAAATCCTCCGTGTTAAAGTCTCCCGTCAGCACGACGGGTACGTCCCCGGGTATTTGCTTGTCCATATAAGCTGCCAACTCTGCCAACTGGATGGTCTGCTGTTCCCGGGATTCATAGGAGAGGTGGGTGTTCAGAAAACAAATATTTTCTCCTTCACAGAGGGAAATATTGACACATCCGAAAGCGCGGGGCTCATACTTTCCCGCGTTCAAGGGGTACTTTTCACAAGCCGTCATGGGGAAACGGGACAAGATGGCCGTTCCGTACAGTCCGCCGTCGAAATCCATGGCAGGAACAAAAAAGCTGTATGAAAATCCCAAGGCTTCAGAAAGGCCTGCGACGGTATCCCTTCCCGCGATGCGGTTGGTATACATATCGACCTCCTGAAAGCCAACGATATCCGCGCCCGACCAATGCACGATCTCCGCGATTTGCTTCCAGTCGAAGCCCGCGTCATGTCCATGTCGGATATTATAAGTGGCAACGGTGATGTGTTTCATATGCAAGCACCTTCTTAGACGAGATATTTTTGGAAGTTATCCGCATTCATTTTTGAAGAATCGCCAGCCCATCGAGATAGGCGGCGGTATCAAATATCTCCAGCGGAGTGTCGCTTTTCAAGTACAGCGGGTGATGAGGATGTCCCTTCACCGACAGAGGCCCCGCATGAAGCCATACGGCATCCGCCTCACGGCCGATCTCCAGCATCTCACGGACGCAATCGGTGAGATACCCCCGCTTTTCGATGATACTGCCCCAGGCCGCCCACACGGCAGGCCTTTCTCCCGCGATGGATAAAAGATAGCGGAAGGCTTTCATGTTTTCATTGTGCAACCACTCGTTGCGCGCCTTTTCCATATCGTCAGGGCGGGTGGCACGCTGGGCATAGACGTTGAACATGAGGAAAGAATCGTACCCGTTGGCAAGGGCGATCCGCTGGGCAGACTTCAAGGTGGGGTCAAGGTTGTCAGGGGCGGCGGTAGAGGGATTGATGCCGATACAAATGACAGGGTGCTTCCCTCTCGTGCCCAGTATGTAACGGTATTCGTCGTAGCGGTTGGGGACGTAGAGCCATTTGGCCACGTCGTAGTCGGGATGGGGGCGAAGGCCTTCTTGCAAAGCCTCATCAAAAGGCAGAACGTCAATATAGGTTGTGGGGGAGGTGGGAATGTGCATGGGGCACTCCTTTCGTGGTAAGATACAAGATACACGCCGAGCAAGCTCGGCAGATACAAGATACGAGATAGGGGTTCTATCTTGTATCTTTGTATCTTTGTATCTTGTATCTTTGTATCTTGTATCTTTGTATCTTGTATCTCCGTATCTTTATCAGAACTGCATGGTCATCTGATCCGTCTCGTTGACCCCGTCAAGGACGTGATTTGCGCGGAGGGTCTCGACGACGGCCTTGGTGAGTTTAGCGCGGTTTTGGAGGTCCTCCACCGAGAAGAAGGGCTCCTCGGCACGAGCGGCAGCGATGTTGGCGGCGGCATTCTCACCCACACCGGCCAAGGCCGAGAAGGGGAGACGGATCTTGCCGTCCTCGGGGAGATACTCCACGTCGCTGGACTTTTCCAGATCCACAGGAAGGAATTTGATGCCGCGGGCATAGGCCTCATTGACAAGCTGCAAAACGGGCAAGCTCTGCTGCTCCTTGGGGGAGGCCTCTCCCTTGTTGGCGCGATCATTGATGTCCTTGATATAGGCCGCCACCGCGCCCTTGCCCTTCATGACCAGCTCTCCGTCAAAGCCCAGGGGCTTGACCGTAAACATGGCGCAATAGAAAGCCAGGGGGATGTGTACCTTGTACCATCCCAAACGGATGGCTGACATATCGTAGGCCGCGGCGTGAGCCTTGGGGAACATGTATTTGATCTTCTTACAGGAGGCAATATACCAGTCAGGCACACCTGCCTCACGCATCTCCGCTTCAAACTCAGGGGTCAGACCCTTGCCCTTACGCACCATCTCCATGATCTTGAAGGCGTGGGATTTTTCCACCCCATAACGGATCAGCGCCAGCATGATATCGTCACGGGTACCGATAACCTCGGAAATGGTACAGGTCCCGTCAGCAATCAATTCCTGGGCGTTGTTCGTCCACACGTCGGTACCGTGGGACAGACCCGAGATTTGGAGCAGGTCGGAGAAGGTCTGGGGCTTACATTCCTCCAGCATCTTCACCACGAAGTTGGTGCCCAGCTCAGGCAGACCCAGGGTGCCCAGGGGACAGCCGATTTCCTCGGGAGACGCGCCCAGGGGCTTGGTACCCAGGAACAGGTCGTAAATGGAGCGGTCGTTCATGGGCACGTCCAACACCGAGGTGTCGGAATACTTCTCCAAGTATTTGTACTTGGTGGGCATATCGTGTCCCAGCTCATCCAGCTTGAGTAGGGTATCGTGGAGATATTCAAAGGTAAAGTGGGTGGTGACAATATCCGAATTGGGATCGTCGGCAGGGTGCTGGACGGGACAGAAATCGTAAATTTCGTACTCCTTAGGCACTACCACGATGCCGCCGGGATGCTGACCCGTGGTGCGCTTGACACCTACACAATGGGAGGTCAGGCGATTGACCTCAGCACGGTTGACGCTGATGCCCTTCCCCTCCAGGTATTTCATGACGAAGCCATAGGCGGTCTTGTCCGCCAAAGCACCGATGGTGCCCGCGCGGAACACGTTTTCCGCACCGAACAACTCCTCGGTATATTTATGTACCCGTCCCTGCACTTCGCCCGAGAAGTTCAGGTCGATATCGGGAGACTTGTCGCCGTAGAAGCCAAGGAAGGTCTCAAAGGGGATGTCATGGCCGTCGTAGTTCAGCTTTTCACCGCACACGGGACAGTTGGCGTCGGGTAAGTCAAAGCCCGAGAAGACGTTCAGCTTCTTGGCGGTCTCAAAATCAGAATATTTACACTTGGAGCACCAGTAGTGAGGAGGCAGAGGGTTTACCTCAGAGATGCCGGCCAGGTTAGCGACCACCGACGATCCCACAGAACCACGGGAGCCCACCAGATAGCCTTGAGACTCAGAGTAGGCCACCAGCTTTTGGGCGATCATATACAGCACCGCAAAGCCGTTTTTGATGATGGAGGGCAGCTCGCGCTCCAATCTGTCCTGCACGATGTGGGGCAGAGGATCACCGTAGCGGGATTTGGCAGTTTCATAGCAGATGCGCTCCAGATCCTCGTCCGCGCCGTCCATGTGGGGGTTGAAGGTGCCCTTGGGGAAGGGACGGATGTCATTTTCGATCATGTCAGCGATCATGTTGGTGTTCTCCACCACCACCTCATAGGCCTTTTCTTCTCCCAAGTAGGAGAACTCCGTGAGCATCTCCTCGGTGGTGCGGAAATAAAGCCCCACTTCCCTGTCGTAATCCTTGAATTTCAGGCCGGCCATGAGGATCTGACGGTAAATCTCGTCCTCGCGGTTCATAAAGTGAGCGTCGCAGGTGGCCACCACAGGGATATTCAGCTTCTCACCCAGGGCCACCACGCGGCGGTTGAGGTTTTTGAGATCCTCATCGTCCTTGGCCTTGCCCTCGGAAATGAGGAAGCGATTGTTCACAATGGGCTGGATCTCCAGGTAATCGTAGAACTTGGCGATCTCCTCGATCTCGGCCTCGGGCTTATTGTCAATGATAGCCCGCATCAGCTCGCCCGCCTCGCAGGCCGAGCCCACGATCAGACCCTCACGGTGCTTTTCCAGCTCGGTCTTGGGGATGCGGGGCTGCTTGCGGAAGTAATTGAGATAGCTGAAGGAGACCAACTTATAGAGATTTTTCAAGCCCTCCTTATTCTTTACCAAAAGGATCTGGTGGTAGGTGGGGAGCTTCAAGGGATCGGTCTTTTCCGCCATCTCACGAGTCAGCATGTCAAAGGTACGCACGTCCGCGTCGTGCAGATCACGGATCATACAGAAATAGATTCGCGCCAGAATTTCGGCGTCGTCGCAGGCTCTGTGGTGATTGAAATCCCCCAGCTCATACCGCTCCGCCACCTTGTCCAGCTTGTGGCTCTTCATGTCGGGGAGGAGGAAGCGAGCCAGCGCCAGAGTATCAAGATAGGGATTATTGAATGCCATCTCCGAACGCAGAGCGGCGGCACGGATAAAGCCCGTATCGAAGTCGGCATTGTGGGCGATGAGCAGCATCTCGCCGCCATCCTCCCGCTTACCTACGAAATCAAAGAATTGACGGAGTGCCTCAGCCTCCTTGGGCGCACCCTTCACCATCTCGTCAGTGATGCCTGTAAGCTTGACGATCTCTTCGGGGATCGGCTCCTCGGGGTCAACGAAAATGTTGAAGCGATCCATCACCTCGCCATCCTTGATCTTGACGGCACCGATCTCGGTAATGCGGCAGTTCTGCACCGACAGACCCGTGGTTTCGATATCAAACACCACAGCCTCCTGATCAATGGCACCGGGGCAATCTCCGTAGACGGCGCCCGCGGTGTTGTTGACGAAGTAGGCCTCCATGCCCCAGATCACCTTCTGCCCGATCTTTTCAGCGGTCAGCATGGCGTCCTGATAGGCCTGGACGTTGCCGTGGTCGGTAATGGCCACGGCGGGATGCCCCCACTTGTTGGCCTGCTTCACCAGATCCGAGGGGGGAATGATGGCATCCATAGAGGACATTTGGGTATGGATATGGAGCTCTACGCGCTTTTTCTCCGCGTTGTCCTTACGCTCCAGCTTTTTGATCTTGGCCACGGCGTTGTGGTAGAACAGAAGATCAGGCCCCTCGGTGCGGTCACGCTTGACCTCCCGCTTGGTATAGCCCTTGATGGCAAGCACTGCACCGTTTTTGATGACGGCGCCAAGCTCGTCCGCGTCCTCAGGAAGCATGCCGTAGCTACGGCACTCGATGGAGGCGCTGTTGTCGGTGAGGGAGAAGGTGACATTGAACTTATCTCCCGCCCGGTTAGCCTCCTTGGTAAAGCCAAAGACCTCCCCCAAAACCACGAGTCCTCTCTGGGGCTTGTCAATGGCAGACAGGGGTGTGGGCACAATATCGAATTCCCCGCCCAACGCAAATTCGGGAGCGGAAATATCGAAGGTCATGAAGCCAATGTGGCAAAGGCCGTTTTCCTGCTTGGCCTCATTGGACACTCCGGGCGCATTTTCAAATAGCGTAGCCACGCGGGGCAGGATCTCCTCCTTGGGGGCGGGTGCCGCAGGCTCACGGGGGGTATGATTTCTGGCAGCCAAGCCCTGTTCATAGGCCATCTCTGCCGCCTGAAGATCACGGTCCATGGATGCCAGTTGCTCCTGCATGCGCTCGCTGACAACGTCCTGAAGATCTTCAGAGTTCTGAATATCCACCGTCACAGTCAAGCCAAATTCACTGTAGATGATACGACTGATGATATCGTGGGTATGGGCATTGGTCAGCAGCATGACGCCTTCCTTGATGAAGGGGATCTCAATGAGCAGATGATTTTCTTCCAGGGTCGCGCGGTAATGGGAGAAAAAGCCCCGAGCCACCACACCCACACGCTCGGTCTCCTGCAAAAGCTCCGGGATATAGTCGCGGGTAAAAAGCTCCGGCGCATATCGGGGGAGGATTTTGACGTACTGAAGCCCGTAAGCCACGCGCACCTCTTCCTCAATGCGGTACAGCGTGCTCTTGGGAATGATATAGGGGAAGGCGGCGCTGATCTGTAGCAGTCTCCGCTCCTTTTCCGCGCTGACTTTTATGTCCGCCGCCGTCATGAGCAGATCGTAAGTGTCCCTGTCGGGGGTGTATTTGTAAAGTATCTCCGGTAGGGTTTTCATGTCGTTCTTCTCTTTCTGTTATCTGTTATCTATCTTTTATTTGATTTTCTCTTTTGTTGTATAAATTGTCATTTGCCGGCCGTGCTGGCTACCATCGCTGGGGGTAGTGCATTCTGTACGCACCACATATCGCGCTGGGTAGTTGGGCAGGTAAATTGTTGTTTAGCATTCTTTCCACTTTTCTGCCCACGGCGGCAGAAAAGTTCCAAAAGAGCGCCGCTTAGTGCAGAACCTACGGTTCTCCCTAAGAACCCAACTCCCTCGTGACGCACGCAGACCACAGAGGTGGTCTGCTATCGCGTGTATTTTGTCAGCCACCAGCGGTGGCCCGCCCCCACGGCGGAGCGCCTCGGGGCTCATCAAAAGTCCAATTGATATGTTTCTGTTGGTAGAACAGAGGGATGGTCAGAGTCAGGTGGCGAAGCTACAGTTCTGATGGCGAATGGACAAATGTTGTTGTTCTCCAATCAAACAATCACCTCTCGCCGTGAGAACTATGGATTCAATGCTATTTTTCAATATTGAATTTTTTCAAATCAACTAACGCTTTCTAAACAGCGAGGTATGAGCCTCAAGGCGCTCCGCCGCAGGGGCAGGCTATCGGCGTTGGCTGACACAAAACACGCGATAGCCGCTCCACTCCCCCATTGGGGAGCGGCGTGCGTCACGAGGGAGTTGGAGTCCAGAGGAGAACCGTAGGTTCTGTCTTTGGCGGCGCTCTTTACTCCACTTTCTTTCGCCGAGGAAAGAAAGTGGAAAAGAACATAAACAACAATTTATCTGCCTAACTGCCCATTGCGGTATGAGTTTCACACGGGATGCACTCCCCCGAGCCAAAGCCCCACCGCAGGTGGTAAACAACAATTTAACCTTTCATTTCTTTAAGCTTCCCAATCAGCGTGGGGATGATCTCATCCTCACGGATCTTGCAAAGCACCTCGCCCCGGGCGATAAGCAAAGCCTCACCCTTGCCTCCGGCGATACCAATGTCGGCCTCCCGTGCCTCACCTGGGCCGTTGACAATGCACCCCATGAGAGCCACCTTCACAGGCAGATCCATAAGCCCCTCGGCCTTTACCGCCGCCTCAAAGCGGGTGTGCAGGTCAATCAGGTCGATCTTAGTGCGTCCGCAGGTGGGACAGGACACGATCTGCAAGCCGCATTGTCCCTC
Source organism: Oscillospiraceae bacterium (assembly GCA_015063685.1). Lineage (GTDB taxonomy): Bacteria > Bacillota > Clostridia > Oscillospirales > CAG-272 > CAMEON01. The sequence continues at coordinate 34,661 of SVTR01000008.1, read as the reverse complement.
CACGCCCACGGCATTGAGGATCTTTCTGGCGGCGTCGATCTCCTTCACGGGAGATGCGGTGAGGGACACGCGGAAGGTGTCACCAATGCCTTCGCAAAGCATGGCACCGATGCCCACGGCTGACTTGACCAGTCCCATCTCGGCGCCTCCCGCCTCGGTGACGCCCAGGTGAATAGGATAAGCGCACCTCTCAGCCAGCAGACGGTTGGCTTTGATCATGCTCGGCACGGTGGAGGCCTTGATGGAGATCACCGTATCCTCAAAATCGAACTTTTCCAAAAGGGCGGCGTGATAGAGTGCGCTTTCGCACAGCGCTTCGGGGGTAGGTGCGCCGTACTTGGCCAAAATATGTTTTTCAAGAGATCCGCTGTTGACACCAATGCGGATGGGAATGTTCCGCTGACGACAAGCGTCGGCCACTTCCTTTACGTACTCGTCCGCCCCGATGTTGCCGGGGTTGATGCGGATTTTGTCCACCCCGTACTCGGCACAACGCAAGGCAATCTTGTGGTTAAAATGGATATCTGCCACCAGAGGGATGGTGAGTCCCTGCTCCTTAATGGCACGAATGGTCTCAGCGGCCTCCAGATCGGGCACGGTGAGACGGACAATATCACACCCCGCCGAAGCCAAAGCCTTGATCTGCTCTATAGTGGCCGACAGGTCGTGAGTGTCGGTATTGGTCATGGATTGAATGACGATGGGATTTGTCCCACCAATGCCCACGCGGCCAACTTTGACAGGTCGCGTCGCACGGCGAATGGCGTTGTAATTCATAGAAGCCTCCTCTTGATTTTATGTCGGGAGAAAACAATTTACCTCATTATACGACAAGCTGTATCCCAAAAAAGGGACACACCGTCCCCTTTTTGGTCAGAACAAAGTAAATACATCCTTAAAGGCAATGACAACCATCAAAAGCAGCAGGATCATCATGCCCACGCCGTGGATCCGCGCCTCCCACTCCGGTTTCAGAGGTTTTCCAAAGCGCAGAGCCTCAATAACGCGGAACACAAAACGTCCGCCGTCCAGCGCGGGGATGGGCAAAAGATTCATGACGCCCAGGTTCATGGCGATGATGGCGAACAAATACAAAATGTTCCATCCCGCCATGGGCTGCTGTGCTACCTGAGAGACAGTATTGGTCACGCCGATAGGACCTGACAGATCCTTCACGCTATATCGCCCCGAAATAATGCCTCCAATGGAGTCAAAGACCATCTTGATGGCCGAGGTTGAGCGGTAGAAGGTGGTTTTCAGCAGAGTTACAGGTGTGGATTCCATGGCCAACACGTTAAAATCGCGGTTGCCTACCGCCAATCCGCTTTCGTTGGTCACAGGAAAACGCACGTCCCGCAAAAGGACCTTGTTCCCATTCCGCTTGACCACCAGATCCACAGGCTCGTAGCCCTGGCTTGTGATCTCATAAATAAGATCATAACCCGTATGAACCTTGGTGTTGTTGATTTGCAGGATCTCATCCCCCACCTGAAGCCCGGTGATCTCGCTGGGCGCGCCCAGGACAAATTCACCCACCACAGTAGACGGCAAGGGATAGTCAGCCACGGACATACCCACAGTCAGGATCAGCATAGCCAAAAAGCCCGTCAGCACGTTCATGCCTGCGCCGGCAACCAGGATCAGCATTTTTTGGAATACGTTTTTGCGGTGGAAGGCATTGGGATCTTCCGATCCTTCCCCGCCCTCATCCTCGCCTGCCATGGCTACATAGCCGCCGATGGGCAAAAGACGGAAAGAGTATTTGATGCCGGTTTTCTTGGAGGTAAAGCCCCCCAGGCGCTTGCCCATACCGATGGCAAACTCATGGATGGTCACCTTACAGGCCCGAGCCGTCAGGTAGTGGCCCAGCTCATGGACAAAGATCAAAATGCCTAAAAGAAAGAAGGTCAGCAAAAGATAGAGTGCGAATTTAAAAATTTGCATGAATGGATTCAATCCTCCGTATGATGGTTGAGAAGCGCCCGAGCGCTTTGTCTTGCCAGGCTGTCAGCTTCCATGATGCTGTCGTAGCTGTGCCATGCCGAGACACCCTTCATGTCCTCCACCACGCGGGTGACGTACTCCGAGATCTCGCAGAATTTGATCTTCTCGTGGAGGAAGGCGGCTACCACCACCTCGTTGGCGGCATTCAGCACGGCAGGCACCGCACCGCCCAAAGCGATGGCATCCATGGCCAGCTTCAAAAGGGGGAAGGTCTCGGTGTCGGGGCGGGCGAAGGTCAGCTTGCCCACCTCAAAGAGATCCAGGGGCTTCATGATCCCCTCGGCGGAGCTGCGGCAGGGATGGGTCAGGGCGTACTGGACGCAATGCCGCATATCAGGCACCGACATCTGAGCGATGATGCTATAGTCAGTATATTCCACCATGGAGTGAATCATGCTCTCACGATGCACCACTACCTGCACGTCTTTGGGCTTGACGCCGAAAAGATGCACCGCCTCGATGACCTCGAAGCCCTTGTTCATCAGGGTCGCTGAATCTACGGTGATCTTGGCACCCATCTTCCAGGTGGGATGGGCCAGGGTTTGTGCCTTGGTAACCGTGGCGAGCTGCTCCCTGGTGTAGCCAAAGAAGGGTCCCCCCGACGCGGTGAGCCAGATTTTTCTGACCTCCTCGGGGCGTCCTGCCCGCATGCATTGGAAAATGGCGCAATGCTCGCTGTCCACAGGCAAAATTTCCTGTCCGGTAGCGCGGCAAAGAGCCATGACCAGCTCGCCGCCCACCACCAGAGATTCTTTATTGGCAAGGGCAAGACGGTGGCCGGCCTCCAGGGTGTAGAGGGTGGGCGCCAGCCCTGCCTCTCCCAAAATGGAGTTTTCCACGGTGATACCCATGGGATTTTCGGTTTTGACAGTCCCCAGCATTTCACGGATGCCCTCGAAGCCTCCAAGCACCGTGGTATCGGTGTCCGCCAGTCTGATTTTCAGATCATCGGCGGCGGTCTCATCGGTCATGACCGCAAAATCGGGATGAAATTCTCTGACCTGCGCCTCAATGGTGGCCACGTCACGGTGGGCGGTGACCCCTCGGACGGCAATTTTGCGGCCTTGTGCCGTCTGGCACCGTGCCACATCCGCCGCCTGGGTGCCCACAGAACCGGTGGAACCCAAAATGATCAGGTCGGGGTAGGAATTGGTGTGATACATAATTTCCTCTTTTATTTGAATTGGAACGCAAATTGTGTTTGCCGGCCACCTGCGGTGGGGCTCTGGCTCGGGGTAGTGCATCCTATGCTAGATACATCACGCGATGGATGGTTAGGCTGATAAATTGTTGTTTAGCGTTGTTGTGCCCCGCCTTGAAACAGTCATCCTGAGCGAGGGCGATGCCCGAGTCGAAGGATCCCACAGAAAGCAAAACCTTTTTATGACAATGGTTTTTTACAGGTATAAAGAGATCCTTCGGCGCGGCCAGCGGCCTTGCTCAGGATGACCGCGTTGGTCAGTAAACGCCCATAAACAACAATTTACCTGCCTAACTGCCCATCGCGGGATGCAGTTCACATGGGTTGAACATTCCCGAGCGTTGGCTGCGGGCACTGCCCGCTAAACAACAATTTATCGGTGTAAGCTCAAACCCCGTATTTATTACGGAACTGATAGATGGTCTTGTAGCAGGCCGTCTTACCATCGGGATCATCCTTGGGGAAGTACTTCCAACGGACGAGGAACAGGTGGATAGCGGTATACTCTACGTGATTTTTTTGTTCTTCGGTGAGCGTTTCCAGTGCCAACGCCTCATCAAAGAGGGCTTGGCATTGAAGCAGAATATCTTGGGAAATATCTTTTTCCTCGGTTCCGCCCTCAACGCAGTAGAAGGTGTACATAGGTGTATACATATCCGTACAATAGTTGCGCTTACCGTCACCGAGAATCTTCAGATACTCGATCATAAGGGGGGCCGCGTCGCCGTAGTAATCCACCATGAACTGTTTCAGCAGGGTAAAATACTCGTCTCTGGTCATATGAGGATTCCAGACCAGCTTGGCTCTGAGATAGGCACGCAGATAGTCAAAGTCGCCACCCTTGCTTTGAATGCCCTCGGACAGTATACCGTTGACCCCACATTCCAGATAGAGCCGGAAATTATCCCACATAACGAGGATGTTGGGGTCGGGCAAGGTTGCGTCTCCGCAGTTGTAGGCGTATTCGTAAACGTACAGATTATCCGCCTTGCACAGCTTTGCCCACTCTCTCAATTCGGCTACCACAGGCACGTTCTTGGCGCATCCGGGATCGTCAAAGGCATGGTTGTAGCAAGCATCGTCAAAGCAGAAGTTGATAATGACGTTATCAGACACGGTGAAGCCGTTGCCGGGGACGCCATGGGTAAACTGATAGGAATACGTAATGATCTTCACGTCACGCTCAGGGAACTTTGCGTTGGCCTCGTCGGCCAGGCGGTTGATGAAGAGGAACCAGGCGGCGTTTTCGGTGCCGTAGGGCTCATTCACCGCCTTGCAGTTAGCGCAACGGCAGGGTTCACTACCGTCTACCTGTCCCACCTGGATGGTGTTTTGAAGCAGGTTCTCCTCCAGCTTTTCCATCACGTTGGCCAGCACGGTCTGATAAACCGCCTCATCAGAGGGACAGGGGTTCGCGCCCTTCATGTCGGCCAATTTATCAATGGTGTGATTAGAATTGGCGCGGACAACGACAGGGTCTCCCACCTTGGCTTTTTTCAGCCCGTCGGAATTGTTTTTGAGGAAAATAACGTTATCCAGCGGATCCGCTACGAGCTTATCGATCCAAGTTCTACGGGCGTGAAATTCAGGGCTGAAGACAACCTTCATGCCTTCGTTCAGCGTGATGGCACCCACGTTGCGGTGATAGATAAAGTCGATGGCGTACAAGCGCACGCCCATATAATTTTCAAGGAAATCGCACATGCCGTACACAACGCCGCGGCCTGTGGTGGCAGAAATATATAGATCCCCACTGTCCACAACGATGGCATAGCCGTCATCGTCGATCTCTGAAACGGCCGCCGTCACGGCGGTATTCTGACGGTTGGTGTCGCCAATGACGATTTCATGATCGGCGGTTTGATCGTCCGTGATGATAGGTAAGGCCGCGCCGGTAACCTTTTGGACCTGCGCCGCAAACATCTCCAAAGCGGTGATCTGCCCCTCAGGCATATCTGCCGATCGCACGATGGAAAATTCGGAAATGTCCACGCCGCTGATGGTCATGCCCTCTCCCTCAGCAGGTGCTTCGGGCTCAAGGGTGAGATAAGCATCATAGTCAACGGTTTCGACTTCCGGTGCGGCCTCTGTGTCAACCTCGGTACGGGCTTCGGTTTCGGGCTCGATTTCGGTGACTGCTTCGGACTCAATTTTGGTGACCGCTTCGGTATCCATTGAGAGTTCAGCTTGGGTCTCTCCGGTGGTCTCGGCTTCCGTTTCGGTCTTGCTTTCCGCCTCGGTTGCTGCGTCGGTAGTATATTCGGTATTGATCTCGGTTGTAGCTTCGGCCTCCGATTCGGTTTCCATATCTGTTTCGGTATCTGTCTTTGCTTCGGTGGTGGAAGCAGGGTCGGTTTCCTTTGCCGAACCGCCGCTATCCTGTGCACACGCAGCCAAAGAAAGAGAGAATAGCGTGACGGCCAATAAACATGCGATCGTCTTTTTCATCGGAAAGATCTCTCCCTTTAATTATTTTTTGTCATTTCCCTCATTCGCTTGAGAGCAAATTCGTAGAAGCTTTCATGTCCCATAGCGGCATAGGCGTCGTGGGTATTTTTTCCGGGCTTGTTGGAGAAGGACAACTCGCACATGAGAGGCCCGTTGTAGCCCGTTTTCCGAATGCGAGCCATGATGCTTGTCCAGTCGGCTATACCGTCACCCATGACCAGATGGAGATCGTCTGTCCAGAAAATGTCCTTGCCCGTTACACCGATATTGTCGTTGAAGTGGGTGTGGCAGAGGGCGTGACCGTACTCGGCCAGCATATCCTTGCCGCGGTTGTAGCACAGCTCATGGCCCGTGTCGAAGCAGAAGCCCAGGGAAGGGTGATTGGCGTAGCGCTCAAAGATAGCCTTCAGGTACTCCTCGCCCTCCACGTTCTCAAAGCCGAGCCGCACCCCCAGCTCATCCGCCGCGGTGATGATCTTGCCAAAATTTTCAAGTCCCACCTCGGTAGGATCGTGATCCTCAAAGCCTATGAAGGGGTGGATGACCATGACAGGGACGTTGTGCGCGGCGCAATCTCGGACACATTCGATGAGCTCGTCTGTAATCTGTTCCCCCAGCTCACCCTCGTTCCACAGATAGCGGACTTGGGTAAAGGGGGCGTGGATGGACTGCCAGATCATGCCGTATTTCTCGGCGGCGGCTTGAAATTCATCCAGCTTCTCTCGGTTCCAGCCTGTGAAGAAGCCGTCCCAACCGATGCGCTTGAGGAGAGCGACGTGTTCGTCTACTGAGAGACCCGAGCCTCCCATGAGGTTGATGCCAAGTTTATAAGGCCCATTGTACATGGTGCGCTCCTTTCAATGCAAAAAATGAAAACAAGACGGTGAAGGATCAGGCTTACTTGTCATAGCCCACCTTGAAGATTTCCATTTGTCCGGGGGCCAGGTACACGCCGATCTTGGTGAAGGAGGAGTGCTCCTGATAGACGGCGTCGTGGTGGTAGGCTTTGAAGTCGATTTCACGGCCGTTGTCCCAATATCGGGTACAAGAAGTGACGCCGGGATCGAAGATGAAGGAGAACAGCCCCGACTCAAAGGGGGAGTTGTTACAGAGGCAGAGGTACTGCTCTCCGTTCTCGTCGTAGAAGGTGCTGACGATGCCGGGGATGCCGTGGGCGCTTTCCATCTTACGCAGACGAGGAATATCGTAGCACATATACGTGGGATAGTCGCCGTAAGCCTTCTGGAAGTGCCAGGTCTTGCCGTGGTTCAGTCGGGTGATCATTTCGCCGTAGCGGCGGTGGAAGAGCTTCTGCACACGGCGCATACGGGTATAGGTTTCGGACTCCTCTCCCAGCTCGTCGATGGGGGCGCCGCGGTAGTTGTTGCCATTATTGTTTCCGTAGTAGTAGAACCACAGAATACCGTCACAGCCGCTGGCCACAGTGGTGGAGAGCTGCCAGCGCAGATCGTCCTCCGAGGGGACACGATAGCGGAAATGACCCACCGACAGAAGGGTATTCCACACCTTGACCCCCTTGCGCTTGCCTGCGGCGGTGTACTTATTGAGGTCAAGGAAGTAGGAATTGGTGCCCTCCTCCTCAGGGTTCATCTGCCAGTAGCAATCGTAGCAGATGAGGGGACAGCCCGAGGCGTCGATGAAGTTGTCCAGCCAGTCCTCGAATCTTTGGCCGCCCAGGAAGTCGGTCTCGATGCCCAACCAGTAGGGGTTGAAGTTGAGGAGGGGCGTCAGCTCGGGGGACACCTCACGCATGATCTGATAGGCTCGGATGCAGGCGGCAAACTCCTTGGGCTGCAAGGGCTCGTCACCGATGAAGAAGCCCAGGGTGGCGGGATGATGGCCAAAGTCAGCATAGGCGCGCTCGTAAACGGCACGGAAGGATTCGGGATCCTCCTTGAAGTTATGGAAATTCAGATCGTTGATGTAAACGAAAGCCTTCATGTCGTACTTGTGCATCTCATCGAGGAAAGCGGTCATGAGGGCAGGATCATGGTGGGCGTAGCTGAATGTGGGAGTTTGGTTGCAGGTGATGCCGCAGTTGTCCCAGCGGGCCACCTCGGATACGGGGGTGGTGGTGACAGAGGGGTAATTCCAGAATCCAATGGGATATTTTGCCATGACGCAGGCTCCTTTCGTTTTGGTGTGGAGAGTTTGTTTAGCGGAAAATTGAATTAGGACAGGGGCGACCCTATGTGGTCGTCCGTTGGCAATAAATTCTTATTGAATATAGATTCCTGCCGTGCGGGCGACCACACAGGGTCACCCCTACAGGTTTGTGTTAACCTCCGGCAAGCAACTTTTACAGTAGCATCCCCAAGGCACAGGCCAGAATGATGGCCACCGCCAGCACAGAGTCAAAGCGATCCAAAACACCGCCGTGACCGGGGAAAAGCTTGCCGAAGTCTTTCACGCCATAGTGCCGCTTGATTGCCGACATGGAAAGATCACCTATCTGGGAGACAATGGACACCACGAATCCCACCACCGCCATGAGTACATAGGGAAGAGTGACAGTCACCTCAGGGAGTGTCGCATCGGGCAAGAAGCCCACCAGCCAGGTATTGTAGATATAAGTGAAGCCCAAGAAGGCCAATACGCAGAACAAAATGCCGCCGATACTACCCTCCACCGTCTTCTTGGGGCTGATCTCAGGGATCAGCTTGTGCTTTCCAAAGAGACGACCGGAAAAATAGGCAAAAATATCGGTGATCCACGCGCCGATGAAGGTGAGCAGATAAAGGAATCTGCCGCCCGCATGGAAATCGTGCAGGTAAATGATGGCAGCGAAGCCACCCATAGTATACAGACACGTTACCAAAGCGGTGCAGGCCGCGGAAATATCCACCTTGCCCTTGGAGAAAACGCACACCGCATATGTATACAGCATCAGCACGAAGATTGCCACAACCGCCATGGTCAGAGTGGTGTCAATGCCCAGACATCTCATACAAATGGGTGCGGCTGCGGCTATAGGGTACAAGGGCAGGGACAGCCAAAGGTTTTTGTGAAGTCCTACACAATGGAAGGCCTCCCACATGGCAATGGCGGCACACAAGCCAAGACCGATGGGCAACGCCACCGTATCTGAAAATATGATAAAAGGCAGAAAAACCAAAAAGGCAACGATGCCTGTGATCACACGTTTCAACATAATTATCTCCATTCCACCGCTATGCGGCGGCACAAATATACCTTGAAATTCGACCGTGTCGCTCGTCAGCGACATAAGGGGGTAAGTCCCATTTTAGGGAGAATCCTGCGCGAAGCAGTATCTTGGGGCTTGAGATCATTGAAGGTCACCTCTAAATCTTCACGCTAAGTACCTTCTTTGATACGATCAAAGTCCGCCGAAACGGCGTTTTCTGGAATAAAAGGCACGGACGATCTCGTCGATATCGTCACTGTTCAGGTCAGGCCAGAGCTTATCGGTAAAGTACAGCTCGGCATAGGCCGCCTGCCACAAGAGGAAATTGGAAATGCGCAAATCGCCGCCGGTTCGGACGATCATATCGGGATCTCCCGCTTCGGCCGTGTAAAGCGCTCCGGAAATATCCTCCTCGGTGACCGAGGTCTTGCCCTCAGCCATAAGGGTATTGACAGCATGGGTCAGCTCGGCTCTTCCTCCGTAATTGATGGCCACGTTCAGCACCTGGGGATGGTGCATATTCAACTTTTCCACCTCGTCGATCTTGGCCTTCAGCTCGGGAGTCAAAAAGGACAGATCTCCAATGAAGCGGAAGTGGCTCTTATACTGCTCGTGATCTCTTTTCAGTTCATCAAGATACTGATCAAGGATCATCATGAGGGCGTCCACCTCATGCTTGGGGCGCTTCCAGTTCTCGGTGGAAAAGGCGTAGACCGTCACCGCCTGAAAGCCGATATCGCTGCAATAAATGCAAATCTTTTTGAAGGTAGCGGCACCAACCTTGTGGCCGTACTCACGGGGCATACCCCGTTTTTTGGCCCAGCGGCCGTTGCCGTCCATGATAAAGGCAATGTGCTTGAAGTTTTCGTCGGGACGAAGCTTTTTCTCCGCTGCGGGAGCTTCGGCGGGTTGAGGGGTGCTTTTCTTAAAAAGGGCCATAGGATTCTCCTTACACTACAATGGAAGATACAAGATAAACTCATCTTGTACCTTTTATTTAGATACATGAACGGGTGGACATCTCTGTCCACCCGCGAGGATTCAAAGGGCATCTCTAAAACTCTGTCGCTGAAAGCGGGGCGAGCAATTTGTTTGGCAATTCATGTAAAAATTCGCATGCGTAGTGGACGTTAGTGGGGCTACGCAAAGAAATTTTGTGCAAAAATGCCGAAGAAAGTGCCGCCGATCCATCGGCGAGAGAGCTTTGGGAGGTAGCCCAAAATCTATGAACCAGCAAGGGCGGCTCAGATAGCCATCAGTTCCTTTTCCTTGGCGGCGGTAAGTGTATCTACCTTTTTCACATACTTGTCGGTGACATCCTGGATAGCCTTCTCTGCGTCCTTAACCTCATCTTCGGTCATGGTGCCATCCTTCTTGGCTTTTTTAGTCTCGTCCATAGCATCGCGACGGATGTTACGAACGGCGACTTTTGCCTCTTCGCCCATGCCCTTGACCTGCTTTGCCAGAGCCTTACGGCGCTCCTCGGTCAGCTGAGGGAACAGCAGGCGGAGAACAGTACCGTCATTCTGGGGATTGATGCCAACGTCGGACATCTGAATGGCTTTTTCCATAGCCTTCAAGGTGGACTTGTCATAGGGCTGGATCACCAGGGTGCGAGCATCGGAAACCGAGATAGCGGCCATATCCTTGATAGGGGTAGCGGAACCGTAATAATCGAAGGTCACACGGTTGAGGACGGCGGGGTTTGCCTGACTGGCGCGCACATCGGCCAGGTTGTTTTCGTAGGCGACAATGGCCTTGTCCATTCTGCCTTCAAGTGCTTTGGTATTGTACTTCATGGTGGTATTTCCTTTCTATGTTTTGGATTGTTTTTCTGTTTGAGTTTTGATACGGAAGGAGCAAAATCATCGCGCATCCGCGGCAATCCGGATGCAGAGACAACGTCTGCTCAATTATGCATCCGCGTGCCTACGGACTCGCCCATGACGACACGGTAGATATTCTCGGGATCTGCCAGACCGAAGCCGTAGGCCTCGATGTTGTTGTCCTGGCAGAAGATGACCGCCGACATATCAAAGGCTCTGAGGTTTTTCTCAATGATCTCAGCATAGGTAAGATCATACAGGGGCTTGGCGTCGGGATTTTTGCGAGGGTCGGAATCATAGACGAAATCAATATTTTTCGCCATGAGCATGGCATCGGCGTGGATCTCTGCCGCGCGAAGAGCCGCGCCCGTGTCAGTAGAGAAGTAAGGCGCGCCCGTACCGCAGGAGAAAATGGCGATCTTTCCTGCCGCCAGTACGCGATTGGCGTTTCTCGCGCTGTAGTGGTCAGCAAAGGTGTCCATCTCCACCGCAGACATAACCACGGTGTCCATACCGTGACGGATGAACACATCCTGAAGCGCCAGGGCGTTGATGCAGGTGCCCAGCATACCCATGTGATCTGCCCGAGCCCGTTCCATCTTAACAGAACCGGTCACGCCGCGCCAGATGTTGCCTGCGCCTACCACAACGCCGATCTCTACGCCGGCATCACGACACTTCTTCAGCACCTCGGCAATGGTATCCATGAAAGCGAAGTCCAAAATGCCGTCCTCACGACACTTGGGAGAGAGGGCTTCGCCCGACAATTTCAGCAAGATCCTTTTATATCTGGGTTGTTGATTCATACTGCCACCTCGCATGATATTTATTCTCTTTATTTTACTACAATCTTCGCTTCAATATAAGAGGTTTTTTGTAAACATTATGCGACGGAGAAAAATTTTTTATCAATCCACCACGGTAACAGTCACGTCAAAGCTATGCCCGCCACAGATGAGGGTGACGGTTCCCTTCCCCGTTTTGCCCGTAGGCTCCACATGTCCGTCCGCTCTCATGCGGAACAGCTCGGGGCTGTGGTTCTCGTAGGTCACGCCGTCGTCGCCGCAGACCTCGAACCAGGTGCCGTCTTCGTAGACCGCCAGACCGCGGAGCTGCTTCATCTCCCGCTTTTCGAGGGAGGCGGCGTACTCGGTGATGAGGGGGGTGAAGGAGGTGACGGTCTTTTCGGGGTGGGGCTTCCAGTCGGGATCCACGTGGGGACGGGTATTGTCCACGTAGGCGAGGAATTCGCAGAACAGACCGTTGTACGCGGCGCGGACGTAGGTGTAGCCCTCGGAGATACCCGTGGCCTTGCCGTTCTCGATGGAGAGGATGGCGGGATCGTAATCGTAGAAGGTGACCTCTCCCTCCACGGGGCGCATGGAATAGGTGACGTTGCCCGTCATCATGGGAATCTCCAGGGTCTCCCCCACGGCGAGGCGGCGGAAGTGGGGCTTTCTCAAATAGAGCATGGAGGGGCTGAACTCGGTGGGATCGTCGATCTTCTCGATCTCGTGGTGGAGGTTCTGAAGCTCGCTCTCATCGTAGAAGTCCTCCTCCATGGCCTCGAAGGAGTAATCGTGGATGCGGGTGCCCCAGCAGCCCCACTTGTTGCCGTAGGCGTAGGCCAGGAGCAGGGTGTCCCCCGACTTGATGTGGTGCTGTGCGTCGCCGGAAATGCCGCAGTTGTGGCACATCCAGCCGGTATTGACCTTGATGTTATTGACACGGGTATAGCGGAGACCGTCATCCGACTCGTAGACCGCCAGCACGCTGTTCTCGGAGAAGCGGTGGTCGGTGGAGAGGGCGATGAATTTTTGCAGATCCTCGCAGTAGACCACGTCGTAGGAATCGTTGCCGCCGCGGGGACGCTTGACCGCCACGCCCTGCCGGATCACCTTACCCGGCCAGTTCTCGTCGGTGATATCGGCGGTGGCTACGCGGGTCTCATGGATGGGGTTGCCGTCTCTGTCCTTGGACATCCAGGTGTAGTAGATGTAGATGGTTTCATCCTTGATAACAAAGGAGAATTCACCCGCGCCCCAGTTGTGCCAGTCCTCGTCGTAGTAGATGACGGGGGCGGGCTTGCCCATCCAGCTCAGGGTGCCGTCGGCCGTCTCGCGGGTCTCGCCCCAGCCGTCGCCGCACCACCGCTCAAAGGGGCCCTCGGGGGACTTGGAGCGGCCGATGAAGCCGTTGTTGCAGACACCGCCGCCGTTGGCGAAGACGGTGGAGGTATAGCCGATGTAGTAGTACTCGCCGTACTTGATGACGGCGGGATCACAGACCGAGAACCAGTCCATGGAATCGGGGACGGGGTACATGACCACCTTTTCATCCGTCCAGGTCTTGCCGCCGTCGGTGGACTTACGGTAGGTGAACCAGTCTGCCTCGTAGCAGTCACCGGGAGAGGCAAACCAGGCGTGGCAGACCCCGTTCTCCACCATGATGGTGGGGCCGTAGCGGTAGCCCCAGGACTGGGACTTGCGGGGCATGTAGATGTCGCGGCCGGAGTCGGGGAGGAGGAGTTTGAAGTGGCTTTTCATGGTATGTACCTGCCTTTCGTTTTTTAGTGAAGAGTGAAGAGTGAAGAGTGAAAAGTGGAGGTGCAAATCCTTCGGATTTGTCCATTTTTTACTTGAATGTGGGAAACCGAAGGTTTCCATCCACACCTATTCACTCTTCACTATTACCTATAACTTTTCTTTAGTCCTTCCACACAAAGTGATAATTGATGGCCTCGCCGCCGTCCACGAGGATGCTCTGTCCCGTGCAGAAGGTATTCACGACGGTGAGGAAATACGCCCACTCGGCGATCTCTTCGGGGGTCGCCCAGCGGCGGAGGGGGGTCTCGTTCATGATCTCAGCCCACAGCTCGGGATCGTTCATGACGCACTCGTTGAGGGGGGTCAGCACGCCGCCGGGGTCCAGGCTGTTGCAGGTGGCGCCGTATTTGGCCACCCGCATGGCCACGTTCTTGGTATAGGCCAGAACGCCGCCCTTGGAGGCGCAGTATTCGGGAAATTCCGCGCCCGTGTGTGCGCTGGCCGAGCCGATATGCAGGACAGACTTGATGGCGGGGGTGACGCCGTAGGTCTCGGTCATATGGATGAGGGCTTTGAGGTTGGTATCAATATCCTTTTCGTTTTGGGTGCCCGCGTTGTTGATAAGGATCTCCACCCCTTCTACGGCGGGGAGGCGGTCATAGTCGCGGATGTCGCAGGTATGGTGGGTATAGCTTGTATGTTCAATGCTGGAGGGTTGGCGGTCGATGCCGATAACGGTATGTCCCTCGCTGAGAAATTTCACGGCGATGGCGCGGCCGATGCCTTGGGTGGTGCCCGTGATGAGGATCTTCATATGGAGTCTCCTTTCAAGATGATATGAGCAAAATGCGGCGTTGCGGAGAGATACGGAGATACGAGATACGAGATACGAGATACAAGATATTCCTAAACCCATACGGCGACATATTTTTTCAAAAGTTCCCTATCTTGTATCTTGTATCTGCCGAGCTTGCTCGGCCGTATCTTGTATCTCTTCGATAAACAAAAATTTATCTGTTATCCAAATACGCCTGTCCCACCCGCTCCTGCTTCCACTTTTGCACCATACGGTAGCCGATGGGGGAAAAGAGGATTTCCATGACAAGCTCGGCCGCGGCTCCCGTCAGGGCGCACATGGCGCATTGGAGCACCGTCCAGCAGAAGCCGTTCCAGAAGATGGGGGCGAAGATGACGAAGACAATGACAGAGAAAATGAAATTATCCAAAAACTGGCCGATGAAGGTGGAGACGTATGTTCGCATGGCGTAGGCCAGCTTGCCGTCAGGGTTCTTTTTAAAGCCCTTGCCAATCATCCAGTTGAGGGTATTATTGATGACGGCCGAGGCAAGGAAGGCCACGGTACTGCCCAAAAGGATGAACCAGGTGCCGCCGAAGATGCCGTTGAAGGCGGTGTAGTCCTCCGCGTTTGAGGGGATGGCGGCGGCGACAAAAAAGATGGCGCAGGTGAGCAGGTTGATGCCGCAGGCCAAAAGGGAGATGCGGTTGGATGCCCTCGGGCCAAAGTGCTTAGTGATGATGTCCATGCACATGAAGGACAGCCAGGAGATGAGGATACCGCCGTCCAGGGCGATCCAATCCAGTTGGAGGAGGGTCTTATTGGCCAACAGGTTCATGCAGATGACCGAGACCACGAAAAGGGTCACCACGGTAGCGGGGATGGAGCGGAGGAGGAGCTTCATATCCTCGCGCTCACGGCGGAGCCATTGGAGAATGGTTTTCATATGTGCGTTCCTTTGTTTTAGGATATAGTTCAGAGATAATCATATAAATTGTTGTTTACCACCTGCGGTGGGGCTCTGGCTCGGGGTAGTGCATCCTGTGCTAGATACATCACGCGATGGATGGTTAGGCTGATAAATTGTTGTTTATGGGCGTTTACTGACCAACGCGGTCATCCTGAACAAGGCCGCTGGCCGCGCCGAAGGATCTCTTTATACCTGTAAAAAACCATTGTCATAAAAAGGTTTTGCTTCCTGTGGGATCCTTCGACTCGGGCATCGCCCTCGCTCAGGATGACTGTTTCAAGGCGGGGCACAACAACGCTAAACAACAATTTACCGTTGAAATATCTCCACCGCCTCGTCATAGCATCCGCATCCTGCCGCGAGGACGGAGCAGGGCTGATCAAAGCGCAGAGGGGTGCCATCAAGGCAAGTGACCTGTCCACCCGCCTCGGTGACAATCAGACAGCCTGCGGCGTAGTCCCAAGGGGACAGTCGGGCTTCGCAGAAAAGGTCGGTGCGCCCCATGGCAATATTGCAGAAATCATAGGCGGCAGAGCCGCTTCTGCGGACGTCGGCGGCATGGTAGAGACAATTTTTGAAGAGAGATACGGTAGTTTCCCCCAACTCGTCTTTATAGTAAGGGGAGGTGCCGAGGAGGGCAATGGCCTCCTTCAAAGGGCGGGTGCTGACGGTGACCCTCTCGGGAGGATTACCATGGCGGTAGCAGACCGTTCCCTGCCCTCGGACAGCCAGGAACAACTCGTCGGCATAGGGCTGGTAGACCGCGCCGAAAACGGGCATACCCTCAGACAAAAGCGCCACAGATATGGCCGAGCAAGCCAAGTCGCGAATAAAATTGGCGGTACCGTCGATGGGGTCGATGACAAAACACAGTCCTTCGGTGGGGTCGGTCTGATCGGCACCGTCCTCCTCGGCCATAAACTTGGCCTCTGGGAGGGCTATATGTAATTTTTCGATCAGCAGGGCTTGAACCTTTTTATCGTAAACCGTAACGAAGTTGACCTGGGCATGGGCGGTGTCCTTGTCGTTGATCTCGTCAGAGGTAACCTCGCCACCCTGACCGTCCCGATGGGCGGAGAGCATGATACGTCCAGCCTCACGCATGGCGTTCGTGGTGGCGGTGATAAATTCTTTCGTAAGATGATACGTTTTCATGGATATGTACACGGCACAAGCCGAGCCTTTCTGTATGTTTGGGTATAAATTGTTATTTAGCGGAGGAGACACGCGCCCTATACCCTCCCCTTTGGGGAGGGGGAACCGCTTGCGGTGGGTGAGGCTAAAACCGAAAACATATTGCGGCCATAGTTTTTTACCTCATCCACCATCCTTCGGATGGTCCCCCTTCCCCAAAGGGGAAGGTCAAAAATGCGGCGGTCGCCACGCTAAACAACCATTTACAACTGTTTTTTAAGCTTCTGCAGCGCCGCCTTTTCAATCCTCGACACCTGGGCCTGCGAGATGCCGATCTCAGAGGCGATCTCCATCTGGGTCTTATCCTTGAAATAGCGGAGCTTGATAATATTCTGTTCTCGAGGAGACAGGGTCGCCACCGCCTCGCGGAGGGCGATGTTCTCCAGCCAGGACTCGTCGCTGGCGTCGCGTGAGGTGTCCGAGAGTTGATCGATGACATAGAGGGAATCCCCGTTCTCGCTGAACACGGGCTCGTAGAGAGAGATGGGCTCCACGATGGCATCCATAGCCGCCACCACCCGCTGTCGGGGCACCCCCAGTCTTTCGGCGATCTCGTCGGGGGTGGGGTCGCGGGACAGCTCGGCGGAAAGCTCCTCTCTCACCTGGAGGGCACGGTAAGCCAGATCTCGAACCGAGCGACTGATCCGCACGGTGGCGTTATCTCTGAGATAGCGCCGCATCTCTCCGATGATCATTGGAACGGCGTAAGTGGAAAACATGACCTCTTTCGTGATGTCAAAATTGTCAACCGCCTTCACAAGGCCGATGCAACCCACCTGAAAGAGGTCATCCAGATTTTCTTTTCGTCCTGCAAACCGCTGTACCAAAGACAGCACCAGTCGCAGATTCCCGCAGATCATTTCCTGACGGGCTTGGGTATCTCCTCCTCTGACACGCACCATGAGGTCCTGTTTTTCTTTCTCGGTCAGTACCTTGAGGTTTGCCGTATTTACACCACAGATGACAACTTTATGGTTGTTGTACATGGTAAAGCTCCTGATGGGGAAGCGATCGACGCTTCCGTACTTCAAGAGAAGTATTTACCACTGCACAAGAGGTGTATGCATCGGGAGAGGATGGGAGATTTTGTTAGATCACAGCCGCCTCGTCACAAATGACGGTGACGTCTGCGTGGAGATTGAGCATAGAGGCGGGGCAGGATGTATCCAGCTTGCCTGCCAGCATTTTCTTCACAGCCTCGGCCTTGGCGGCGCCGTTGGCCAGAATGATGATTTTTTTGGCGGACAGAATCGTACCGATACCCATGGTCAAGGCCTTGGTGGGCACGTCAGACTCGGAGGCAAAGAAACGGGCGTTGGCCTTGATGGTGGATTCGGTGAGTCCTGTCACGTGGGTAGCGACCTCCAGGGCGTCGGCAGGCTCGTTGAAGCCGATGTGACCGTTCTGTCCGATACCCAGCACCTGGATATCCGCGGGACCCACCTTCTTCACCAGAGCCTCGTAGGCGGCGCAAGCCTCGTCGGGATCGGCGGCCATACCGTCGGGAACGTAGGTCTTCGTCTTGTCGATATTGACGTGGTTGAAGAGATTTTCATTCATAAAGTAACGGTAGGACTGGTCATTGTCGGGGGCGATGGGATAATATTCGTCCAAATTGACGGTAGTGACCTTAGAAAAGTCGATCTCGCCGGCCTTGTTCATATCGATGAGCTTCTTATACATCCCCACGGGGGTGGAGCCGGTAGCAAGACCCAGCACGCAGGCAGGGTCGGCTTTCATAACGTCGGCCACAATCTCGGCAGCACGAGCCGACATTTCTTCATAGTTCTTGCAGATGATGGTTTTCATGGTCAGTTCCTTTCGGTTTGGATTGGATAAAGCAAATGACTTTCAACGGCGGTCAGAGCCGCGGCGTGAGTAAACAGTAGAAATATCAACGGGCCTTTTTAGAAGTTTCACCCCGTTATCCTTATCCCGCTCAGATCTGATCGCTCCCGTCTTCGGGAATAACCTCCTTGATGGAGGCAATAGCGCACTCAATCATGTCATCGTCAGGCTCCAGGACGGTGAGGCGCTGGAACCAAAGACCGGGGGCGGCGATGATACGGGTCAGCCAGTTGTCGTGCTTGCCGCAAATTTTGATGAGCTCATAGCCAAGCCCCATGGTGATCGGCAAAAGCAGCAGCTTGACCGCGGTGCGAAGCCATTTGTTCAAGCTCGTAGGAATGAAGAAGCCGATGACGATACCCACCAGGAGCATGAGCACCAGGAAGGAGGTACCGCATCTGGGATGGAAGCGGCGTTCCTTGCGGACATTCTCCACAGTCAGCTCAAGTCCGTGCTCATAGCAGAAAATGGTCTTGTGCTCGGCACCGTGGTACTGGAAGGTGCGGCGGGTATCCTTCATGAGACGCATAAGGAACATATAGCCCACGAGCAGCAGGAGACGGAGAGAGGTTTCGCAAACAGATTGCAGAAAACGGTTTTCCTTGAAAATACCGCCCACATATTTTTCCAGCACGTCCTTGTAGAGGAAGGAGGGCAGCCAGAAAAACAGCAGGATCATCAGCCCGATGGCAAGCACCAAAGAGATGGCCATAAAGAAATTCATAAAAGCGGAGCTTTCCTTCTTCTTTTCGGGCTTGGAATCTGTCTTTTGGGTCGTTGCGTCGGTAGCAGTTCCCTCTTCGGCGGCCGTTACGTCGGCGGCCGTTACGTCGGCGGCCGTTGCTTCAGCATTTTCGTTCACGGCAGAAGTCTCGGCAATTTTGATCTGTTCGGGGGATTCTTTTCCCTTTTTGGCGGCTTTAGCGGCGGCCTTGGCGGCCTTCTTCTCAGCCTTTTCCTTGGCCATCTCTTCTTCAAGTTCTTCAAGACCCGAGATCTCAGCCGAGCGCATAAGGCACTTATAGCCCAGCGTCATGGAATCCACGAAGCCCAAAACGCCGCGAATGATCGGGAGCTTTAAGATCTTAGCGCGCTTTTTTGTGGTTGTGGGGAATTTTTCAACGACCACCTCTCCCTGCGTGTTGCGGACAGCCATGGCGGTCATCTGCGGCCCCCGCATCATGATACCTTCCATCAAGGCCTGGCCGCCGATGGAGGTTTTGCGGATGGGGCAAGCCCCTTGCTCCGCTTTCTTACTTTTATTCTTTGGCATAAATAATCCTTCCTGTTTCCCCATTTTTTGAGCATTTCAACACCCATTCGGGGACTGTACATAATTGGTTTGATTGTATCATATGTTTATGAACTCCGTATGAATATACGGTGGCATCCGCGAGAAATGGCCGTGTCCACAAGCAGAATCCTGCCCGGAAGACAACCAATATAAATCATGACTCTGCCGTCAAAAAGAACGCCGTGAGCTTACAAAGGCTTCACGGCGTTTCGATTTTTGGTCGGATGTGATAATTCTCACGATTTCAGCAGAAGATGGACTCGTCCACTTCCGCGAGCGACGGGAAGATGAAGGCGGGCTTCTCCCCCTCGGACAGCTCCATAGCCTCCTCATAGGTTCCCTCCCCCGTCAGAACGAGGATGGAGGTGACGCCGTTCTTCGCGCCCAAGGCGATGTCGGTGTAGAGGCGGTCGCCGAAAATGCAGGTCTTGTCGCGGGAGATTCCCGTGACCTGCTCGATCATCTCCACCACCTCGGGGTAAGGCTTGCCCAGGTAACGGGGGATGACGCCGGTGGAGGCGGTGATGAGGGCGGCGATGGCACCGCTGTCGGGCATGAAGCCCGTGTCGGTGGGGCAATTGAAATCGGGGTGAGTGCATAGGTAGGTAGCCCCGTTTCGGATGAGACGGCAACCGTCGTCCAGCTTTTCGTAGGTCAGCTCGGTATCAAAGCTGGACACCACCACATCCACGGAGTCCTCCTTCCCCGTGGCCAGACGGATGCCCCCCGCGCGGAACTGGGACTCCAGCTGCTTCGTGCCGATGAGATAGACGGTCTGATCCTTATGATAGGTGTTGAGATAGGCCACCGTCACGTCGGCGGAGGACATGATCTCGTCCGCCGTGGGGGAGAAGCCCAGGCGGGTGAGCTTTTCCAGGTAGACGTCGGTGGAGCGGGAGGCGTTGTTGGTGAAGAACAGCACCCGCTTGCCCGCGGCGCGGAGATTCTCAATGAAACGGATAGCGAAATCGAAGACGATCTTTCCCAGGTAAATGGTGCCGTCCATGTCGAAGACGTACAGCTCTTTGTCCTTGAGAATTTGGATGGGGGGATTCTGGTGGGTCATGGGTGTATCCTTTCATTTGTGTTCAAATTTGGGTTTATCGGTGGGTTGCAACCAACGTTTCCGAACCTTCCCCTTTGGGGAAGGGGGACCACCGAAGGTGGTGGATGAGGTAAGACGTATGGGCCAAAACATCTTGATGTGCCAGCGTTATCACCTCATCCGTCACGCCCTACGGGCGCGCCACCTTCCCCAAAGGGGAAGGTCGGGGAGCGGGGAACGAACCGACCGATAAACTACAATTTATCCGTAAATCTCCGCAAAAATGGGGTCGAGGGCCGCCGCCACGCAGGCAAAGCCCAGATCGTTGGGGTGGCATCCGTCCACGCTGCCGCCGTCGCCGCCGAAGATGGCGAAGATAGTCTCGCCGTCCACGAAGTAGACGTTCTCCCCTCTGGCCTTAGCGTTCTCATAGGTGGCCTTGACCACCTCGCGGCGGGCTCTTTCCTCGGCGTTGTAGCGGATGCCGGGGCGAGTGATGAAGACGACGGGGGTGTCGGGATGGGTGGCGCGGATATTCAGGTACATAGGCTCATGGGTGGCGGCCAGATGCTCCACGGTGGGGGCGTTGTGGTCATAGGCGTAGACGAAGGCCGACATGGGTTGGCTTGCGATGTAGTCGGATATGGCCTGCTCACCGCGGGCGCTCCCCGAGAAGCCCAGGTTGCGAAAGTCCACGTTGTATTTGCGAGAAAGGATGTTTGGATAATGATTGCCGGGGCGGGAGGCACATCCCCCTTGGGTGATGGAGGAGCCATAGTAGACCGTGGGAAGCAGGTCACGGTAGGGAGCGGCGGGTTCTATCTTGGAGCCTGGGGCTAGTCCCAGCCACAGCTCGTCGATCCCGCCGTAGAGGGGAAGGTTCAGGAGGACGTCCTGCATCCCTTCTGCGGGGAGCCAGACCATGTTGGTATACCCCTTATTCTCGGTCATCTTGATGGCGGCGTCGTTACCCATCTCGGTCAAGCAGGAGCCGTAGTAGCGATACTCGCCGTCGTAGCCAAGATATACGTCAATTCCTGCCGTACCCACGAGAGTCATATGGGGCATCATGCCCACACCCGAGAGCTTGACCTTCACCGCCAGGTGGGGGGAATCGGTCTTAAAGCGCACGCGGCCGCCCGAGGTGTGGAGGTTGAGAAACTTCACCCCCTCGTTGGTGGCGTCGGCCACCTCCTGGGGGATGCGGTGGAAGGCTCCGCCGCCGTGGGGGTCGCAGAGACCGTAGAGGTTGAAGGGCGCGTCAAGGACGTTGACAAACTGAACGGGGAGATTGGCCACCGTTTCAACGGCTAAATTCTGATCAATTTCGAAGATGGACTTGGACATGGGACGCCTCCTTAATATAGTAAGATAGTGTTTTTCGCACAAAAGCACAAAAAAATCCAAAAATTTTGCTGATATTAGTATACCATATTCTTGATTTTTTTGCAAGAGTGTGGTATAATATTTTATCTGTATGAATAATGGATAGGTCTGCGCGTGCAGGCCGCTCCGTGGAAAGGAGTTCTTTCGTCATGACAGAGAACCTACATACAAGCGGCTCTGTGGTTCTGGGCATCGACGTGGGCGGCAGCACCACCAAGATCGTAGGCTTCCGGCAAAACGCCGACGGCACCCGCACCCTGATGCCTCCCCTCTTCGTGCGAGCCACCGACCCCATCACCTCCATCTACGGCGCCCTGGGGCGCTACACCGCTGAGAACGGTCTAGCCCTCTCAGACATCAAGCGGGTCATGACCACGGGCGTAGGCTCCTCCTACCTGTCAGGCCCCATTTACAATTTGGAATGCAAATCCGTCCCCGAGTTCTCGGGCGTGGGTCTGGGCGGTCTGTATCTGTCGGGGCTTAACGAGGCCATCATCGTCAGCATGGGCACGGGTACGGCTCTGGTACACGCCAAGCGGAACCCCGACGGCACCACCGCCATTGACTATCTGGGCGGTACGGGCGTGGGCGGCGGTACCCTTCTGGGTCTGACCAAAAAAATGCTGGGCGTGGACACCATCGCCCACATCGAGCAGCTCTGCGAGGGCGGCGATCTTGGGAAGATCGACCTGACCATCAAGGACATCACCCAGCAGGGGCAGTTCCCCGAGATGAGCATCAACCTCACCGCCTCCAATTTCGGTAACCTCAGCGACATGGCCGACAGCCACGATATCGCCCTGGGCATCGCCAACATGGTGGCCGAGACCATCTTCATGATGTCCATCTTCGCGGCGCGGAGCAAGGGCATCGCGGACATTGTTCTTACGGGCAATCTCACCACCATCGCCCCCATCCGCAAGGTCTTCGAGGGTCTGGCCTCCCATTTCGGGGTGCGGTTCATCATCCCCGAGAATTCCAGCTTCGGCACCGTCATCGGGGCGGCGTTGTACGAGGGATAAGTTCCATACAATAAACAGTCATCCTGAGCGAAGGGCGAAGCCCGAAGTCGAAGGATCTCGCCCCCTGAGGAGATCCTTCGACTTCACTTCGCGATGCTTCGCACACGCTCCGTTCTGCTCAGGATGACCGGTAACAATAAAAAAATTAAACACATATAAAAGAAAGGCAACACCATCATGCAGTGGACATCTCTTAACGATCTGCGCGAGAAATATCTCGCATTCTTCGAGTCGAAGGGTCACCTTCGTCTCCCCTCCTACCCCCTGGTCCCCATCAACGATCCTTCCCTGCTCCTCATCAACTCGGGCATGGCCCCCATGAAGAAGTTCTTCACGGGTGAGGAGATCCCTCCCCGCAACCGCGTTTGCACCTGCCAGAAGTGCATCCGTACCCCCGACCTGGAGCGCGTGGGCCACACCGCCCGCCACGGCACCTTCTTTGAGATGCTGGGTAACTTCTCCTTCGGCGATTACTTCAAGAACGAGGCCATTCCGTGGGCCTGGGAGTTCCTCACCGTGACTCTGGAGATCCCCGAGAACCTGCTCTGGCCCTCCATCTACGAGAAGGACGAGGAGGCCTACCACCTGTGGGCTGACGTGGTGGGCGTTCCCGCCGAGCGCATCGTCCGTCTGGGCAAGGCCGACAACTTCTGGGAGCACGGCTCCGGCCCCTGCGGCCCCTGCTCCGAGATCTACTTTGACCGCGGCGAGGCTCGCGGCTGCGGCTCTCCCGACTGTAAGCCCGGCTGTGACTGCGACCGTTTCATGGAGATCTGGAACAACGTCTTCTCTCAGTTCAACAACGACGGCAACGGCAACTACACCGAGCTGGCACAGAAGAATATCGACACGGGCATGGGTCTGGAGCGTCTGGCCTGCGTCATGCAGGACGTGGACAATATGTTCCTGGTGGACACCAACCGCAAGATCCTGGACACCGTCTGTCAGATTGCGGGCAAGGAGTACGGTGCCGACAAGAACGACGATATCTCCATCCGCGTCTGCACCGACCACATCAAGTCGGCTATGTTCATGATCGCCGACGGCGTCATTCCCTCCAACGAGGGCCGCGGCTACGTCCTGCGCCGCATCATCCGCCGCGCTTGCCGTCACGGTAAGCTCCTGGGCATTGACCATCCCTTCCTGACTGACCTGTGCAAGGTGGCCATGGAGCAGAACTGCGGCGCGTACCCCGAGCTTTCCGAGAAGTACGACTACATCCTCAAGGTGCTGACCCTGGAGGAGGAGAGATTCGACGCCACCATCGACGCGGGTCTGTCCATTCTGAATAGCGTCATCGACACCGCCCGCGCCGAGGGCAAGACCGAGGTCTCGGGCGAGGATGCCTTCAAGCTGTACGATACCTTCGGCTTCCCCATCGACCTCACCCGTGAGATCATCGAAGAAGCAGGTATGACCTACGATAACGACCGTTTCCTGGAGCTGATGCAGGAGCAGAAGGTGCGCGCACGCGCCGCACGCGCCAACATCAGCGGTTGGGCAAACGCATCCGGCTCTATGTTGGCGGATCTGCCCAAGACCGAGTTCGTCGGTTACACCGAGCAGGTTTGTGATGCCAAGGTTCTCGCCATTATCGTAGACGAAGGTTTGGTGGACGAGGTTTCCGAAGGCGAATTCACCTTGATTCTGGACAAGACCGTTTGCTATGGCGAGGGTGGTGGCCAGGTAGGTGACGATGGCTCGGTTTTCGGTCCCGACACCATGGCACTCATTCTGGACACCAAAAAGAGCGATGGCATTTATCTGCATTTGTGTAATGCCAACGCAGGTATCATCCGTGTGGGTGACACCCTGAAGGTACAGTACAATTCCGAGCGCCGTCAGTCCATCATGCGTAACCACTCCGCCGCTCACCTCTTGCAGAACGCTCTGCGTCAGGTGTTGGGTACCCACGTTGAGCAGGCAGGCTCCTACGTCTCCGACACGGTTTGCCGCTTCGACTTCACCCACTTCGCCGCTATGACCGCCGAGGAGATTTCCAAGGTGGAAGCCATCGTCAACACCGAGATCCTGGCCGCCGGCGAGGGCTCCATGACCGAGATGGGCATCGACGAGGCCAAGGCTCTGGGGGCTATGGCTCTGTTCGGTGAGAAGTACGGCAAGACCGTCCGCGTGGTCCGCATGGGCTCCAGCTCCATTGAGCTTTGCGGCGGTACTCACGTGGACAACACGGGTAAGATCGGTCTCTTCAAGATTATCTCCGAGTCCTCGGTGGCCGCAGGCGTGCGCCGTATCGAGGCCGTCACCGGTACCGGCGTGCTGGCTCTGCTGGGTCAGAAGGACGCGCTGATCCACAGCACCGCCAAGGAGTTGAAGGTCAACAATCCCGCCGACATCGCCCACAAGGCGACCCAGCTTCAGTCCGAGCTGAACGCCGCCCACAAGGAGATCGAGTCTTTGAACGGCAAGATCGCCGCTTCCCAGGTCAGCGATCTCATCAAGAATGCGGTTTCCGTGGGTGATTTCAAGCTGGTCACCGTTCATATGCCCGGTCTGGCTGTGGATATTGCCCGCTCCATGACCGACAAGATCAAGGACACCTACGCTGACGTGGTGGCTGTCATTGCCATCTCCGACGGCGAGAGCGTCAAGTTCCTGTCCTGCGCAGGCAAGGATGCCGTGGCTCACGGCGCACACGCAGGCAAGCTGGTGGGTGCCGTTGCGGCTGTCACCGGCGGTAAGGGCGGCGGACGTCCCGACTCTGCCATGGCAGGCGGCAAGGAATTCTCCAAGCTGAACGAGGCTTTGGCTTCTGCTTCTGCCACGCTGGCTTCTATGCTGAAATAATTGATATCCTGATAACCCCGCCCGTTTGGGCGGGGTTTTTCAAAATCATGATTCACCATACGGAAGCTGTTCAAATATGAGTGGATTCCATATGTACCGTAGGGGCGGATTCCATATCCGCCAGTTGCAAAAAAGCAAGCCTCTCCGCTTTTTGAGCATTCTCGGGCGCATATGGAATGCGCCCCTACGGCATTCTTCCTCATTATAAAACCAAAATACTTTTTAAAATTTTTCCTCCACCCCAAAATTTTTTTCATTTCCACCAACCTTTCCCTTATTCCCTCCACTTATATGGATGAAACCACCCCACAACCGAAAGGAGCCGTCATGGACAAGCAGAACGCCGATCGCATCATCACCGAATATCTCCAAAGGATCTACGGCTTTGCCTTGTCCAAGACCCGAGATTCCTACGAGGCCGAGGAGCTGGCCTCGGATATCACCTACGAGGTCTACCTGTCTCTGCTCCGCGACGGGATGATCTACAACGTCAATTCCTATATCTGGCGCATTTCCTCCTTTGTCTTTGCCCGTTGGGTCGAAAAAAGGAGCCGAGTGAGGGAGCGCGGCGGCATATCGGTGGACGAGGTGATGGAGCAGGTCGCTGAGACGGGAGCGAGGATGCCTCTCGCGCTGATTGATAACGAGGATACCGAACGGGCAGAGCGCGCCGCCCATGAGGACAGCCTCAAGCTCCTGCGGCGGGAGATCGCCTATCTCGGTGAGACCCAACGACGGATCATCGTAGCCCACTACTACGGCGGGCAGACTGTCAAGGAGATTGCCGAAGGCTTAGACATTCCCGTGGGGACGGTGAAATGGCATCTGTTTGATGCAAGAAAAACCATCAAGGAGGGTATGAATATGGAAAGAAATAAAGGAACACTGGGGATCAACCCCATTCGCTTTTGCAGTATGGGACACAGCGGCTACTGCGGCAGCACAGGAGATACCGCCAACCATTTGAACACGATGCTGGCGCAGAACATTGCCTATGCCGCCTACTGGACACCCAAAACAGAGGAGGAGATCGCAGAAGAACTGGGTATCACTCCGGTCTTTATGGCCGATATTATCGCCCATTTGGAGGAATACGGCTATATGTCCCGTGTGGATGGAGGAAAGCTCCGTACTGACATGATGATTCACCGCGGAACGAAGGAGATCGATGAAGCCATTCACGCGCTGAAGACCGAGACTGCCGCACGCTTGTGCGAGCTTTTGGCTCCTGTTTGGACATCCAACTTGGATCGCTTCTATGAGGAGCACAAGCAGGATCTTTATGTGCCCGACGAAGATATAAACCTTTGGCGTTGGAGCGGGTTTATGATGGGCGATATGTCCTTCCGAGAAACGATAGACAGCCAAAATCCCAATCCCCAAGAGCCGGCTACACAGCTCCGCATCAAACGTCCCGACGGCGGTGACTACGTTGCCCTTGCCTATATCGATGACGGATACAGCGTCAGCTACGACGGCTCTCTTTACACGGCCTGTGGCATGATGATCCGTGGGTCGGAAATTTATGAAAAACTCTTTTCCTGCCAGATGAGCACCGTCTATGATTCCCGACCTGACGGATGGGGAGACAACAAAAGCACAGATTACGAGGCACTTTACGAGTACATCACGGGTCAGCTTCCCGAAACACAAGTCAATGTCAGCAAGTATCAACGCCTGTATGATCGAGGTCTGATCGTGAAACGCGATAACGGTATTTCCGTCAATGTTCCCGTTTGCAGATGTTGGGGGCTCGATATGTATGCAGGCGCGGATATGCAGGCTGTCAGCGCCATATATCACGATTACGCCAAAAAGATTCTTGAGATCAAATGCGACCTCTATCCGCCTCACGTTCAATCCTACATTCGTGCGTGTGACAACGGCTACGGTGATTCTCTGTATATGTACTTCTACCGCTGGATGCTGGACAACGGTGTCCTCACCCTCCCCGAGGATGACCGCCGCGGCGGCATCATGACGGTGGTCTTTGCGGATACCCTTCCCAAGACTTGATATTCCCGAAGAACTGATAAAATCCACAAGGCCGAGTCCATTGACTCGGCCTTGATTTTACGGTGGGCTTTCTTCCCCGCCCCGGAACTCTCAGCCTTTGAGGCGCGCGGTATCAAAGGCGGGATTGTAGGCGTAAAAATTCTTGGCGTTCAAGGTGTCCTGGGTCATGCGGAGGGCGTCGGCGAAGCGCTGATAGTGCACCAGCTCCCGCTCGCGCAGGAACTTGATAGGATCCTTAATATCAGGATCATCCACCAGGCGCAGGATGTTGTCGTAGGTCACACGGGCCTTTTGCTCTGCCGCCAGGTCCTCGTTCAGATCCGCGATCACATCCCCCTTGATCCCCACGTATTTCATGTCAAAGGGCACACCGGAGGCAGCAACGGGATACAGACCTGTGGTGTGATCCACAAAATAGGTGGCAAAGGGCGTGCCGGCGATATCCTCCTCCTTGAGGTTGCGGGTGAGCTGATAGAGGATGGCCGCGATGATCTCCAGATGGGCAAGCTCCTCGGTACCGATGTCCGTGAGCAATCCCACCACCTTTTTATCGGGCATACTGTATCGCTGGTGGAGATAGCGCATAGAGGCCGCTAGCTCACCATCCGGCCCGCCGAGTTGTGAAATAATGATCTGAGCCGCTTGCGGGTCAGGATTTTTTATTTTCACGGGGTATTGGAGCTTCTTCTCATAGATCCACATAAAATATACCTTTCCTTTCTTGCGCGTACGGCATTAGTTTTGGGAATATTCCCAAGGGGCGGGAGACTTTACCCAATCCCAGGAGGTGGTGCTGACGTTACCCATGGCAGTCAAGGGGCCGCAAGCCTCCTCATAAGATGCCCAAAGTCCCTTGCGGCGGGCCACCAGCTTGTGGTAAAGCTCCAGGGCTTCACAATGGTCGGGATAGGCGTCCAGATAAAGAATCACCTCGTACAAGGCAAAATCCACGGTCTGGATCTGCTTCAAAAGCTTGTCGCAGTTGGTTCCGTTTTGTTCCCCACAACCGCATCCGCAGCCTTCCTCAATGGAAGGAATATCCACGGACTGGGCGGGCACGGTCTGATTTCCATGGGAGGATCGGCCACAACCGCAAATGCTACCTCGGCCAAATCGTTCTGAGGAGCGTGCACTGTCACCGAAAGGCATACTATGCCCTGCCCGACGGTTACGGTTCAAGGGGCAAGCGTTTCCGTTCTGGGACGGCTGTCCGAAATCCGGGCGAGTGGCAAAGCCATGATCATAGCCTTTCCGTTCCAAGCGTTGCAGGCCTGTATAGCCACCATAGTTCAAGCCGTGCGCGTATGGCGCGCGAACGTATTTATGATTCATCATGGATGATACACCTCCTTATACTGTTTTGGAGCGGGATGCTCTGCCGCATCTGCCGCAAGCGGAAATGGTGTCTCGGTCTCCTACGACCTCCAAGGGAAGATCCAATTCGGAAAACAAGGTGCCTCGCTTGAGGGCCGTTTCCAAATCATACAGCCCGTGAAAGCCCTGACAGGGCGAGTAGACCATAGCCAGAGGGTGGTCTGTCAGCCCCCAGCCGTCAGCACACTGATTTGACCAAGGGCAACCGGGAGTGCAGCCGCATCCTCCCATGCTCTCCTCGTGATCCTCAAGGATATTCTGCCGTCCTGCCTGTGCCGGCGAGATATCTCTGACGGTCATGGGGTTTTCGTTTACATAATCCATGGGTGTTCCTCCTTTACGATAGCATGATACCCGCAGGGCGGGTCATGACAGTATATGTAGGAATTTGTCGATGGGTGCCATAAAATCACGCTATCGGCCATACCGTTGTCACCTTAAAGATCCCCCACTTGGGGCTTGAGGGTTGTTTCACAGATAAAAAAACACCCCCTCACGGCTTTCACCGCGAGGGGGTATCATTTTTAGTTACTTCTTGCGCTTCTTCTGATTTTGGGAAGCACTGTCAGTATTCACACGGAGCTTCACGGCATGACCGCCCGTCAGGGTAATCATCTTGATTGCCTGAACCGAGAATGCATCTGCTTCCACGGTCAAAGCCTTATCAAGAGAACCGCTGGCCAGCACCTTGAGTCGACCGGTACTGTCTGCGATCATATCCTTCTCCTTGAGCACCTCAAGATTGACGGTATCGCCATCCTCGAAGGTATCGTGGAGAACGCCGATGTTGATGATGCCCAGTTTGCCTGTGCCGCCCAGCTTGTCGGATTCCTCCAAAGCATGCTCAGCGGTCTTGTCGCTCATGAGCTGATCAACCTCTTCAACAGAAACTTCATGTACGATATGGATTTCCTCAGGCTCATCCTCAGGTAATTCTTCACCCAGAGGAATGAACAGAGGCGAGCCGTTGCTCTCATCCTCAGCATCGTCCAGCTTAGCCTGGATCTGCTTGAACAGAATACCCTTCTGGTAGAGCACGAAGCCAATGAGCGCCAGGATCACAAGGAGAACGACCACAAGCAGGATGATCCACCATGCGTTGGATCCGTCGCAGCCTGCAGGCTCCTCGGTTTCAGCCTCGGTTTCGGTCTCGGTATCGGGTTCCGTATCGAGGGTGGTGTCGGGCTCAGTGTCAGGAACCACGATGGGCTCAGACTCCTTCTCCGTATCGGCAGGCGTGGTCTCGATCGTCGTAACGTCGATCACACGGATCTGGGTGTAGCAAGGCACGGAGAAGGTCACGATTGCGAATCCATCCTTCTCTGCGGTGGAAAGCTGAGCATCCAGCTTTTCAAGCTCTCCATCCATGTTCTTGACATAGACCTCGAAGGCAGCCTGACCGCCGTCGGTCAAAGGCACGTTAACGGTGATGGTGTTCGCGCCCTTACCGGCTACGCTCACCAGCACGTCACCCACCTTGAAGGAGAGATCGTAAACGTAAGCAGAATTGCCGTCCACGGTGATGCTCTCACGGGAGACAATAAGCTTCACGTCATCATTGGTAAGACCCTTGGCTTCGATGATACCCTTGATGGTCTCAAGGATAGCCGCCTGATCTTCGGGCAGAATGTCTGCCTTCAGATAGTAGGTGCTGCCAAAGTTGACGCTGATGTTGATGGGCTTATCAAGACCGTTCTCGATTTCGGGAATGATGGGACCCAAGGGGATCTCCACTTCGGTCTTGCCGTCCTCTTCATCATCCTTGATATTGACGTTCACGTCGATGGAGCCGTCCTCGGGATCCTTTCCGACGTCGATGTCTCCATCCTCAGGATAGGAGGGCTTCTGGGTGTAGGTGGCGGTGTAGACCGCATCTGCGGTTACGGGTGCCAATTCGGGTGTCCAGCCTGCGAACTCATAAGAGGTCGTCAGGGTGCTCTGGCGATAAGGTGTTTCGGCCAGGGTGATGACAGTACCGTACTCGTACACAGCCTCGTACCATACGGAATCATCCCAATCCTTGAAGGTAACGGTGAAGGACAGGATCTTCTCTACCACACGGAGCTCGGTGTAGTAAGGAACCGTGACTTCCAGCGTAGTGTTGCCGTTATCGGCAACGGTCAGGGTGTAGGCATCCTCGGGAAGCTCAACGTAGCCGCCCTCGCCCTCATTAGCGGTGGGATCCCAAACCTCAACGATATACTCGTGGCCTTCCTCGACCTCGGGCAGATTCACGGTGATCTTGTTTTCACCGGGAGTAGCCTCAAGATCTACATCTTCGCCGTCCACACGGAAGGTGATGTCATAGACGTAAGTCTTGTCACCGTCCTCGGTGGTGATCTCCTCACGGGAAACGTAGAAGTCCACATCGTCCAGGGTCTTGTCGGTATCCTTCAGGATCTCGTCAAGCTGCTCCATGATCTTCTGCAGCTCCTCGTCGGAGACGTCGATGTCAGCGGTGTAGCCGTCGCCAAAGTCGACGGTGATATCCAGGTTCAGCTCGGGATTCTTTTCAGCTTCCTCGAAGATGGGACCCATGGGGATCTCAACGTCGGTGTTGCCTTCGTCATCCGCGGTGGCATCGCCCTTGATATCAATCTGATTCTCGTTCTCGGGATCAATGGTAACGTCCACGTCACCATCCTCAGGATAACGAGCGGTTTCGGTGTAGGTTGCGGTGTAGGTTGCGTCACCGGTCACAGTCTCAATGGTCTTATCCCAACCATCGAAGGTGTAGGTGAACTGTACGGTAGATGCCTTGTCGGTAGAGCCCTTGAAGGTAGGTGTAGCGCCATACTTGTAGGATTCGGTGGTGGTCTTGCCATCCACGATCCAGGTTACGGTATACTCTCTGAGGGCTTCGGTGTAGGTTGCGGTGTAGGTTGCGTCACCCTTCACAGTCTCAATGGTCTTATCCCAACCCTTGAAGGTGTAATCATACTGAGCGGTAGACGCCTTGTCGGTAGAGCCCTTGAAGGTAGGTGTAGCGCCATACTTGTAGGATTCGGTGGTGGTCTTGCCATCCACGATCCAGGTTACGGTATACTCTCTGGGGGCTTCGGTATAGGTTGCGGTGTAGGTTGCGTCACCCTTCACAGTCTCAATGGTCTTATCCCAACCCTTGAAGGTGTAATCATACTGAGCGGTAGACGCCTTGTCGGTAGAGCCCTTGAAGGTAGGTGTAGCGCCGTACTTGTAGGATTCGGTGGTGGTCTTGCCATCCACGATCCAGGTTACGGTATACTCTCTGAGGGCTTCGGTATAGGTTGCGGTGTAGGTTGCGTCACCCTTCACAGTCTCAATGGTCTTATCCCAACCATCGAAGCTGTAGGTGAACTGTACGGTAGATGCCTTGTCGGTAGAGCCCTTGAAGGCAGGCATCTTGCCATATTCATAGGTCTCGGGGGTGGACACACCATCCACGATCCAGGTTACAGTATACTTTCTAGTGGTTTCGGTGTAGGTGGCGGTGTAGGTTGCGTCACCACTGACAGGAACAATGTCCTTATCCCAACCCTTGAAGGTGTAGGTGAACTGTACGGTAGGCGCCTTGTCGGTAGAGCCCTTGAAGGTAGGCGTCTCACCTTGCCTGTAAGATTCGGTGGTGGTCTTGCCATCCACGATCCAGGTTACGGTATACTTTCTGACGATCTCCGCCTTCACGGTGACGTCCTCGGTAAGAGTAAAGCTGTTTCCGGTGATCTCGGTCTCAATTCCTGCGGCGTTCACATAGTAGAGACGGACCAGCTCATAACCCTCTGCAAGAGTTACGCTTACAGTAACATTGGTATTCTTAACACCCTTTGCGGGAGAAACCCTGATGGTATCGTCGGCAACGCTGACGGAGTAGATCTCGGAATAGTCTACTACATAGAAGCTGGAATAGTGGGTAGTGGGGAATTCGACCTCGGCACCCTTGTCTCCGCCTTCGGTTACCGTAGAATCGATAACCTCATCCTCGTCCTCGGTGACGACCTTGAACTGGCTGTCGGAATCAGGATCATAGTCCACATTTACACGGTGAATGTTGTTTTCCAGACCCTCAACAGACAGAACGGTATCGCCGGCCTTGAAGGAGATATCATACTTGTAAATGGCGTTGACCTGTACGTCGTCGAAGCGATCACCGAATACGGCCTCGATCTCCGCAGGAGTCATAACCGTACGGGCGGTATACAGAGATACCTCGGAGTCGGTGGGCAGACCGGCTGCGGCCAAAGCTGCCTCAATGGCTGCCAGCAATCTTTCATGATCCTCCTCAGACTCAGAGAAGATCACTTCAAGGTAATAGCCATCCTCAAACTGATGCGTGTAGTTGAGAGGTACACTCAAACCGTTTCTGATCTCATCCAGCACGGGAGTGAAGGGGATCTCGGAGGTATCGGAGCCGTTGTCAACGGTGATATCCAGGGAATCATCGTCCTTCTCCGCGGTCACACCTTCCTTATCAGCGTAGCTGTTCTTGGAGGTGTAGGTTGCGGTATAAACGGCATCCCCGGTTACGGTTGCGAATGCGGGCGACCAACCGATAAAGGTGTAGGTCACATCCAGGGTACCCGCACGATAGGGAGCCTTAGGTGCGGTAATGGTGGCACCGTACGCATAAGGAATCTCGTACAGCACGGAGCCGTCGTGATCCAGGAAGGTAACGGTGTATTCGTTAGCTCTGTAGGTTGCGGTAACGGTCAGATTGCCGGTTACGTTGTCAAACTTCTTATCCCAACCGGTGAAGGTATGACCGACGCGGGTAGGATCTTCAGGAGCCGTAGCAGACGCGCCGTGCACAACCGTCTGGGTCTTCAGAACTTTATCATCGTAATCCAGGAAGGTAACGGTATATTCGTTAATTCTGTAGGTTGCGGTAACGGTCAGATCCTCGGTTACGTTGTCAAACTTCTTATCCCAGCCGGTGAAGGTATAGCCAACATGGTAAGGATCTGTAGGCGCGGTAGCGGAATTACCGTACTCAACAGTTTCGGTTTTCAGAACATCACCGTTGTCATCCTTGAAGATGACCGTGAAGGTCAAAATCTTCTCGGTAACCTTGATCTCAGTGTACCAGGGGGTATTTACCTCGATCACGGGGTTGCCGTTTTCATCGGTGGTGTAGGTGTACTGATCCTCGTCAAGCTCTTCGAACTTGCCGGTCTCGGGGTTGTAGACCTCAACAACATACTCATGGCCGGGATCAAGCTCGGGTACGGTCACCGTGATCTTGTTGGCGTCCTCGGTACCCAGGCTCTCGATATCCACGTCCTCACCGTCCACGCGGAAGGTGATGTCGTAGGTGTAGGTGACGTTGCCGTCTTCGGTGTCTTCCTTGCGGGTCACCACAAAGTCTACGTCCTCGTAGGTCTTACCGGTCTCCTCCAGGATCTTATCCAGCTGATCCTTGATGTTCTGCAGCTCGTCGGCGGAAATGTCTACGTCTACGTAGTCACCGTTGCCGAAGTCTACGGTGATATCCAGGTTCAGATCCTCGTTCTCCTCGGATTCCTCCAGAATGGGACCCATGGGGATCTCGACCTTGTCGTCGTCGTTCTTATCGGTAACGTCCACGGTCACGTCGTTGCTGCCGGGATTCTGATTCACAACGATATCGTCAGGATCATCGGTGGGATCGTCGGGATCGTCGGGATCAGGCTCGTAGATAGGCGCGTCGGTGTAGTATGCCTCATAGTAGGCGTCTGCGGTGACGGTATCTACAATCTCGATCT
>SVTR01000054.1 GCA_015063685.1 Oscillospiraceae bacterium | reverse complement strand
AGGCGGGTTATCGGCGTTGGCTGACACGTGACACGCGATAGCCGCTCCACTCCCCCATTGGGGAGCGGCGTGCGTCACGAGGGAGTTGGGTTCTTAGGGAGAACCGTAGGTTCTGCACTAAGCGGCGTTCTTTTGGAACTTTTCTGCCGCCGTGGGCAGAAAAGTGGAAAGGATGCTAAACAACAATTTATCTCTCTATTAAACTCCCGGCGTAAAAATTCAATTTTTGCTTCACCCCTGCCCGTCAAATGCTTGCTGTTTTTCTGCCCCGGATCCGTGTATCATAAGGGTACATCAAAACAAAGGAGGATCACGCTATGTCTATCGGCACCACCATCAAAAAGCTGCGCCGTGAGCGCAACATGACCCAGGAGCAGCTGGCCGAGCTGCTGGGTCTGTCCACCAACGCCGTCTCCCAATGGGAGTGCGACAAGACCGCTCCCGATATCGCCAATATTCCCATGCTGGCCAGCATTTTCGAGGTCAGCGCAGACGTGCTTTTGGAAATTGACATCGCCAAAAGCAAAAAACAAGCCGAGATTAAAACCTTCATTGAGACATATCAACTGCTCCATAGCCAAGGCAAGACCGCCGAGCGGTTGACACTTTGCCGTGGGATGCAAAAAAAATATCCCAACGATGAGACCGTCCTGTATCTGCTGATGCAAACTCTCCAGAACGGCTCCCCGGAGGAATACTTTGAGGAGATCGTCATGCTGGGCGAACGTCTTTTGACCGCCCAAAGTATGGCACACCGCACAGGGGCCATTCGCGGGCTGTGCTTTACCTATCTCGCCATGGGTGACCGTCAAAAGGCTAAGGCGTACGCCGACATGATGCCTACGAATCAGGATCTCTATCTTCACGTGCTGGAAGGAGACGAGCTGGCGGAGCATTGTCGTAACTATTTTTGGAAGGTTTGCGATAGGATGTACCTCTATATGCAGTATCATCTGGATTGCGATGCGTCGGGCTATACCCCCACCGAACGACATGAGGCCAGAAAAATGCTGTACGATATGTTCGGTATGATCTTCCATGACGGGGACTTCGGCTTTTGGCACGACCGACTGGCGAGAATCAGCTTTTTCTTGGCCTGCGACAGTATGCGGGTGGGCGAGTATGACCGCGCCCTCTGTGAGCTGGAGCAAATGATCAGTCATTTGGAAGTCTTGCAGAGCTTTACCTCTCTGACCCATACCTCGCTTCTTGTCCGAGGGTTAGAAACCCATCAGGCATATATGTCAAGGAGTCATGAGGAAACGCTGGCGCAGTCTTATTTGCGGTATCTGAATAATCAAACGGAGCTGTTCGCGCCTGTGGCAGACAACAAGAGATTTTTGAGCGTTAAGGACAAAATGGCGTCTATATGAGTTTTGGCCCCGCTTCAGCGGGGCCTTTCGATACCTCTTGCAAAATGGGGTTTGATGTGGTATAATATGAGAGATAAATTGTTGGGCATCTCTAAAAACTCATCGCACGTCGATATGACGGTGCTTTTTCCGTCATACGTCACAAAATTCTTTCGCATAGGGTCAACTATGCGTGCAGATTTTTGTTTAGTCTGACGAAAAAATCCCTCGCATCTCGCCGCACGCTGAGTATTTAGAGATGCCCTGTTGTTTATGGGTTTCTGACCAACGTGGTCGTAGGGGCGAACTGTGTTCGCCCGCAATAAAAAGTATACTGATAAGCAAAGGTTTTTGGGGAATGGCGGGCGAACGCAGTTCGCCCCTACGGGTTCATAGTAAGCCCACGCCAAACAATAATTTTCTCGCCCAATCTCCCCAATTCTCCCATTCCGAGAGACATTCTCGCACCCAAGGGTGGTAAAATTTCTCTCGCCGTGATAGAATGAGCCTGTGCCGAGGTGCTGTCGGCACCCGTGGCGGTCGGCTCGGCCAACCGAACCGTCTCATTCCACCCAAGAAAGGTAATCACATCATGGAAAAGAAAACCATCGGAAAATTTATCGCCATCCTCCGCAAGGCCCATGGCATGACCCAAAAGGAGCTGGGCGACCGCCTGTACGTCTCGGATAAGACCGTCAGCCGTTGGGAGCGGGATGAATGCACCCCTGAACTTTCCCTCATCCCCGTCATTGCCGAGATCTTCGGTATCACCACAGACGAGCTATTGCGCGGAGAGCGCAATACCCCCACAGGGGAGGGAAGTATCCCTGAATTATCTGCTGAAACCGCGGCTTACCAAAAGAAGAAGAGCGACAAGCAATGGAGGGCTCTCCTGCACCGCCGCATGACGACGTATCAGAATCTCACCTATCTCTCCGTAGGACTGCCCATCGTTGGTCTCTTGGGCGCTGCTATCGCAAATCTGGCGTTGACCCGTGGCTTGATCGGCTTCTGTATTTCCGCCGCCTTCGTCCTGGCCTCGGTCATCTGCCAGCTCTGCTTTGCGTCCAACGCCAAAATGCCCATGGACGATGACGAGGACGCCGACGTCTCCCGCACCGCTGACCTCGTCGCTTTCAACGACCGTGTGGTCATGGCGGCCGTCAGGGTGCTGTTCTTTGACCTGGCCGCGCTGGCCTTCTGTTTCCCCATCATGCGTTATTCCCACCTGGGATTGAAATTCGGCGCCTGGCTTTTTGAGGGAGCTGTGTTCGTCCTTTTTGCACTTATCATCGGTTGGGCGGTCTATGCCTTTGTCATCCGTTCTGTACTGATCAGGCGGGGAACCTTATCCCCCGATGATGAGGACGCCGTCACCCGCCGCCGTGTGTGGTACAAGATCCTCCGTAAGCACGTCACCGTGGGTGTGATCATCGCTGTGGTCCTGTGTGTCATTTCTGCCGTGATCATTGAATTACCCCGCACGATCTTTGTGAAGCCTTGGCTTTTTGAGGACAAAGAAAGCTTTCAGAGATTTATGCTGGAGGAAGCTGAAAAACCTGAAAACTATGATTACAGAGGCGAAAATGGCATCTCTCATAACACAGCTATAAAAATAGAAGATGTGTATATTGGTGCCCCCGATGACAAACAGAATGATTCCCAAGGGATCCAATACAGAGAGTGTTATGACTTGACGGGCGAGGTCGTATTGTTTACCTACGCCGATGTGCCGGATTACCGTGTTTTGTTTGATATTGATCATGGGGATCGTATGCCCGTCAAGGTTTACGAATGGGAGGCATTGGACACAGCCTACAGAATCCTCAAAGGTTTTTCCGTGGGCGTATTTGCTTTGGTTGCCGTGGATGGCCTTGTGATCTTTTTGCTCCTTTTGAAAAAGAGAAAGAAAATCTTTGCGGCTTAAAGAAAAAGCACTTGCGACCAACGTCGCAAGTGCTTTTCTCATTTACCAGGGAAGCTCGGTCAGAAGCCAGGTGGCCCCCGAGGAGGCCGCCGCCGCGATCAGGTAACCGATCAGATCCCGCCAACGCTTGACGGGGATGGCCTCAAGATCGCCCACCTTTTGATCGATGTTGTCGATTTTTTTGGTCATGGTCTCTTGCTTGGTGGCCATGACCTCAATGGCTGTGGCCAGCCGTGCCAGTACCTCGTGGTCCCCCTCCAGCTTGTCGAGACGGCGCTCGGTTTCCTCCACCTTGGTTTCAACCGCTGCCAGCCGCGCGTGGATGTCCTCGCTTGGAATATGTGTCATAGGTGCTCCTTTCTGCCCGCGGGCATAGAATGGCGCCTCTGTCTGCCACCATTATAGCGCTCGAAAGCATCAAAGTCAATCCCCGTTTTTGGGGATTTTTCTTGACACGACGGGGGAGGTGTGGTAGAATGATGTGAGAAGGTAAATTGTTGTTTAGCGTTGTTGTGCCCCGCCTTGAAACAGTCATCCTGAGCGAGGGCGATGCCCGAGTCGAAGGATCCCACAGGAAGCAAAACCTTTTTATGACAATGGTTTTTTACAGGTATAAAGAGATCCTTCGGCGCGGCCAGCGGCCTTGCTCAGGATGACCGCGTTGGTCAGTAAACGCCCATAAACAACAATTTACCTACCCATCGCGTGATGCAGTAGGCAGAGGATGCACTACCCCGAGCGATGGCCGCGGGCACTGCCCGCTAAACAACAATTTTCATGGATGATCACGAACCTGTAGGGGCGGATTCCATATCCGCCCGTCCTCCCCAAAGGTCTATGAATATCAATGCTTTTTTATATCGGGCGGATATGGAATCCGCCCCTACGGGTTTTCATTAAACCTTCGCTAAACAACAATTTACCTACCCATCGCGTGATGCAGTAGGCAGAGGATGCACTACCCCGAGCGATGGCCGCGGGCACTGCCCGCTAAACAACAGGGCATCTCTAAAAACTCATCGCACGCCGATATGACGGTGCTTTTTCCGTCATACGTCACAAAATTCTTTCGCATAGGGCCAACTATGCGTGCAGATTTTTGTTTAGTCTGACGAAAAAATCCCTCGCATCTCGCCGCACGCTGAGTATTTAGAGATGCCCAACAATTTATAATACTAAAAAAGGAGTCCCCTATGTCCCACATTTTCCCCCACGCCGTTGACAGCGGCATTCATCACGGCGGCCACGTTCAGGGTATCGCCATTGACGAGGCGCGAGGTCATATCTATTTTTCTTTTACCACCGAGCTTGTCAAGACCGACTATGCGGGTCACCTTTTGGGAACCGTCAAGGGGCTGGCGGGGCACCTCGGCTGTATCGTCTTTGACCCCGAGGGCCGACGGGTCATAGGCTCCCTGGAGCTGAAGCACGACGCCATCGGCAAAGGTATTGTATCCCGTACCGGACGGGAGCTGGCGGCTGAAGATGCTTTCTATCTTGTTTCTTTTGACGTGGATGCCATTGACCGTCCCGATATGGATGCCGAAAAGGACGGCATCATGAAGGCCGTGTGGTTGCGCGAGGTGGTGGAGGATTACAATGCCACCGACGAGGTCAGCGGAAAGCCCCACCGCTACGGCTGCAGCGGTATTGACGGCACCGCCCTGGGTCCTGTTTTTGGCGCTGACCCTCATAGTCCCCGAAAGATCATGGTGGCCTACGGTATATACGGCGACACTTCCCGTGAGGATAACGACCATCAGGTCATCCTCGCCTACGATCCCGATATTTTTGACAAATACGGTGGATTTCTGAGTCAAGACGAACCCCACCACAGTGGCCCCGACGTCCCCGAGGCCAAGTATTTCTTTTTTACGGGCAATACCACATACGGTGTGCAGAACCTGGAATATGATCCCTTCACCCGCACTTGGCTGACGGCGGTCTATACGGGCAGCAAGCAGGATTTCCCCAATTATCCCATGTTTTTGATCGACGGCAGCCGCTCGCCCGTTATGGTGTCCCTCAAAGGCCGCGCAGGGGAACGGGGGCTGATCCTTACCCCCGCTCGTTTGGGGCAAATGCCGGATGAGCCTACACCGGGGTGTCGTTTTCCCCTGGGCTCTACGGGGATTTATGCCTTCGGAGACGGCACATATGCTTTCTCAGTTCCCGGCCGTGAGGAGGGGGGATTTACTTCCCGTGTCGTGAGACACCGCCTGGATCCGGAGCATCCCCAGGTGTTTTCGGAAATGCCCTAATAATGTAACCCCCGATAGATTTTAATGTCTATCGGGGGTATTGGGTGTTTGGGGATTAGCGATTTTCTATATCTTTATCCATGTTGCGCTTCAAAATATCCGTTATTTCTGCAAGATAATTTATGATTGCGGCTATAGTACACAGCAAAAGCATGGCCCCGGCTGCATAGAAGACATACAACAATAGAGGGACAGGTTCAGCGTCGCTAAAGCTTTCAATACATCCAACAACGATCGCAATAATGAGTAGTAACCATGCCAATAAGCGCAATATAATGGCGATTTTGCTTTTACTATGGCTTTATGATACTTGCATGAACATGAACAGAAGCTTTTATTCTTGCGATGGCGTATCGGAGGTCTCCACCTTGGGCTTGCGCTTGAATTTCATTCCTGACCACATGAGGATGATGGCTTCGCCGGGAATGCCCAAAATAAAGATCAACCAAAGGTTGATAGCGGGTAAAACGGTCAACCATATACCCAGAAGGGTAGACCACATGAGCAGGGAAATGATCAGATAATTTCTGCGGCGGTTGAACCAGACGGAATTCAGCACGAGCCATACAATGGAGGCCACGGGCAGGGCGTAGATGAAGGGCAGGAGCCGATAGATCAGGTGTGCCCCGGGAATGGCATAGCAGAGAATGAAGAACAGGAAGGTGGCGATGAGACAGACCAGCAGGATGCTCATGCCCGTGACGGCGGTAGCCGTGCGGACGGAAACTCTCTTTTTGACAACGGGCGTGGGATCAGCCGCAGGCGCAGGCTCCTCGTGCTCCTCCGTGATCAAATAATCCACCGTGACGCCGAAAAGATCCGCAATGGCCTTGATGACGGTGATGTCCGGCAGGGACTCGCCTCTTTCCCATTTGGAAACGGCTTTGTCAGAATAGTTGAGATGCTCTGCCAGCTCAAGCTGGGTCATGCCCTGCTTTTTTCGAAGATCCACCAGATTCGCGGCGATGATCAACCTCAGGTCTTGCATAAAACCGTCTCCTTTCGAAAAAATCATACGTATATTATACCATAAATTCATTTTTCGTTCAATAGGCATTTTGCACATTCAAGCAAAGAAGGATATGGGCAAATTGGGCAAATTTCATTGGAAATATCAAGAAAGGGCAAGCTTTTTTGGGGACACTCTACCGTCGGTAGAGTCTGTTTTTTTGACTCTACCCTCTCGGAAAAAAGGGTATAGCAGAAAAAAATGGGATTGTTGTTGACGAAACCGGAAAACTATGTTATAATGATAACATCAAAGATTGACAAATCAACATTCAGGAGGAAACGAGTATGAACCCCTACGTTATATATACGGATTCCGCTTGCGATCTGCCTGCGGATTTTTTGGAAGAGCTGGGTGTTAAGACCCAAAGCCTGTCCTTCCGATTCGACGGCTCCGAGCGTGAATATCTGAACAACGACCTGAAGGCAGAGGACTTTTATGCCGAAATGCGCAACGGCAAGGTAGCTAAAACCGCTGCCGTCAACACCGATGCCTTCAAGACTGTGTTTGAAAAGGAAGTGGCGGCAGGTAATGATCTGTTATATCTGGGCTTTTCTTCCGGTTTGAGCACCACCTATAACTCCGGCCGTCTTGCCTGCGAAGAGTTGTCTGAGGCTTATCCCGACAGAAAGCTGCTGTCTGTGGATACGCTTTGCGCTTCCGCCGGTCAGGGCCTCTTGGTCTACCTGGCGGTCAAAAAGAAGAGCGAAGGCGCTACCGTTGAAGAGGTTGCCTCCTATGTGGAAAGCATCAAGCTGAATCTCTGCCATTGGTTCACGGTAGACGATCTGGTGTATCTCAAGCGCGGTGGCCGCGTCAGCTCTGCCGTGGCTTTGGTGGGCGGAATGCTCAACATCAAACCTGTTATGCACGTGGACAATGAGGGCCATCTGATCAAGACCGGCACCGTCAGAGGCAGAAAGAATTCCCTCAAGGCGCTGGCAGATAAATACGAGACCCTGTCGCTGGATCCTCAGGGCAGCGTGATCTTTATTTCTCACGGAGACTGTTTGGATGACGCCCATGAGCTTGCTGCTATGCTGAAGGAAAAGGGCGCTCCCGACGTGCGGCTGATCACCCACGTAGGCCCTGTGATCGGTGCCCATTCCGGCCCCGGTACCATGGCGCTGTTCTTCCTCGGTAAGGAAAGATAAGCGCTTTGAACTAAAGGATCACCTCAAAATATGCTTGCGACGAGCCGCCCCCTACACGGATGGGCGGCTCGTTTTTTTTGACGTCTCAGCGACGGGCAGTATTGCGTTTTTCGGGAAATAAGCTTCGTCTTGACAAAATCAAAATAAAGTGCTATACTGTAGGTAATCATTCAAACGATACCCGCTTTTTGGTATTCGAACACATGAAAGGACAAATTGATATGAAAAACGCAAGTAAAAAGCTGTTGATCCTGTTGACCTGCTTACTGGCGGCTGTTTTAATGCTGGTCGCTTGTTCTGAGACGGGTACGCCTGCTGAGAGCGGTGCTGAAACCACCCAGGGTACGTCCCCCGCAGGTGGTACTGAAGCATCTGCCGTTACCGGAGCCGCTGATACGGAGAACACAGAAACAAACACCGGGGATACTGCTCCTACTACGGTAGAGACTCAAGCAAAAGAGCCTCAGACCACCGAGCCTGTTGACGCAAGCACACAGGTGTCTGATGAAACCGATGCAATTCTGCCCACCGACACCCAGCCTGAAGGCGAGGATACCGCCTCTGACGAGCAAGAGACAGAGGTGCTCTCGGCTGACGACGTTTTGAAAATATTGACCGATGCTTTGGCAAACACCGAAAAGCAGACGGCACATAAAATGGTGGTCGATACGCAGATGCGTATGGCCGAGGCTGATATGGGCGGATCCCGCACAACAGAGATCACTGACGGTGTGAATTTCATCTATATCAATGAAGCCAATGGAATGACGGATCAGACGGTGGTTCTCGCTGACAGAGCGTATTTTCTGTCTGATTACGGTGATGGAGAGCTGAATTTGACGCTGGTGACTTTGGATGAGACCCAGCGCAATTGGGTGATCAGTCAGTTCAATTCCGAGAGCTCCGATGACGGTGAGGAAGATTTTCAGGCTGACCAGTTCAAGGATCTTTCGGGTGTCAGATATGCGGACGGTACTGTGCTCCTGACCGCTCAAAGCTTCAGCGACGAGCTGATGGAGGCGTTCCAAAGCTCCATGGGCCTGGTGGATGGTATGGGCATGGAGCTTACTCTGAAGCTCTGCCAATTTCACGTAAGCGCTGACGGCCTCCTGACCGGTATGGATATGGACTTCGCCATGGGTATTTCCATGGAGGACGAAGGTGTTTCTGTGGATTATTCTATTGACGTGCTTCTCCGTATGACCGCGGAATATGAGGACGTGACCGTAGAGGCTCCCGAAAACGCCGAGGATTACGTAGAGAATACCTTCAACGGTTACTTTATGCTGACTCCCCCCGAGGGCGAGGCCGATTTCGCTGGCTTGCCTCTGGACGGCGACAATTATGTTATCGGTGCTGAAGACAGTGAGTTCAGCGCAGACGACCAGTATATGATACTCTGGATGTACCCTTGTGCTTATGAGAATAAGACCTTCGTGATCCACGGTACCATTGGTCTGGGAATGGAGAGCGAAACCCCTGTGATCTACGTTGGCGAATACGGCATGCTGAATTTCCAATGTGCCGAGGGCGTTGATGCACCCGCCATTGGAGACCGCGTTGTGATGACGGCTACCTTTGAGCATCTTGTGGAAGGAATCTACGATGACGATTTCGAAAATTATACTTTGAAGGTCACCGCTTGTGAGGTTCAGTCCAACGTCAACGTAGGCCCCAACGGCGGCACGATCATGTACGTTACCGCTTCTTCTTTGAACGTCCGTTCTGCGCCCGATGCTACCGGGGATAACGTGGTGGGTTCTTTGGCTAATGGCGAGTCGGTAGAGGTTCTGGAGACCGGCCTGGGCACGGACGGCACTTGGGCGAAGATCTTCTATGAGTGCGAGGCCGGCTATGCCTACGTCAGTACCGGGTATCTGTCGGAGCTTCAACCCTGATGTTGTCTGTCACATAGCATGACACTATACCGACCCAGCCTTGTGTTGGGTCGGTATTTTCAGAGATGCCCTTTTGTATAGGGCATCTCTAAAAACTCATCGCACGCCGATATGACGGTGCTTTTTCCGTCATACGTCACAAAATTCTTTCGCATAGGGCCAACTATGCGTGCAGATTTTTGTTTAGTCTGACGAAAAAATCCCTCGCATCTCGCCGCACGCTGAGTATTTAGAGATGCCCTATAGTAAAACCCCTTTCCAAAACGGAAAGGGGTTGTTGTTTTTCCATATCAGTCAAAATCAGACGGCCAGGGATGCCTCCAGACGTTCACGGATAGCGGCGATGAACTCCTTGGAATTCACGGCTTTCACCTTGTCGCGGCACTCGGGGATGACCAGACCGGTGAGGTCCTTGGTCATGATGCCGTCGTCCAGAGTTTGGATGCAGGCGGCCTCCAGCTTGTCGGCAAAGGTCATCAGGTCGGGAAGCTTGTCCAGCTCGCCTCTCTTGCGGAGCGCACCCGTCCAGGCGTAGATGGTAGCCATGGGGTTGGTGGAGGTCTCCTCGCCGCGGAGATAGCGGTAGTAGTGCTGTGTCACGGTGCCGTGAGCGGCCTCGTACTCGTA
The DNA here is from genome assembly GCA_015063685.1 of Oscillospiraceae bacterium. Taxonomy (GTDB): domain Bacteria; phylum Bacillota; class Clostridia; order Oscillospirales; family CAG-272; genus CAMEON01. The sequence continues at coordinate 1,194 of SVTR01000054.1, read as the reverse complement.
GTTGCCGTCGGGGGAAACGAGGACAGAGGTCATCATGGCCAGGGAGCCGAAGGCGGTGGAGACCATGTCGGACATGACGTCGCCGTCGTAGTTCTTGCAGGCCCAGATGAAGCCGCCCTCAGAGCGGATCACGCGGGCCACGGCATCGTCGATGAGGGTATAGAAGTAGCGGATGCCCAGCTCCTCGAATTTTTCCTTGTAGCACTCCTCATAGATCTCCTGGAAGATGAGCTTGAAGGTCTGATCGTACTGCTTGGAGATGGTGTCCTTGGTGGAGAACCACAGCTCCTGCTTGGTATCAATGGCATACTGGAAGCAGGAATGGGCGAAGGAGCGGATGGAGGAGTCCTTGTTGTAGGAGCCCTGGAGCACACCGGGGCACTCGAAATCGTAGACCGTCTTGCGGAAGGTCTCGTTACCCTCCTTGTCGGTGAAGACCAGCTCGGCCTTACCCTCGGTGGGGACGCGGTACTCGGTGCACTTGTATACGTCGCCGTAGGCGTGACGGGCGATGGTGATGGGCTTCTTCCAGTTGCGCACCACGGGGCGGATGGAGTCGATGAGGATGGGGGCACGGAACACCGTACCGTCCAGGATGGCGCGGATGGTGCCGTTGGGGGACTTCCACATCTCGGTGAGGTTGTACTCCTCCACGCGCTGCTTGTTGGGGGTGATGGTGGCGCATTTTACTGCCACGCCGTACTTCTTGTTGGCGTTGGCGGCGTCAATGGTGATCTGATCCTTGGTCTCCTCGCGCTTGATAAGACCCAGATCGTAGTACTCGGTCTTGAGCTCCACGAAGGGCAGGAGCAGCTCATCCTTGATCATCTGCCAGAGGATGCGGGTCATTTCGTCCCCGTCCATCTCGACGAGGGGGGTGGTCATTTTGATCTTTTCCATTGTTCAATACCTCCGAATCTTTGGAAAATTTTCGTTGATTCATAAAGCCGTGGGCTTTGATGACGGGAATAAAAAGAAAAATGCTATTTAGCGGGCAGTGTCTGCGGACATCGCTCGGGGTTGTGCACCCCGTGTGAAACTCATACCGCGATGGGCAGTTAGGCAGATAAATTGTTGTTTAGCGGAGGTTTAATGAAAACCCGTAGGGGCGAACTGCGTTCGCCCGCCGTTCCCCAAAAGCCTTTGCTTATCAATATACTTTTTATTACGGGCGAACACAGTTCGCCCCTACGA
>SVTR01000053.1 GCA_015063685.1 Oscillospiraceae bacterium | reverse complement strand
TTGGTTTGAAGAAATTCAATATTGAAGAATAGCATTGAATCCATAGTTCTCACGGCGAGAGGTGATTGTTTGATTGAAGAACAACTATATTTGTCCATTCGCCATCAGAACTGTAGCTTCGCCACATAGCCCTGAACATCCCCCTGTTTGACCAAAAGAAACATATCAATTGGCTTTTCAATGAGCCCCGAGGCGTTCCGCCGTGGGGGCGGGCCACCGCTGGTGGCTGACAAAAAACACGCAATAGCAGACCACCTCCGTGGTCTGCGTGCGTCACGAGGGAGTTGGGTTCTTAGGGAGAACCGTAGGTTCTGCACTAAGCGGCGTTCTTTACTCCACTTTCTTTCGCCGAGGAAAGAAAGTGGAAAAGAACATAAACAACCATTTACATGCCCAACTGTCCATCTCGTGATGCCTCCGGCATGAGATGCACTACCCCGAGCATTGACAGGCGGCACTGCCGCCCCCACCGCAGGGGGCCGGCCGACAACAAAATCCCCTCCTCATGACATTTTATGAGGAGGGGATTTTTAATGTGACAAAATTCGACGCTTGTTCACCGTCGGTTATGAGGTACAGGCCCATACTTGGGTAGCATCGGCCACGTATCCGAAAGCCATCTGATCGCCCAAAGGCAGAGGATAATTTCAGATGCGTAAACACCCGAATTACAGCTTGCTGAGCACAGACACGGCTCGTCCCACGATCCGCACGCGGTTGAGCTCTTCCCCCTCATAGACCATAGGGGCATATTTACTGTTCTCCGGCTGCAGTACCAAGCGGTTTTCCTCGGGATAGTAGAAGAAACGCTTGAGGGTGGCTTCGTCGTCCAGGATTACGGCGGCGATCTCACCGTTGTTGACCATGTCGGCCTGCTTGATAAAGACCTCGTCGCCGTCAAAAATACGGGCGTCGATCATACTGTCACCCTTGGCCAGGAGAATAAAATCTGCGTCAGTATCGTCGGGAGCGGAGATGAACTCATCCATTTGCTCCACCGCCAACACAGGTGCGCCGCAAGCAATGTCGCCAAGGACGGGGAAGGGACGGTAATGAATGGGCTCCAGACCGTCCGGCAGGGGGGGGCTTTCGGGCTCCATGATATCAGACTTACAAAGCAACCAGGCTTCGGAAACCGAAAGGGCATTGGCCAGGCGGCAGAGTGCGTCGCCGTTGGGAGAATAGACGCCGTGGGTGTATTGGCTGATGCGCGCTTTGGAAAGACCTGTGGCTTGAGACAGGGCGGTGGCGCGAATACCGCGAAGAGACATGGCTTCTTTCAATCGTTCGGGAAAGGTTGACATATGACACCTCATGGGTTTGACTTTATGTTCATTATACCCCCATATGCCGCTCTTGTCAATAGGTTTCAATAAAAAAATTAAGAAAACTTAAAATTGGGATTGACAAACCAAAAGACCTATGCTATACTATGACCGTCATAGTTAAGCAAACTGAACAAATTAAGGAGGTCTCGATATGAACGAAACAAATAAGATCTATCATCATACGCCGATGCAACGGAAGGATAGCGAGCTCTGCGTGGGTATTTGCCCTTATTATCTCAGAGATCGCGGAAACGGCATGGTGTACTGTGAGTGCGCTCGCTTCCGTTTTCCCGATAAGCTGGCAAGACGGGAGATCGTGTACGGCTTTTGCGCCCATCCGGAAAACTACAAAAAGTGCGCTTTCAAGCAGATGATGGATCACTTTTACGAAAGAAAATATAGCATGATTGATGCGGACGAGAGGGGGGAAAGAGGCCTTGAAGAAAAAGCGTGAGACCATGGTCCCGAAATCCGAGGTGGACGAGATGATGGACGTTGCTTGTGCCTGGATCGCGGTGCTTTTGCGGCGAATGGGTACGGGGATCCATCGCATCAGCATGGCGGATATCCGAGAAGGCCTGGGTCAATACAGATTCAGCGCCACCAGGGAGGGCGGGGAATACGTTGTTCGTCTGGACTTGGCCGAGGATACGGATGCCTTGGGAGGAGAGGAGGTTGCCTGTGGAGGAGAAAAAACGGGAGAAAGCCTTTGCCGATGATGGGGCGGCAAGGGACGAGAAGCTCTGTCAGAAGGTAGAGGATGCCATTTGCCGCCGTGCCAAGGGATATAAGGTAGCGCTGAAAAAGACCTATAAGGTCAAGCGTGTGGATTACGATCCCGATACGGGTAAAAAGACCTGCGAGCGGGAGGAGCTTGTGGTGGGGGTGGACGAGGTTCACGTGCCTGCGGATCTGCGGGCGGGGACCTATTGGCTCAACAACAGAAATCCCGAGCGTTGGAGCGAGCATCCTGACAGCGGTGATGGCGGAGAGCCCGTAGGCTTTGTTGAGATTCCCGCTGTGGAGGCTTTGGATGAGGACTTGCGGGACGGAGAGGATCATGGATAAAACCGTCAATGCCATTTGGCGTCCTCAGCCGAGGCAGAGGCTCTTCATGTCCCGCCCGGAGGAGGAGGCGCTTTACGGCGGCGCGGCGGGCGGCGGAAAGTCCGACGCCTTACTCATAGAGGCCCTCAGACAGGTGCATATCCCCCACTACCGAGGCCTGATTCTGCGCAAAACCTTTCCCCAGCTGACAGAGCTGATCGCCAAGGCCTATGAATACTATCCTCGGGCGGTGAAGGGCGCGGTGTATCATGCCACGGGACACACCTGGCGATTCCCCAGCGGTGCAAGGATTGTCTTCGGGTCTATGCAGCATCCCAAGGACAGGATCAACTATCAGGGACAGGCTTACGACTACATTGCCTTTGACGAGCTGACTCATTTCACCTGGGAGGAATACAGCTATTTGTTTTCCCGCAACCGTCCGTCGGGTCCCGGCACAAGGTGCTATATGCGCGCCACCGCTAATCCCGGGGGCGTGGGACACGGATGGGTCAAGTCTCGCTTCATTACACCTGCGCCTCCCATGACTACCATCCGAGAGACGGTCAAGGTGAGATACCCTGACGGTCATGAGGAAGAGAAGTGCAAGCGCCGCATCTTTATTCCGTCTACGGTATTTGACAACGGTATTCTGCTTCGCAATGATCCCGATTATCTCACCCGTCTGGCCGTGCTGCCCGAGGCAGAAAAAAAGGCTCTGCTTTACGGGGATTGGGACAGCTTTTCCGGGCAGGTATTTACCGAATGGCAGAATGATCCCGAGCATTACGGCGATCGCGTGGGAACTCATGTGATCGATCCCTTTCGCATTCCCGATACGTGGTCGGTGTGGCGTGGATTCGACTGGGGCTATACCAAGCCCTTTTCGGTGGGCTGGTATGCGGTGGATCACGATGGCAGGATGTACCGTATCCGTGAGCTTTACGGCTGTCGCGGAGACAGCGCAGGATTGCCCATTCCCGACACAGGTGTGGGCTGGAGTGCCGACGCCATCGCCCGGGAAATCCGACGGATCGAGTCTGAGGATCCCAATCTGCGAAACCGCCGCATCCACGGCATCGCAGACCCTGCCATTTATCAGAAGAACGGCGGTGAGTCCATCGGTGCCATGATGGAAAGAGAGGGGGTCTATTGGGACAAGGCGGATAATACCCGTTTGGCGGGAAAGGCGCAGATGCACCGCCGTCTGGCCTTTGATGACAGGGGAATCCCCATGCTTTATGTGTTTTCCACCTGCAAGCATTTCATCCGCACGATCCCTGCCTTGATCTACAGTCAGATCAACGTGGAGGACGTGGAGACCACGGGGGAGGATCATATCTATGATGAGTGCCGCTACGTCTGCATGGAGAATCCCTTGGGGGCACCCTTAGGAAAGGATATGATCTGCCGCACAGACGCGGCGGATCCACTGAATCTGACACCTTATAAGAGAAATATGATGAAAGGAAGCGAAAGTAATGTTTAAGAAAAATCATGCGCCGGCCTCGGAGGTGAGTGCACGCGTAACGTCTGCTCATGTGCTGGAGGCCGCGGAACGACTTCGGGACTACAAGGCGGGCAAGCAGGCCCTTGACGGCAGACTTTTGGATGAAACCAACTGGTGGCATCGCCGCCTGGATCAAAAGGGGGATACCGATAAACGTCGGTCAGCGTCGGCCTGGCTGTTCAACAGCATTTCTCACAAGCACGCTGACCTTTGTGATCACTATCCCGTCTGCCGTATCTTACCCCGTGAGGCAGGGGATGAGGTGGATGCGGATCTTTTGTCCCGCATTCTGCCCGTGATCACCGAGCGGTGTCATTTTGAAAGGATCTACTCCGACAATTGCTGGAGTAAGCTGAAGCATGGGATGGCGGGGTACGGAATTTTCTGGAACCCCGCCTTGGAAAACGGCTTTGGCGATATTGATATCCGACGGGTAGACGTGTCCAACCTTTACTGGGCTCCCGGGGTTTCGGATATCCAGGAAAGTCCCCATTTGTTTCTCGTGAGTCTGGAGGATACCCAAAGTCTGATGAGCCGATATCCCATGCTTTCCCGACAGGAGGCCTGGAGTCGGCTGAGCGCTTCTGTTCCGGAATTGGGCGGCAGCTACATCAGCGGCTCGGAAAGCACGGGGGATAAAACGGCTGTGGTGGATTGGTATTATAAGGTCACCATGCCTGACGGCCGCACTCTGCTCCATTACGCCAAATTCGTGGGAGAGACCTTGCTGTACGCTTCGGAAAACGATCCCGACTACGCAGATCGGGGCTGGTACGACCACGGTCTGTATCCCTTTGTCCTGGACGTTTATTTCCCCAAGGAGGGTACACCTGAGGGCTATGGTCTTCTTTCTGTGGGACGCAACGCCCAGGGGTATATTGACGAGCTGGATGGCCGTCTTCTGGAATACGCCAACTGGGCCAGCCGCGTCCGCTATTGGGCCAAGCGCTCTTTGGGGGTCAGTGAGCAGGATTTCCTTGATCTCGACCGCCACATCATTGAGGTGGAGGGGGATATCGACGAGGAGAAGCTCCGTCAGATCACCCTGTCTCCCATGGACAGTGCTTTGTCGGAGCTGCGACAGATGAAGATCGAGGAGCTGAAGGAGACCACCGGCACCAAGGACGTATCCCTCGGTAGCGCTTCGGGCGGTGTTACCGCGGCGGCGGCCATTACCGCGTTGCAGGAGGCGGGGGAGAAGGGAAGCCGTGATTGTCTGGCGGGAACCTACCGCGCCTATGTGGAGATCATGTGCCAGGTCATCGAGCTGATCCGTCAGTTTTACGATAGCGTTCGCACCTTCCGCATCATGGGAGAGGGCGGGCAATACAGCTACGTTTCCTATTCCAATCGTGGGATCGCAGAGCGAGAGAACGGCGTGAACGGTGAGGGTGAGATCAGCTATTATCGCCCCGTGTTTGATATTGACGTCAAGGCCGAAAAGGAGTCTCCCCACAACCGCGCCGAACGGAACCAACTGATGCTGACACTTTACGACAGCGGTATGCTGGATGAAGGGCGGGAGACCGCCGCCCTCAGAGCCCTGGAAGGCATGGAATTTGAGGGAGCCGCTACCTTGAGAGCCATGCTGAGAGGGCAGGGGGAGGCGTAACTCCTTGATCACCATTGACATGAAGCGGTGGGCGGAGGGCATGGAGCTGGAGGCGCACGGGCACGCGGAGCATGGAGCGATCGGCCATGATATCGTGTGCGCGGGTGTCTCGGCGCTCCTGTATGGCCTTGCGGCGTATCTGGAAGAGCAGGCGGAGGCTTGCCCGACAGGTCACGTTGACCGAGCGGAATCGCCGGGGGGGCTGTACTTGCGGACAAGAGGTGTAAAAAATGATGAGGTAGCCTTTGCCGCTATTGCGGCTGGACTGACCCTCATAGCGAGGGCGTTCCCTCGGTCGGTGAGCTTCACACCGCCCGGGAAGCCTATAACGAAGTAGGAGGAGGAACAACATGGAAGACATGCAGAGCGACGTGCTCACAGAGCCGGTGGCAGCGTCAACGGAGGAGGTTTCCACAGACCTCAATTCAAAATCTCAGAATGACGCGCTTCTGGCAGAGGCTGAAGGTCTCAAGGAGATCTACCCTGAATTTGATCTGGCGGCTCAGATGGAGGACCCTTTGTTCAGGGGGATGTGCAGGGGAGAGATCCACCCCAACATGAAGCAGATCTATGAGATGTGCCATCAGGGGGATATCATGAAGCAAAAGGTGGAAACGGCTGTGGCCATGGTTGTAGGAGAGGCTGTGGAGCTTGCGGTCTCCGAAGCGGTGGCCAGGACAATTGCCGAAACCGAACAGAGGATGCTGTCGCAGATCCGCGCCAGGGGACAGCGTCCGTTGGAGAGCGGACTTAACGCCGCCCAAGGGGTCAGGGCTCACCCTGCGGTGGGACGACTGACCAAAGCAGACCGTGAGAAGCTGGCGCGGAGAGCTTCTCGCGGAGAAACCATCCGTCTGTGACGACGGAAGAAAGCATAGGAGGAAAACATGAATCACGCAAATATTGAAAACGGTGCATTCCTGCAGCATTTCGCCTCCGGTACGCTGGTTCAGGGTACCGAGGGCGTGTCCAACAACACTACGGGCGTGGTGACCCCTTACGGTCAGGGGGAGGGTCTGTCTGCCGAGATGCAGACTTATTACAGCGATTATCTCATTGATAACGCCGAGCCCTATCTCGCCCACGATCTCTTTGCTCAGAAGCACCGCATCCCCGGAGGTGCCAAGACCATCTCCTTCAGAAAGTACGATCCTCTGCCCAAGCGCATGACTCCCATCACCGAGGGTGTGACCCCCGACGGTCAGAACCTGCGGGTCAGCGTGGTGGAGGCCACCATTGCCCAGTACGGCGGTTACGTGGAGCTGACCGACCTGCTCATTATGTCCGCCGTGGACAACAACCTGTGTATGGCCACCAAGCTGCTGGGCGCTCAGGCGGGCAGAACCCTGGATACCATCTCCCGTGAGGTGCTGGCAGGCGGTACCAACGTGCAGTACGGTGAGAACGCCGTCTCTGCCCGTTACCTTCTCACGGGTGGCAAGGCTTCGGGCAATCACTACCTGACCGTGGATTGCATCCGTCGGGCGGTGCGTTTCCTCAAGTCCCAGAACGCCGAAAAAATCAACGGCTCCTACGTGGCCATCATCCACCCCGACGTGTCCTACGACCTGATGAACGATCCCTCCTGGAAGTACCCCAACCAGTATGCCGATCCCGCCCATATCTTTGAGGGTGAGATCGGTAAGATCGAGGGTGTCCGCTTTATTGAGTCCAGCGAGGCCAAGATTTTCCACGCCCCCGATCTGGGTACCAAGGCGAGAACTCTGTCGGCTACCGCCGCTGCCAATGCCTCCGCGTCTGTATCCATCAACGGTGCCGATGCCGGCGTAACGGCTTCCTCTCTGGTGGGACGTTGGGTACTGATCGGCGGTCAGAAGGCCTACGTTGGTGCCAATACTACCACGGGCATCACCCTGTATACCGACAGCACCAAGACTGTCCAGGCCAAGGTCACCTGTGCCTCCGACGATATCATCTATCCCGGTGAGGCAGGCGCCGAGGGCCGTGACGTGTACGCTACCCTGATCCTGGGTGACAACGCCTACGGCACCACCGAGCTGGGTCACGGCGGACTGGAGCACATCGTCAAGCAGCTGGGCTCTGCCGGTACCTCCGACCCCCTCAACCAGCGCGCTACCGTGGGCTGGAAGGCCAACAAAGTCACCGTCCGTCTGGTGGAGGCCTTCATGGTTCGTATCGAGACCGCGTCCACCTTCGAGTCGGGGGCAAACTGAGGAATGATTCAGGGGCTTTGCCTCTGAATCCCCTGTCGGGAGGACTTTTGAAAATGTCCTCCCGATACTTCCAAAACTAACAAAAGGAGAATGATTATGAGTAACGAAAAGCATAACGCAACCACCGTCATGGATCCCGAAGCCTATCTCAATGAGCCGGTGGCCGTCAAGCTGTTCCGTGACAACGATCGCTATAAGGACGACGTTTACGTGGCGGTGAACGGTCAGAACTGTGTCATCAAGCGTGGTGAATGGGTCAAGATCAAGCGCAAGTTCGCCATCGTTCTGGATCAGTCCGAGATTCAGGATATGAAGACCGCCGAGATGCTGGAGGCCGAGCAGAACCGCTTCCGTGAGGCCGAGGCGGCTCATGCGTAAGGAGGCGTTTTATGACCACCCATAGCTGTATTGCCTTGGTGGATACCCTTGTTCCCAACGCCGTACCTGAAGGCCTCAAAAGGCGCTGGCTGTCAGAGCTGGAGGGACACATTCTGGTGAATATTCGAAACCACGATCCCGAGGCCTTGAGCATCACGGGAGAGACGGACGAGGACATTCCCCTGTCTCTTCCGTTCCCCTTTGATCGGGTCTACTGGATGTATCTTGCCGCCATGGTGGATTTCTTCAACGGCGACACGTCACGCTATGAGGAAACCGCCACGTTGGCAGACAATGCCTTGGAGGATTACGCCAAGTGGTGTAAGCGGGAGAGGAGATACTGATATGTATTCGGTGATCAATCAGACCAAAACACTTTTGAGAGACCGTCGGGGAGACAGCGTCTACCGTCGGAGCTACCTTTGCGATACTTCTGAGGACCTGCTTCGTTTGCCTGTCGATGACGCCCCCGGATCTCTGGCTTACGTTGCGGCTGACGGGGACTGCTACGTGCTTGACCACGAAAAGGCGTGGCAGATCTGTCCTGCGGGAGGTGTCCCTTGGCAAAGCTGAAAAATATGAGCGGACTGTCCCGCCGCTTTCTCCCGGCAACACAATCGGACAAACGCCTGGAAAAGATTGAAAAACACTTGGGACAGCAGAGCAGGGAGCTTTACGTCAGGCTCTCTCATATGGAAAAGCGGTTGATAGCTCTTGAAGAAAAGCTGTCAGTCATCGAAAAGGCCGACGGTATGTGAGCGCGTGCCGTTGGCGAACAGGAGGTTCAACCATGATAAAAAACAGATGCTTACTCCCGAAGCTGATTCGGAAGGACAGCCAGATCAAAAGGAGTCGGCAGACCATCTTCGGCGGCTTGTCCTCCTGTCCGGAGGCCTCGAGCCACGAGATCATTGCTATGGAGGGTCTGTCCCCTTTGGCCTATCCTGCCATAGGCACACAGGAGCGGAGACTTCAGTATAAGGTGAATACCGACGGTGTCCCTCACGGTATTTTCACTCATCGCGATCTCATTGTGGCACAGGGAACCCGCCTTTATTCTCTGAAGAGAGGAGGAGCGCTGAGTTATCTCGCCAACGTCAGCGATACCGATAAAACCTTTGCGGCCTTCGGATCATATCTTTTTATTTTTCCTGACGGCCTTTGCTATGACGTTGATGAAAAAAGAATTCGGTTGCTGCATAACGATACGGGCTTTTTGAGTGACGTTGCGCTGGGATCCAACTATCTGACCTGCTCTGCCGTGGACTGGGAGGATCTGGGATTTTCCGTAGGTGATGGGGTGGAGATCAGTGTCCGAAATTACGTTTTGGGCAGTACCCGGGTCTTTACCTGCAAGATCACGGGTATCAGCATGAATACTTTGTTCCTGGATAAGACCTTTGATCTGACGGGAACCTACGATATTGCCGTCAAAACTGCTGTTCCCGATCTGGCATACGCTTGTGCTGTGGGAGATCGGCTGATGGGATGCGTCGGCAATCGGATCTATCTGTCTGAGGCGGGGAATCCCTTCAACTGGGTCTCCTACAGCGGGCTTGATACGGATCCCGTAACCATCACCACAGGGGACGCGGGGGATTTTACCGCCTGCGTGTCCTGGCAAGGATACGGTGTCTTTTTCAAAAAGGATCACATCTACCAGCTCCTGGGCAGTGGAGCGGATGATTACGTGCTCTCGGATCTGTCCGCCCCCGGGGTTGCGCCGGAGAGCTCCCGATCTCTTGCGGAGGTAGACGGTCAGCTGTTTTATCTGGCTGACGGCGGGGTGTATTGCTTTGACGGTGACTACCCCACCTTTATTGGTGACGTCTTGCCCTGCGGACTTTCATCGGGTGTGGGCGGAACCGACGGTATATGCTATTACCTGACGGCTGCGGATCCCGACGGTATCAGTTATCTGTATGCCTATCATAAAAATCGGAAAATGTGGTTTGTGCAGGATCTCCTGAAGGCCGCCGCCATGGCGCGGTGGGAGGATCTGTGGTTTGTTCAAAGCGCGGCCGGGGCCATATACCGCAACGCAAGACGGGGAGAGGTACTCTCCGAAGACCAAACCTTGATCACCGAGACCGCCTCTGTCTTACCGTCTCGGGTGGAATTCGGCGAGGAATTTGGAGAAGCGCCCCACGGTCTGCGACTGCATGGAATACACCTGCGTGTCAGCGGAAGCACCGAGGGAACCATGGTCGTATCCGTAGCGTACGACGGCGCCAAGGCCTGGAGCACCGTGGGTATTGTTCCCGCGGGAACCGACGGCGTGGTCCACCTGCCCGTGTATCCGAGACGGGCCGAATCCTACCGCCTGGGGATCTCTATGTGGGGAAAATGGCGGATCTCCGAGATCACCTGCGAATACGAACAAGGGAAGCAATAAAAGGAAAGCCCCGGCCACCATTGATGGTGGTCGGGGTGATTGTTGGATTGAGGGAAATATCTTCAAGTTGTAGCGCAGAATTATTCCTTCGGAGACTCATTGCTCATCCGCTTCTTCTTTATTCGGCGTATCACGTTCAGCACAATCATCAGCACAACCGCCAAAATCACCGCAATGACCAGCAGGGTGGGGAAGGACTCGATGAAGCCCACGGCGAAATTCTGACAGCCCTTTCCAAAGTCGGTCCAGCTTTCGCGGAAGGCCTCGCCCACGCGCTCTCCAAAGGTAGGCGTGGCGGCCTCGGTGTAGGTAAAGACCTCGCTCAGGGAAAGCTCAATGGTGGAGAGGTCAACCCGGTTGTCGTAGATCTTCAGCTGGGTCTTCAGGGATTCAATCTCTTCTATTACATTATATAGGCGCTCCTGCACCGACAGCATGGCCTGAATGTCAGAGTAGTCGGTAAAGCCGGCCAGCATTTGCTGGAGGGAATCGCGCTCGATTTCCAGGGTGGCGATGCGGGTGGTGATATCGTAGTAGGCACCTGTGATCTCGTTAGAGGCGGAGGATTGCTTGATGACGCGGATGCCCTCGTCGTCACGGAGCGCGGCGAGATAGGCGTCCAGATTCTCGGCGGGGACGCGGAGGGTGTAGGTGGCGTGTCTTGCCGAGCTGTTGTATCCGCTTTCCCGATATCCGGTGCCGCTGACGGAGGAAGCCTCCACATAGCCGCTATAGGCAGCCAACGTGGTGAGAATATGGTCGGTGGCGGCATCAAAGGATTTGGTCTCGCAGGACATATTGACGGTGCGAATGATCTTGCGCTCGTAAAGCTCGTCTCCGTTGGGCGTGCCTGAGGTGGAGCCGTCGGAGGTGATCCCACCCATTTCCTCGTTTTTGCCCGAAGCGTCGGGGTAATAGCTGTCGGACATGCCGTTGCTTTCTGCGGCGCAGGAGATCAGGGTGGTGACAAGAAGCAGGGTGATCAGAAGGGACAGAAGTTTTTGAAGCTTGAGTTTTTTCATGGTAAACTCCTTTCGTATTGGTTTCATACATATAGACGACAAAATGGGCAGAAAGGTTTCGGTTCAGCTTCGATTTTTTATGATTATACCATGGGAGGGAGGGATTGTCAAGGATGAAGATAAATCCTTTGGTAATATTTACAAGGAGAGAGGATCCGTATGTGGGTTGGAAAGGGCAGAGTGTACAAAGTTGAAAAATCTCAAAAAAAACGCTTGACAAATGGAAAACCTTGTGGTATACTGTTCAAGCTGTCTGCGAGAGAAAACGCCAAGTGGTGACAAAAACTCCGAAAAAAGTTTCAAAAACCTCTTGACAAGCTCGGGAGAGTGTGGTATAATACAGAACACTTCCGCACTTTGGAAAACGGTTCGAAAAAAAGTTTTTAAAAAACTTTTGCAAAACCTCTTGACAAAGAGAGAGGGATGTGGTATAATACCAAGGCTATGCGCACGGAAGTGAGTATGGCATGAAAAAATTGATCATTGAAAATTGAACAACAGGAGATAGAAGTACAAGCAAAAGCG
>SVTR01000052.1 GCA_015063685.1 Oscillospiraceae bacterium | reverse complement strand
GTCTTCTCAACTTTTCTCTCCACGGCGAGATGAAAAGACGCCGCAAGCGGCGCAAAAGAAGCGCCGCTTAGTGCAGAACCTACGGTTCTCCCTAAGAACCCAACTCCCTCGTGACGCTAGCCGTTTGGCAAAGGCCAAACGGACAACAGCGTGTTTTTTGTCAGCCACCGGCGAAAATCCGCCCCCACGGCGGAGCGCCTCGGGGCTCATCAAAAGTCCAATTGATATGTTTCTGTTGGTAGAACAGAGGGATGGTCAGAGTCAGGTGGCGAAGCTACAGTTCTGATGGCGAATGGACAAATGTTGTTGTCTTTCAATCAAACGATTATCTCTCGCCGTGAGAACTATGGATTCGATACTATTTTTCAATATTGGATTTCTTCAAACTCACTAACGCTTTCTGAACGGCACGGTATGAGCCTCAAGGCGCTCCGCCGCTGAGGCGGGCTATCGGCGTTGGCTGACACAGTACACGCGATAGCCGCTCCACTCCCTATTGGGGAGCGGCGTGCGTCACGAGGGAGTTGGGTTCTTAGGGAGAACCGTAGGTTCTGCACTAAGCGGCGTTCTTTTGGAACTTTTCTGCCGCCGTGGGCAGAAAAGTGGAAAGGATGCTAAACAACTATTTATCTTCCTACCCCAAAATAAAAAATAACAAACATAAAGGAGAACCACCATGTCTGAATTTCTCGAAACCCTGCGGGGCATATCCCCCATCCTCGTCTGTCTGCTCGTCTGCGCCGCCAAGATCATCGAGATCACCATCCAATCTCTCAAAACCTGCATGATGGTCAAGGGTCAACGTCTCAAGGCCGCGGGCCTCGGCTTTATCGAATGTACCATCTGGGGTCTTGTCATTTCCACCTTGATCGGCTCCTTGGGCGATAACCTCCTGCTCCTCCTTTTCTATTGTGTAGGTTACGCTACGGGTCTGTTCTTGGGCTCCACGCTGGAGAGCAAGATCGCCCTGGGCACATCCAACCTGGAGCTCATCGCCAACGATGACAGTACCAAGAAGATCACCGACTATCTTCGGGAAAATAATCGGGGCTATACCGTCCTTGACGGCCACGGCTCCAAGGAAAAAATGAACATGATCTTCATTGTCCTCCCTCGTAAGGAAGCCCCCAAGACCCTCCGAGAGATCCGTAAGGTCTGTGATAATAAGGTCTTCGTGGCTGTTTCCGAGGTCAGCAAATACGCCGGTGGCTACGGTATGGTAAAATAAACAGACACTTCAAAGCTCTACAAACGGCGCACGGTGTGCGTTTGTCGTGTAGGCATAAGTGAATATGAAAACGACCCGACGGAGGGAGATTCCGTCGGGTCGTTTTTTAGTCTTGAATTCATGATGCCGCTTGATCCGCGCAGATTTTCATTCGATCCCGTACACCTGGGGCTCCCTCTCGCCCCATTCCTCGGTCAACACCCGCTCGGTATCTTCGTCAAAGGCCACCACATGCGGCTCGGCCTCGCGGTTCCCGCCATACTGCCCCAGCATCCCACCGAGGGTCTGAATGTAGGTATTCCCGTACAGGGTAGGACAGCTCTCGGGATCGCGGGCCACCATGTGAAGCATACGGTAGGCGGCGCGGTCAAAGAGGTTGTGATGTACCGAAAAATCCCGCGCGGTGTTCTCGTAGCTCCAGCCCTTGATGTGGGCTGGGGTGCTTATGTTGTGGCGTTGTTGACCCCAGCCGTAGCCCGAGAAGCGGAGGATATTGCGGCAGATCTCGCAGTTTTCCATGTGGCTGGCCTCGTCCCCACCGCTCTTCTCCAGGAAATACTCGATGGAGTAAACGCAATGCTCGATGAGATTATCAGCGTAGCGGATATTCTTCAGGGCGTAGAAGCCGCCGTTCGTGGAGATCTGGTGGGTGATGCCCGCGTCGTAGACCTGGTAGATGTAGCAGTTCTCTACACGATAGCCGTCACAGCCCCCGTAGATCTCAATGGCGTTGCCGTAGCGGGTGACGGTGCCCCGCCCGCCTTCGGGGTAGTTAGGGTCGGTGCCGTAGTAGTGCTGGATGGAGCCGCCGATCCAGCCCAGCTCGCAGTTGGTGACGGTCAGACCCTTCAGGCATTGACCGCCCCCCGCGATGGCGTGGTCCCCCGTGTATTTGATGCAGAGGTTGTCCACCGTCACGTCGGGGTTACAGGCCAGCACGAAGATGCGCCTGCGGGGCAGGGCCTCGATCTCGGAGAAGACCTCGGCGGGGTTGCCCCCGTCACAGCGCAGGTACAGCTCCCCGTAGCTTTCGCCGTCGATGACGGGGATGGGAAAGCTCTGCCCCCTCGTGGGGACCTCGGTCAGCCGCCCGTCGTAGAAGCAGACCATATCCAGATCTTGGGTCATGGCCGTAGCCATATCGAAGGGACGGCTCTCGTCCTCTCGGCAGACGAAGCGCCCGCCGATGTAGGAGGGGATGAGCTTGCGGCTGTGGGCTTCCCCACTATTGAAAACGATGGTACCGCAATCCAGGATGGGCTCGGTGAGTTTCCAGATGCGGTGGGTTTCATCGTACAGCTCCCAGAGGGCGGGATCGGCCAGGCTCCTGTCCCAGCCGTAGAAGCAGGGCTTCTCCCCCGTGCCGTAGGCGGCGTAGGTCACCCCGGGTTTGGTCATGACCTGCCCACGGAAGAGATCCCCCCGCTTGAAGCGGACGCAGTCCCCGTAGGCCAGAGCGGCATCAGACACCCGCGAAAGGGTTTTCCACGCTGTCTCCGGGGTCAGGCCGTCGGCGGTATCGTCACCGCTGTTGCTGACGTAGTAGGTGGTGCCCGTGACCGCGACGGTGTCGGCAGAGGCGCGGATGGTCGCTTTTCTCTCCTCGCAGAGCTGATCCAGTTGAGTCAGATATTCCTTGGTAGCGGTGGTCATGGCGGAGTCCTCCTTGTGGGTTGGGGAAAGGATGCCCCTCCCGCTTATCTGAAAGCATTATACCACAGACAGGGGAAGAAGTCAAGAGAACACGAAGCGCACTACGTAAACAGCCCCGACGGAATTCTCCTTCGGGGCTGTTTATCGCAATTACAGATTATAATACTTATCGAACTCAGCGGGATGAGGAATCTTAGAGAGCTCGGCGCACTCGGCTCTCTTGTTCTTGATGAAGTTTTTGAGCAGCTCCTCGGGGAAGACACCGCCCGCGGTCAGGTAATCGTGGTCGGCCTCCAGGGCGTCCAGGGCCTCGGGAAGGCTGGTGGGCAGACCCTTGAGCTTGGCCTTCTCCTCGTCGGAAAGGTGGAAGAGGTTGAAGTCGTAGGGACCCCAGCCCTCGGCGTGGGGGTCGATCTTGTTCTTGATGCCGTCCAGACCTGCCATGAGGATGGCGGCGTAGCAGAAGTAGGGGTTGCAGGTGGCGTCGGGATTGCGAAGCTCGAAGCGGCGCTTGTCGGGGCTCTTGGCGTAGGCGGGGATGCGGATGACCGCGCTACGGTTAGAGGTGGCGTAGCCCACGGTGACGGGGGCCTCAAAGCCGGGGACAAGACGCTTAAAAGAGTTGGTGGAGGGGTTGGTCAGGGCGCAGAGGGAGGCGATGTGCTTGAGCAGACCGCCCATGAAGTAGTGGGCAGTCTCAGACAGGTGAGCGTAGCCGTTGTCATCCGAGAACACGGGCTGACCGTCCTTGAACAGAAGCATATGCACGTGCATACCGCTACCTGCCTCACCGTAGATGGGCTTGGGCATGAAGGTGGCGGTCTTGCCGTACTTCAGCGCGGTGTTGTGGATGATATACTTGATCTGCATGGTGGCGTCGGCCATATGCACCACCTCACCCAGCTGGGGTTCGATCTCAAACTGGCCCGAAGCGGCCACCTCGGGGTGATGGTAGTTGATCTCGATACCCATGTCCTTCATGAGCATGCACATTTCGCTACGGCACTCGTAGGAGATATCAAAGGGCTTGGCGATGTGGTAGTTCTTCTGCTTGGGGACCACCACGCCCAGGCCCTCGGTGGCGCTGTTCCAGTAGGACTGTTTGGCGTCCACGGTGGCGGATACCTCACGGCCGCTGATCTCCCAACCCACATTATCGAAAAGGTAGAACTCAAACTCGGGCAGGATCTTCATCTCATCGGCTACGCCGCTGTCCTTCATGTACTGCACAGCCGCGCGGATGATGTTGCGGGGGTACTGTGGCAGGGGGCGGTTCTCGGGGGTGTCGATGATCATAGCGTTGCCCGTCATGGACAGAGTGGGGATGGAGCAGAAGGGATCCACCACGGCGGTGTCGGGGTCGGGAATGAAGACCATGTCGCTCTTTTCTACCACGGCGTACCCGTAGTTGGAGGCATCAAAGCCGATGCCGCTCTTCATGGTGTCCTCAGAGAAGTTTTCGGCGGGAATGGTGACGTGGCGGTACTGACCGTTGATATCCACCATTTTAAAGTCTACCATCTTGATGTCCTTTTCCTTGATAAGATCCAAAATGTTTTGAACTGTTTTAGCCATATAATTTGCTCCTTCCATCATGATCCGAAATGTGAGAGATCATTTTCGGGATCATTATATCAAATTTTGGGGAATTCGTCAAGTACGTCTGAGGCTTCAAGTCAATTTTTTGATAAATTCCGTGATCTCGTTGCCAACGGCTGTGATCTCGTCCTGAAATTCCTTGGCCGTCATGCGTGAGATCCCCGAATGAACGGCAGAAAACTGCAGGAGCCTGTCTCCCGTCACCACCTTGACGGTGTAATCGGGACCGAGAGCGTGCATCATTTTTTCAATAAAGGCGTCGGCCGTCTGATCCTGCCGTGTGTATACCACGCGGTAGCCGTCGTGGGTAAAGTCCGAGCCCTCTCCGTCACGGACGAGGTAAGCGTCAAATACCAATACGACCTCGGTTTTGGTAAAGGCTACGTAGCTGGACAGGATGTCCATCAGAGTCTCCCTGGCCTTTTCCAGGCTGAAGGTCGAGATCTCCTGTAAGCTTTCCCAGGAATAGATCAGATTATACCCGTCGATAATGGTCATATGACGATGAGGTATATCAACTTTCTTTTTGGGAGGCTTAATTTTTTTCTCTCCCGATACCAACTTGGGCTCGGTATATCTGCGCCGCTTGATAGGGCCGAATTCTCGCAGCATGATGGCCTCCAGCTCTTCGTCACTCAGATGATAGCGTTTACCGAGGCCTGACACACGGGGAATGGCCAGGTCAGCAGGGGTAGCTAAGGCGGCGGAGGCGTCCAGATGCTTGTAGTTGTCTACCTCACGCCAATGCACCACAAATCCGGCGCCATGGGCGCAGAACACCGAGTGGGGGGTGTTTTCAAGGTCAGCCTCGGGATCGTAGCCTGTGGCGGCCACAATTTCCTCTTGATTGTGACAGGGCTCGTATCCGTCGGATACACAGGTCAGCCGCCCCTGTCCGCGGGTGTATGAGATGACCTCGCGGGTGTAGTCCAAGAGGGTTGCCACGGGCGCTCGCCCGACCAAAGTGGTCATGTCCTCGGAGGAACCCTCTACCTCAAACTCGGCATACCGTGCCGTCAGATCCGACATGGCACGACCCACGTTGAGATTGGGAATCTCCAGGCGGAATTTGTAGTAAGGCTCCAGAAGGATGCATCCCGCCTTCATGAGTCCGTGACGAACGGCGCGCAGGGTGGCCTCCCGAAAGTCGCCGCCCTCGGTGTGCTTGAGGTGAGCGCGACCGGCTACCAGCGTGATCTTGGTGTCGGTGAGCAAAGCCCCCGTAAGGGTGCCGCGATGGGCTTTTTCGTAAAGATGGGAGAGGATGAGCCTCTGCCAGTTGAGATCCAGAGAGTTTTCGGGGAGATGTGTATCAAAAATGAGTCCTGTCCCCTTAGGCTGAGGTTCCAGAAGCAGTTGTACCTCGGCATAATGCCGTAAGGGCTCGAAATGTCCGACGCCCACAGATTTTTTCGCGATTTTTTCTTTGTATAAGATCCGACCCGTGTCAAGGGTGCACGCAATGCCGAAGCGGTCTTGAATGAGACGCTTTAAGAGGTCGATCTGGATGTCGCCCATGAGCCGCGCCTCGATCTGTCTGAGCTCCTCGTTCCACAAAAGATGGAGAGAGGGCTCCTCTTCCTCAAGCTCCTTGAGCTTTGGATAGTAGACTCTGAGGTCGCATTCCGGCGGAAGCAGGATCTGATAGGACAGTACAGGCTCCAGGACGGGCTTGCAGGTGTCACTTTCGATGCCCAAGCCCTGACCTATGTAAGTGGCCGAGAGCCCGATGACCGCGCAGATCTCCCCCGGAACAACGCTGTCCACCTGTTCAAATTTATCGCCCGAATACAGGCGGAGCTGCGCTACCTTCTCGGTCATTTTTTGCCCGTCCTCGGTCACGTAGGTGATCTCGTCGCGGGTGGACAGGGAACCGCCCGTGACCTTGAGATAGGTCAGCCGTGTCCCGGATGCCCGGGCGATCTTGTAGACTTTGGCGCCGAAGGCTTGATGCTCGTAAACAGGTGCAAGCGTAAAGCGGTCAAGGGTGTCCAGGAAAAAGTCGATACCCGTCAGCTTGAGGGCCGAGCCAAACAGGCAAGGGAAGAGCCTGCGCTCGGAAATGAGAGCCGCGATGTCACTATCATCAATCTCTTCTCCACCAAGCACACAGTCTAAAAAGCCTTCGTTGACCATGGCCAAACGCTCGTCCAGCTCAGCCTTGGTCTGCTTTTCGAAAAAGGGAACACAGAGGGGGGATAACTGCTTGGAAAGAGCCGCCGCCATGTCCTCTCCCCGCTTCATGGCGATATCGGTTTTATTGACGAAAATGAAGGTGGGAATGTGGTAAAACTCCAATAGCTGCCACAACGTGCGGGTGTGGTTCTGTACACCGTCAGGGGCGCTGATGACCAGAATGGCGTAATCCAAAAGCGCCAACGTGCGTTCAGCCTCCGCGGAAAAATCCACATGTCCCGGGGTGTCCAAAAGAATAAATTCACAACCCTCGGTGGAAAAGCGGGCCTGCTTGGAAAAGATCGTGATGCCTCGCTCCCGCTCCACGGCATAGGTGTCAAGATAGGTGTCCTGGTGATCCACCCGCCCCAAACGGCGGATCCTGCCCGAAAGGTAGAGCAATGCCTCGGAAAGAGTTGTCTTTCCGGCGTCCACGTGAGCGAGAATACCAATAGTCAGCTTGCGTTTCATCATTGTCTCCTTTCGTTTTTGATTTTTTATATTATACCATGAAATGTGCGGGATTTCAATATGAATTTTCAAGGATGCCGAGAAAATAAGAAACGAGAAAGTAAATCTTTCAAAATACGACTTGCAAGATACGATGAGATCTGCTATAATAGGGAAGTATTCGGGAGAAAACTTGCGATAAATCGGTAGATTCTCCCCAATGTCAGAGATAAGGAGAATCCATATGCACCAAACTGAGATCAGATTTGCCACGGAAAAGGACGTTGCCCTGATTCTTGGCTTTATTAAAGCGTTGGCAGAATATGAGCACATGACGGATGACGTCGTGGCCACGGAGGATCTGCTGTTAGAGTGGATCTTTGAAAAAAAGAAGGCCGAGGTCATTTTCGCTGTGGAAAACGGTGAAACGGTGGGCTTCGCCCTGTTTTTTCACAATTTTTCAACCTTCCTCGGCAGGGCAGGCATCTACCTCGAGGATCTTTTTGTGTTGCCCGAATTTCGCGGTCGCGGCCACGGAAAAGCGCTTATCCAAGCCCTGGCGGGCATCGCGGTGGAGAGAGACTGCGGACGGCTGGAATGGAGTTGTCTTGACTGGAATCGTCCCAGTATTGAATTTTACCGCTCCCTCGGCGCTGTACCCATGGACGAATGGACGGTCTATCGACTGACCGGAGAAACCCTCCGTAGGGTTGCCGGTGCGAAGGATATGTGAAAGAGGATAAACCTCGGCAAAACGGTTGTACTTATGGTCACCATACGCAAAATCTGTTGAATTTGCACAAAAAAAGAGGTGCGTTTTGTCGCTTTTTTAGCCCCGAAAAATTCAAAAAATCTATTGACTTTTATCATCTCATGTGCTATAATAATCAAGTCGCAAGGCAAGACCTTGAGGCAACATCTGGGTGTGGCGCAGCTGGTAGCGCGCTACCTTGGGGTGGTAGAGGCCGCACGTTCAAGTCGTGTCACTCAGACCAAAAATTGCTCGGTAGTCAGTCAGAAATGGTTGATTCCCGAGCTTTTTTGTTGCTATTTGCCCCATTTCGTTTTGCGTTTTTTTGAGAAAAAGCTTACGAAATCGTTGTAAATATTTTTTTCTAAAAAAATTCTAAAAAATATTTATTTGATTTCGCTTTTATTACTAAATAATGATTTTATTCTTGCAAACGATAGTTTATGGTCCCTATTTGGAAGTTATGAAGGGCTATATTATTAAAAGTGGCCGCAAATAACAACTTTTTTCAATTAAGTATAGCGAAAGAGCCATCGCGGGCATTGTCCTGCGACGGCTCTTTTTCGTGCTGATTTTAGCATTATACTTGTGAAAATTTAGTTTTGACGCACCTCCGCCTTCCCTTGCATCGCCTTTTTCAAGGTCTCCCACAAGGTCTTGGAAATAACCTCCGCCCCCGCGAGGGAAGCGTGACCGCCGTCGGGGCAGAAAAGATCCACCTCGGGATGAGCGTCCATCTCTGCCCACCATGCCTCCCCCACACGGGACAGGGTGATCCCCAGCTCGGCAGAGGCGGCCTCATACGCGGCGTTGATGCCCTCCTGCAGGTGCCGCTCATGCTTCTGGCTCCAGGTGGTGTACAGGATGGGGTACGCGCCGCCCTCCTTGGCCCAGGCCATGAGCTTGGGGAGCGCCTCCATCATGTGCCCGCCGTAGTCGAAGGGATGGGCATGCTCCTGAAAGATAGCGAAGTCATACCCGCCGTAGCGGAGGTTGAAGGGAACGTCGGGCTCGTTTGCGTGCTGGAACAGGGTCCAGCCGCCGTGGGCGTTCATGGCGACCTGACAGTCCACCCCCTCGGCCGCCGCCAAAAGCTTGACACGGTAGGGGATATCGCAGTTGTAGGTGTGGCTGTTGCCGACGAACAGGATCTTTACGGTTTTCATGATAGACCTCCCGCATGGTTTGATGTGACCATTATACCACGAAGTTCCTGAAAATGCAAGATGTTTTCTTTTTCATAGAAGACAAACCTGTGGTTGAGTTGTGCGGTACCCCTTGATTTTCCCCCGAAACTGTGCTATAATATCCCATAGAAAATCCCCTTGAAAGGAAATCGTACAATGGCCTTTGATGCCGGTATGCTCGCCTGTATGACTCATGAGATCGCCCAAGCCGCCCTCGGCGGCCGCGTGGAGAAGGTCATGCAGCCCGAGCGAGACGAAATTATACTGCAGATCCGCTCCTTTGAGGGCGGCCGCCGCCTCCTCATCAACGCAGGCGCAAACCCCCGTATCGGCTTTACCGAGCTGACAAAAGAAAACCCCGCCCAGCCCCCCATGTTCTGTATGCTCCTGCGCAAGCACCTGACGGGTGCCAAGCTGTCCTCCATTGAGCAGGCAGGCTTTGAGCGGGTGGTCATCCTTGGCTTTGACACAAGGGATGAAATGGGCTTTGCCTGCACCCGATACCTCATCGCGGAGCTGATGGGCAAATACTCCAACCTCATCTTCGCCGACGAGAATAAGCGCATCATTGCCGCCTTCAAGACCGTGGACTTCACCACCTCCACCCAGCGGCAGGTCCTCCCGGGTATGCGCTACGAGCTCCCTCCTCCCCAGGACAAGGATAACCCCTTGGAGACCGACTTTGACCGCTTCTCGGAGCTGTATAGCGCGGAAAATCCCGAAAAGCCTTTGGATAAATTTATCCTTTCACGCTTCTTGGGCATCTCCGCCGCCGTGGCCCGTGAGATGGTCTATGTCTCCACCCGCCACCCCGATACCCCCGCAAGGTACGCCTCGGCAGAGACTCTTTGGAAGGGCTTTTCGGCAGTCATGGATCGCATCAAGACCGCCGACTATGCCCCCACCATGATCCTCTCGGACGGCAAGCCCGTGGAGTACGCCTTCTGCCCCCTCACCCACTATACAAGCCCCACCGAATCCCGTCCCTTTGAGACCGCCTCGGCCATGCTGGACGCTTACTTTGAGA
This sequence comes from Oscillospiraceae bacterium, assembly GCA_015063685.1. Classification (GTDB taxonomy): domain Bacteria; phylum Bacillota; class Clostridia; order Oscillospirales; family CAG-272; genus CAMEON01. Next base: position 2,063 of record SVTR01000052.1, on the reverse strand, counting down.
CCCGTGACAAGGCCAGCCGCCTGACCCAGCGAGCCTCGGATGTCCTGCGCCTGCTGACCAACGCCGAAAGCCGTGTCAAGAAGAAGCTGGACATCCAGGAGAGCGAGCTGCGGGACTGTGAAAAAGCCGCCGTCTATAAAAAATACGGTGACCTCATCACCGCAAGCATCTATATGATCAAAAAGGGTGACAAGCAGGTAGAGCTGACCGATTATGAGGCGTGGAACGACGCAACAGGCGAATACGGCACCTGCCTGATCACCCTGGACGAACGCCTCACTCCCGCCGCCAACGCCCAGAAATACTATAAAAAGTACGCCAAGGCTCGCAACGCCAAGGTGGAGCTGACCAAACAGTTGGCGCTGGGCAGGGAAGAGCTGAACTATATCTACACGGTTTTCGATGCCCTCTCCCACGCCGAAACCGCCAACGATTTAGCGGAAATCCGCGACGAGCTGTACCGCTCGGGCTACGCCTCCCGCATGAAGGGCTACGCCGCTCCCAAGAAGCAGCCCGCCCCCACCGTGGCCAAGTTCAGAACCACCAACGGCTATCTGGTCTATTGCGGTAAGAACAACCTGCAAAACGAGCACATCACCCATAAGCTGGCCGACCGTAACGACTACTGGTTCCACGCCAAAGGAGTCCCCGGCTCCCACGTGGTCATGGTGACGAACGGCGAGGAGCCCGACGCGCAGGACTTCACCGACGCCGCCTCCATCGCCGCCCACTACTCCAAGGCCGCGGGCGGTGCCCAGATCCCCGTGGACTACCTGCTGGTGCGCCACGTCCGCAAGGTGCCGGGCGCTAAGCCGGGATTCGTGACCTATCATACGAATTGGACGGCTTACGTGACGCCGGATGCTGAGAGAATCGCGGGGATGAGGATTAAGTAAGCGTTTCCGTAGGGGCGAACTGTGTTCGCCCGTTGTGTGGATGAAATTTGCGGGCGAACGCAGTTCGCCCCTACAAGAATATCGAAAAATCAGCCTCGACAGGGAATGATCCCAGCCGAGGCTTTTTTTGTGGTGGATCAATACGGCCAGGGCTTATATTCGTTCAGCCCCATCTTATCGTACCATTTCCTGTACTCGTCAATGCGAATGTCCTTGCATTTCTCCCACCATTCGTCGCTGTAGGCCTCTCGGATCGTGCGGTAGGCCCGATCCAGCATAGTGTCACATTCCTCGATCCTGCCCAATCGGTACAGGCAGGCGGCGATATTGACCATGGTCAAGCCTCTCGGAATGTCAGGGCCTTGCAGTAAGGCATACTCGCGGGGGATCTCTCTGCGCCAGAACCGCTCAAGGAGATCCGCCGCCTCCTCATAGGAGAGAAGCGCGTTTTCATAATCGCCCGTATCGTAGAAGCACTTGGCCTCGGACTCGCAGACCATGTACAGCTCCTGATGCGCCCAGCGCTTCCACTCTCTCGCCTCATGCAGACTGTCCTGCCCGTTCAGGAACATGACCGTACACCGCATACGGTCATAAATATCCAAATGATAGCGGTAGGGCATGGATTCGATCAGCTTTTTGCCTTCCTCGTATCGGCCTGTATTGATGTAGATATCAGCCATGTCTCCCATGACACCTAATGTGATAAAGGTATCCTTGCATTCCGCAATGATTTGCTGTCCCAAAATTAATGCTTTTTCGACAATATCGGATTTGTCTCCCTTGCTGATTCGTTCTGCATAATGCCAAAGCAATTCTCGTTTCAGAATATATCCGCTCGGATAGGCAGCAATACCATCCAAAAGGATCTGTATGCTTAGATCTGAGCCAAAGAGCCCTCCGCGTGAGCTGTAGAGAACCTTCTGAATCTTCTCTTCAATTTCCTCGGGGTCATACTCAAACATATCATCCAGACTCACCCCGAAATACCCCGCCAGCACGGGCAGAGTGGCCACGTCGGGATAGCCCCCGCCCGTCTCCCATTTGGAGATGGCCTGGGGGGAAAGGCTCAGGGCGGTAGCCAACTGCTCTTGGGTCAGCCCCTTGTTCACCCGCAGCTCGCGGATCTTGTTTCCCAAATTGATCATATCATATCTCACTTTCGTT
>SVTR01000051.1 GCA_015063685.1 Oscillospiraceae bacterium | reverse complement strand
AACGGCTAGCGTCACGAGGGAGTTGGGTTCTTAGGGAGAACCGTAGGTTCTGCACTAAGCGGCGCTCTTTTGGAACTTTTCTCTCGCCGCGGAGAGAAAAGTGGAAAGGATACTAAACAACAATTTATCTCGATAAAAAATAAAAGCGTATAACCCGTCCAAAACCGCGCACACTAACCTGCGAGGAAGGCGCGATGAGCTACAGCGTACTCACGATGGCTTCCGAACAAAGAAAAAAGGCAGGTATTCACCATGTCCGAATCCAATAAGCGCTCTTGCGGCGGCTTTGGCTGCGATCACATCAAAGGCGTTTGCTGTGATGTGAAAAATTGCACCTATCACGACGGAGAAACCCATTGCACGGCTAAGGAGATCACCGTAGGACCCACCTACGCCTCCACCAGCAATGATACCGTCTGCGCTACCTTCAAGCCCAACGAGGATATGAAGGGTTAATTGAAATAAGGGGTCGGCTCATACAGAGTCGGCCCCTTAAAATTTACTGTTGAGACCGTTGAACTCAGAGAATTCGGCGGGATTTTCTGCCCTTATCTGCGACGGTTGGCGATAAGGATCAAACGAAGGAGAGAGGCCAGAGAAGAGGCCAGCGCTGCGACGTAGGTGAGCGCTGCCGCACGAAGGGTACGGGAAGCGGCATCCAGCTCTTCGCCGTACAGGGCGCCGGTGGATTCCAAAGTCCTGATAGCGCGGGACGAGGCGTTGAACTCGGTAGGAAGCGTAACAAGCTGAAAAACAGTAGACAGGGAGAACAGCAGAATGCCGATGGTCATGAAAATGTCTCCAACACCGTTGCCCAAATAACTACCGCCGGCAAAGATCAGTCCCAACAGGAAAATGGGCATGGCCAAACCGGATCCGATGTTGGTGATGGGAATGATAGCCTGTCGGATCTTGATGGGCACGTAGCCCGTGGCGTGCTGGCAGGCGTGACCTGCTTCATGAGCGGCAACACCAATGGCAGAGGCGCCTGTCGAGCCGTAGACCGCGTCAGATAAGCGGATAACCTGAGTCCTGGGATCGTAGTGATCGTTAAGATGACCGGGAATATGCTCCACACGAATGTGGTAGAGTCCGTTTTCGTCCAGGATGCGGCGCGCTATGTCTGCTCCGGTCAAGTGGCGGCTGTTGTGCACCTTACTGTATTTTTTGAAGGTGGATTGAACGTTGAATTGTGCCCAAAAGGCAAAGATCATGGTGGGGATGAGGATCAAAACCGTCCAGTCACCCCAGAATAAACCGAATAACATACAAAAACTCCTTATATCATGTGAGCACGTCGCCCTCATTGATCTTGCGTCCGCGAACGAAATCAGCGGCACCCATCTGTCCCTTTCCTTCGGGAACCACACGGGTAAAGACCACGGTACCGTCACCGCAAGCAACCTCAATACCGTCAGAAGCCGAGACAACGGTGCCGGGGACAGCCTTTTGACCGGCCATGCAACCAACATGGGCGGCTACGATCTTCAAAAGCTTTCCGTCGGGCGTGTGCGTGAAGGCCAGGGGAATAGGCGATAAGCCGCGTATGCGGTTGTGAACTACGGAGGCAGAAGTGGAAAAGTCTATGAGACAGTCAGCCTTTTCGATCTTGGCGGCATAGGTTGCCAACGTGTCGTCCTGCGGGATTCGCACAAGGGTACCTGCGCGCAACGCCTCGATGGTCTTGAGCATGGTCTCAGCACCCAGAGCAGCCAGCTTGTCGTGGACTGTTTCAAAATTATCGTCGGGTTCAATGGGCATCTCGGCCTTGAGAAGCATATCGCCCGTGTCAATGCCATCTGCCATATACATGGTGGTGATGCCTGTCACGGAATGACCGTCCATAATGGCTCTCTGCATGGGGGCGGCGCCTCGCAAAGCGGGAAGGAGGGAGCCGTGGACGTTTATGCAACCGTAAACGGGATATTCCAATACAGAAACAGGCAGAATCTTGCCGTAAGCCACAACCACGATCAGTTGAGGATCAAGCGCTTTCAGCGTTTCATCAAATGCGCCGTTTTTCAGGGTTGCAGGCTGATAAACGGGGATGTTCACAGATTCTGCAAAAGCCTTTACCGGGGGAGGTGTCATGACGTTTCCTCGTCCGCGAGGTTTATCGGGCTGGGTAACGACGCCGACGATCTGCTCGCCGGCATCATAAAGTGCCTTCAGAGTGGTGAGGGCAAAATCGGGTGTGCCCATGAATAGGATGCGCATAAAGGGACTCCTTTATCAAAAATGAAGAGAAAAATCAAGATTTGCAGTATGCGAGAACCGCGGCGGGCATCTCCTCAGCCTTGATGACCTCGGTGAAGCGCACCTTGCGCTCAGAAAGACCGCACAGAGGGTAGGGAATGGCCACGCCGGTTTCTTCGGTGAGCTGATCCAGGGCGGACAGAGGATCCTTGGGGAGCTTTTCACCGCCAGACAGGGAGGTGTATACGTCAGCCGCAAACTTGTAGGGGCTGGCGGTAGAGGCGACTACCATAGGCACGACCGTCTCGCTCTTGTCGCTGAGGTATTGCTCTGCGGCAGACAAAGCCACGGCGGTGTGGGTGTCGGACAGATAATTGTAGTCGTTATAATAGTTCTGAATGGTGGCGGCGGTGGCGCGCTCGTCGGCAAAATAGCCCGAGAAGTTCTCGGCGATGGCGGCCTTGACATCCTCGTCCACGGTATAAGCCCCCGTCTCCTTGAGGGCGGCCATGTAAGCTGCGGTGGCATCCTCTCCTGCGGTGAAGCAAAGGAGACGCTCCAGATTGCTGGAGATCAGAATGTCCATGGAGGGGGACATGGTCAGATGGAAGGCGCGGTTGCGGTCGTAGGTGCCGGTGCGCAGGAAATCGGTGAGGATGTTGTTCTTGTTGGATGCGCAAACGAAATGACGGATGGGCAGTCCCATGAGCTTGGCGATATAGGCGGCGAAAATATTGCCGAAATTACCTGTAGGCACACAGACGTCCATGACCTCGCCCATCTTGATCACGCCCTTGCTCAGCAGATCGCAGTAGGCAGATACATAATAGACGATCTGAGGTGCGAGACGGCCCCAGTTGATGGAGTTAGCGGAGGACAGCACGTAACCCTCTTTGTCGAGAGCCTCGGCCATGGCCTTGTCAGAAAAGATGTTCTTGACGCCTGTCTGCGCATCGTCAAAGTTGCCGTAAATGGCGGTGACGTTGACATTGTCGCCTGTCTGGGTAGCCATCTGCAGCTTTTGCACACGGCTCACACCGTCCACAGGATAGAAGACCATGATTCGGATGCGGTCAATGTCCTTGTAGCCCTCCAAGGCGGCCTTGCCCGTGTCACCCGAGGTGGCTACCAGGATCAGCGCGTCACGAGTCTCACCGGTTTTGACAAGGGCGCGGGAGAGCAGGCGGGGCATAATCTGAAGGGCCATGTCCTTGAAGGCGGCGGTGGGGCCATGCCACAACTCTAAAGAATAGACGTTATCGTGAACGTGAACGAGGGGAGCGGCGCCGCCGGGGAAGGATGTATCGCAGTAAGCAGCGGTACAGTCGGACAATAGCTCGTCGTAGGTATAGTCGGTGAGGAATTTACCGAGAATCTTGGCCGCGCGGACAGGATAGGACTCCTTGCAGAGGGCGGTGATCTCGTCAGCCGTCAGAGCGGGAATGGTCTCGGGGATGAACAGGCCGCCGTCGGGTGCGAGACCCATCTTGATGACTTCTGCGGCGGTGTACTTCTTGTGACTTGCGTCACGGGTGGATTGATACATCATGGTTGTGTGCTCCTATATGAGAAAATTGGTTTCATGGGTGTTTTACGGGATATTGAATGATAATCTTGCAGCGGGGAGGGGTTTCCCCTCCCGCGCAGATCTGTGATTTTATCGGGAGGCGAAACGCCTCCCCTACAGATTTCGGAGAATAATTATAAATTTCTCAAGGCGAAATCATAGAAATTCTTCCAGAAGATCTTTTCGATCAGCTCGTCGCTGTAGTTGTGCTGACCCATAAGCTCGGCAAAATTTGCCAAATGACCTACGTGCTCAAAGCCTTGAGGCAGATCGGTGCCGTCCCAATCCGCGCCAAAGCCCACGATATCCTCGCCGCCGAGAGAAAGATAATGCTCCAGATGGCGCAGAAGATCGGTGGCATCCGCCGGACGCAGGGAAGTGTCGGTGAGGTGAGAGGTGCAAAGGCTGAGACCCACGATACCGCCCAGCTTTTTGATATGCTCGAAATGACGGTCACGCAGATTTCTCGTGTGTCCGTACACGGCGTGAGAATTGGAATGGGTAGCGATGAAGGGCTTGGCGTACTCGTAAGCGATGGGGATGAGATCGTCTACTGCCTCTTCAGAGGCGTGGGATACGTCGGGCACAATACCCACCTCGAAGCATCTGCGCGCTACGTCTCGGCCAAAATCTGTGAGAGGGCTGTTTGTGTTGTGAGATCCGCCGATGCAGGTCTCTCCGCCCCAAAGCAGGGTCATGTACTTCACACCCATCCCGGCGAGAATGTCCACGCGCTCAATCTTACCGGCGGTCAGACGGGCGTCCTCTACTGCAAGGATGGCAGCGTGTTGCCCGTTGTTCCAAGCGGCCTTCAAACCTTCCGCATTGGTGACACGAACCGCTTTTCCATCGGTGTCGGCAATCTCCTTGTCGAAATTCTCTGCGATCTTGAGGAACTGCTCCCAGCAGGTTTCATCGTCCAAGCGACGATTGCTCCATACAGCGTAATATTGGGCATATTTGGGATATACCGACGCTTTTTCAAGGTCTATGTGGCAATTGTTTTTCAAAAGGTCACATTCTCTGTGATAGAGCTCATACGCTGTGTCACAATGGGTATCAAACAAACAGGGCTTCATATGTATTACCTTCTTTTTTGTAAATTATCTTTTTCCAAAAGCATTGCGGATGCAGACCACATCCTCAACGACAGGGGTGTTTCCTCTATAGGATATGTATACCTCCACTACATCTATGCGAGGCTGTTTGGTGGTTGGATGGACACGCAGATAGGCTTCGGCGGCCAAAACGGTGTTTCGCTGCTTCTCACGACCCACCGCTCGCGCGGGACGGCCAAAGGGAGAGATCTCGCCTATAGTCTGCTTACGGGTCTTGACTTCTACAAATACGAGTGAAGCATCGTTTTCTACCACGAGATCGAGCTCTCTGTGGGAAAAACGCAGATTTTGACCTACAACGCAGTAGCCTTGCTTCTCGTAGTAAGCAGCGGCGGCGGCTTCTCCAAGATGTCCCACCGTCAGTTTGTCGGGCTTTTCGACGGCGCTCATGACTTATCCTCGTTCAGAAAACGGATGAATTTCGTCCGATGGATGGGAGCAGGGCCATATTTTCTCAAAGCTTCCATGTGTTGCTTTGTACCATAGCCCTTGTGCTTGGCGATGCCGTATTCAGGATAGGCCTTGTCCATCTCCACGCATTGACGGTCACGGGTGACCTTGGCCAGGATGGAGGCGGCGGCGATGGACATGGAACGGGCGTCTCCCTTGATCACCGCCTCTGCGGGGATCTGAAAGTCACGGCTGATGTTGCCGTCGATCAAAGCATAATCCGCAGGGTAGGGAACACCAGCGGGGGTTTTCAAATTTTCAATAGCGCGGCGCATGGCTAGAAGATCAGCCTCCAAAATATTAGTCTCGTTGATCTCCTCCACCGTTCCCTCGGCTATGCCAAAGGCGATGGCACGCTCGCAGATCAGATCAAATAGTGCCTCTCGCTTTTTGGGCGTCAGCTTCTTGGAGTCGTTAAGGCCGGGCAGGTCCACGTTCTCGGGAAGGATACAGGCGGCGGCCACCACAGAGCCGCAAAGGGGACCCCGGCCGGCTTCATCCACACCGCATATGGCGATAAAGCCCTTTTCCTTCAAGGATCTTTCAATCTCAAAATCAGGCATTGTCTCCCTCGCTTTCGGGATTTGCTTCGGTGAAGACTTCGTGCGCTTCCTTTTCGGAGAATTTTTCGGAGGCCTCGATTTTCTGAGGTGCCTCGGCCTTCTTTTCCGGCAGAGGAGGCAACTCGTCAATGGTCATCTTACCGATGCGGGCGGCACGGAATTCATCTACCAACAAATTGGCCACGCGCTCGGTGTCCACGTGACCGCCGGGAATCAGGCATCCACGTTTCTTTCCGATCAGGGTCATCAGCTCCACGTCGGATAGCTCCTGCCATCCGTCGGTATCGGCCAGCTTGTATCTGGTAGCCAGCTCCTTGGGGTAGAGAGCGCGCAGACGGCGCACCAAAATCAGGCCGAGATGCTCTATATCAAGAATATCGTCTCGGATGGCCCCCGTCAGTGCCAGGTTTTCACCTACGATCTGATCCTCAAATTTAGGCCAGAGTACACCGGGCATATCCAAAAGGTCAAGTCCCAGCTTCGTGGTGACCCATTGCTTATTTCTTGTAACACCGGGACGGTTCTCGGCCTTGGCCTTGACACCGCCGCTCATGCGGTTGATCAGGGTGGACTTACCCACGTTGGGCACACCCACCACCATAGCGCGCAAATGCCGTCCCGTCATGCCTTTTTCCTCGTAGCGCTCCACTCGCTCGTGAAGCACCTTGCGGATAGCGTCGGGGAGCTTGCCTATGCCCTCACCGGTGACGCAGTCGCAGAGAATGCAGACCGTGTGATCATCTGTATAGCGCTTGACAAACTCACGGCTTTTCTGGGGATCGGCCAGGGACGCTTTATTAAGCAGCAGAATCGTGGGCTTTTGACCCGTGAGCTTACGAAGCTCGGGGTTTCTCGAGCTGACAGGCACACGGGCATCCAGGACTTCAATGATGATGTGTACGTTTTTTAAATTGTCAGATATGAGTCTCCGTGTTTTGGCCATGTGGCCCGGAAACCATTGAATATGCTCACTGGGCATGGGCATACCTCTCTTTTCGTTGATTTTTAGATATGACCTTTAGTCGAATTTTGTGTAAGGATTCAGGCGGCAGACCACCTTGCCCAGCACCCGGCGTTCATCCACAAGGCCAACCTCCACCATGCGACTGTCGGCAGAATTGTTGCGATTGTCACCCATGACGAAAAGACATCCTTCGGGGACGGTAGCTTCAAAGGTCAGGGTTTTGGGCTCAAAGCTGTGAGAAGGGTACTGGGTCCAGTAACCGATATCAACGGTATTGGTTTCATCCAAAAGGGCAACGTAGGGCTCGTCCAGTAAAACACCGTCAACGAAAACCTCTCCCTTGGCGTAATCGATCTTCACGGTCTGGCCTTCCTTGGCGATCACTCGCTTGACCAGAGGCTCGTTGATAAAAGCATAAGTATCGCTGGTCATGTGGAACACGATAATGTCACCGGCCTCCGGCTCGGACAGGCTGGAGGTGATCAGCATTTCACCGTGAAGCAAGGTCTTGTTCATAGAGTTGCCGTTGACGCGGCAAAGACGAATACCGAAGGTGAAGATGAGGAGCACGACACAGACGGAGAGAACAAGAATCTCTACATACTCCAGTAAAACCGAGACAAAGGGCTCCTTTTTTTGAAGGGTTGCGGTCTCCCCGGTAGAAGAGGGGGAATTTTCGGCTATTTCACCCATATCCTCAGGGTTAAATGTGGGATCCGACATGATAAACCTCCTGCATTCAAATATATCACTTGTAATATAACGCTCGTTATTTCTCGATCATATGGCTGAGCAAGGTATGACCCTCGGGAATATAAACGCCGGTTTTTCCTGCTTCGGCCTCGGTAAAGCTGTCAATGCCCACCACCTCGTGCTGAGAGTCATAAAGGAAGAAGGGAACGGGGGACGGGGAGTGGGTGCGGATAGCAAGAGGGGTAGGGTGATCGGGCAAAACCAGAATTTTGAAGGCTTCACCGCTTGCTTTCAGATACTCATACACAGGCTTCAGGATCAGTCCATCAATTTTTTCAATGGAGATCACCTTGTTTTCGACTTCAGCGCGGTGACCGCACTCATCGGGGCCCTCCACGTGGACGTATACGAAATCAGCTCCCTCTGAAAAAGCCTTGATGGCAGCTTGGGCCTTGCCGTCGTAGTTAGTGTGAACGTTACCCGTAGCCCCTTCAACGTCGATGGAGGTCATACCGGCGCACAGGCCGATGCCTTTGATCAGGTCAACGGCCGAAATGACGGTGCCGTCAACCCCCCATTTTTCCTTGAAATTGGGCAACTGAGGCTTTTTGCCGGGACTCCAAAGCCAAGCGGTGTTGGCAGGCTTCAGCCCGCGGGCGCGGCGCGCCTCGTTGACAGGATGATGATTCAGAATATCGTAGCTGGCCTTCATAAGGGCGCGGAATTCAGCACCGCCGTTGTCCTCGGCAGGGAGATAATCGCGAATACAGCGACCGATGATATCGTGAGGACGGGAGAAATCGTAATGCTCATCGCCGTCCTTCCAGATCAGGCAATGACGGTAGCTGATACCCGTGTGGAATTTTCGGACCTCGTTTCCGAGGGCCGCATCCAACGCCTTGATAAGCTCGTCGGCTTCGACGGTGGTGATCTCATCGGCGGAGTGATCCAGCATGATCTTGTCCTCGTATGGAAGATTGTCATCGGAAATTGTGCAGACGTTACAACGGTATGCCGTCTCGTCGGGGGCCATTTCAATACCCATACTCACCGCCTCCAGGGGAGAGCGACCGTGAGAATAAATTTTGGGATCAAAGGAGAGGATAGCCATATTGGCGGTATCGCTTTCGGGAACCATGCCCTTGGGAACGTTCAAAACGTGACCGGAAAGGGCCTTGGAGCAGAGCAAGTCCATCATGGGCTTGTGAGCAGCCTCCATAGGGGTTTTATGATTCAATGCGGCTACAGGCTCGTCTGCCATACCGTCGGGAATGAGCACAAGATACTTCATAGAAAATCCTTCTTTCGGAAATATAATCAGTATATTATAACATATTTTCATCCGGTTGACAACAGGAAAACTCAATAATTAATGAAAAATTTATAAAAAAGTACATCTTTCTACTTGTACCGGGGAGATTTATATGTTATACTGTTATCGTAATCGTTCGAAAGGCAGGGAAGTACATGAAAAAAGAGAATGATGATATGCTCAAAGCCCCCCAAGTGGCGGAAACGGATATCGAAGCTGATGATTTGGAAAATATCGAAGAGGAAGCGCTGAATCCCTTTGAGGAAGAGGCCAGAAAAGCCCGTGAAGCATCTCAAAAGTTGAAGCGTCGTATCCTTATCATTGCCGGCGGAATGGTGGTCTTTGCGGTTCTCGCGATGATTTTGATGCCTATTCTTGATCGTGCGATCAACAGGAATGCCGAGGAGGAAACCACCTCCAGACATAACACCGTGATCTATTTCGATCCGGACTATGAGTATGATATTATGAAGGATCAGGAGTATCTTGGCCTGGATCGCTACATTTATTATAAGGATAACCTCACGGGAGAGACCATTCTGATCGAGGATAAGGATATTCCGGGCTACGGCCCCGGGATGGTGACCCTGAAAGCCATGCTGGATGCCATCATTATGGGTGATCATGAAACCTATAATTCACTGTTCAGTACCACCTATTACGAAACCAAAGAGGGAAGGGTGCCAGAGCCCCCCTTTACCATGCAACAGGTGTATGATATACTGATCACCAAGATGAATATTAAGGATATCGTCGATAAGAACGGTAAAAAGTATACCCAGTACGAATACACCGTGGAATATAAGATCCATAAGAACAACGGAACCTTCCGTACGGACCTTGGTCATGACGATTCCAGAAAGCAGTATTTTGTTCTTTCCGATAGTACCTCGACCTCAGTGCTCATCGATCAAATTCTTGGATATAATTACGTCAATTAAAGTTTCTTTAAGTAAATCAGAAAACCGCCGTGCTTATTACGGCGGTTTTACTATTTTAGGGGGAGGACAATTTGTGCAAACCGCTAAACATACGCAGTGGAGAAGAGGAAAATCCTGTAAATCTATTGACAAAAGTGGGGGAGTGTGTTACAATTGGTTAAGCATTTTTTTAGGGTGCTCTTTTTGTGCTCCCTCCAAATTTGCAAAGACAAGAAAGGAAGAAAAGCAATGAAAAAGTTACTCATCCTTGCAACCCTTGTGCTGGCTCTGGTAATTACAGTTGTCGCTTGTACCGGTGATCAAACTCCGGAAGTTACTACAGGCCCCGATGCTGTAGCTACAGAACCCGGTACAGGCAGTGCAGCGACTGAGCCTTCGGACGAAACCAAGGCTCCTGCCGCTACTACTGCTCCCGAAACCACTCCCGGTGACGCAGAAACCGAGACTGAGGCGCCCGCGCCTGAGACCGATACTTCTGCTACCGACGAGACCGTCGTCGACGAGACCGCCGCCGGCGAGACTGTTGTCGACGAGACCATCGTTGAGACTCCTACCGAGGATCCCGAGGTTCCCACTGAGGAGCCTGAGGTTCCCACCGAGGAGCCCGAAGTTCCCACTGAGGAGCCTGAGGTTCCCACCGAGGAGCCCGAAGTTCCCACCCAGGAGCCCGAGACCGATGCTCCCGTCGATCCCAGTGAGCCTCTGCACACCGTAGAGCCCGATTTCCTGGCTAACTACGCTGCACAGACCGGCAACCTGGTCTGCAACTCCGATCTTGGCCCCTGCGAGGTTAAGACCGAAGCTGGCAGAACCTTCTTCCGCCTGACCTCCGCCGGCGGCGATCCCTACATCGCCTTCATCGACGGTCAGAAGCAGCTGAAGGTCGCCCGCTACATGGCCATCTCCTACCGCACCAACTCCGAGAAGGCCGGCCAGTTCTTCATGGGCTCCGGCGATGGCTGGAACGGTAACGGCGACCAGTTCGTCTATGACTGGAACGGCGACGCCAACTGGAACCTGGCCATCATCGACCTGGACAGCGTTGGTCTGACCGCTCTGACTGACTATGTCCTGAACTATGCCCGTCTGGACTTCTTCACCGAAGCCGGCGCTGAGGGCGACTACTTCGACGTTGAGTACATCGCGTTCTTCAACACCGATGAGTATGCTAAGGCATATGACTTCGAGATGCACAAGGCTCCCATGTGGGATGCCGACAAGTCTGTTGTTGCTCACCAGTCCTTCGACCAGGTCTACTATGGTAACGGTTCTGCTGATGAAGCTACCAACAACAATTTGAACCTGTTCCATGCTGTCAACATTCCCAGTTGGGATTTCGTTGCTGATATGACCGACAGCGGTTTTGACTGCCTGACCTACTGGGGCTGGGTCGCTACTGCGGCTGACTCCATCGGTCAGTTCGGTTACCAGGTGAACTACGACGCTCCCATTTTCGACGATGCTTGGACTCATGCCACCGAGCAGCCCGTGCTTGACGCGGCTGTTGCTCTGGGCGGTGTCACCGGCTCCCGTATGAAGATCACTATCTCCACTGCTGGCATGGCAGACGGAGAGAACACCGTCCGTGTTCTGTACAAGGACGTTGAAGGCAACGTGGTCTGCCTGAACGAGATCACCGTGGTTTTGCCCGTTCTGGATCTTCAGAACAAGTTTGAGTCCAACGTAAATGACAATGCTGACGGTACTGATCTCCAGGCCTCCGACCTGTCTCTGTACTTCAACATTATGTACGGCGCCGCCGATCCTCACGTTGTGCAGAACGGTCTGTACCAGTACGGCGGTATCAACGAGCTGTATGCTGACGTTGACGGCCACTATGCCTTCATCATCGACATGAAGGAAGCCTGCAACACCGCTCTGGCATTCGTCCGCGGTACTCACGTGGTTCACTCTGTTGACCTGCCTGAGATGGATGCTGCTGCCGGTTTGTACCCCATTAACAACTACTATGAGACTGACGGTAACGGTCTCATGGGTGGCGCAGGTATCTACGCCGCAATCTACAACGGTCGTCTGAACATCCTTGTGAAGGCTTACGACGACGCCTCCAGAACTCACATCGCCAATAAGCAGTATTCCGTCAAGTGCGAAGGTACTGAGCTGACCATTGCTGATAACGGCGAGACTGTCTACTTCCTGGTAGACGGCAAGCTGCTGGCAGCCGTTGCTCTCTCCGGCGAGGTTGAGTATGAGAAGATCTGCGATCTCAGCCCTGAGATCAAGTTCGCTCAGACCGCAGTTGTTACCCTGGCCGACGGCACCACCGATACCATTGAGAATACCCTGGTGGCTTCCACTCACGTGGCTCAGCTGGGTATCGCTGTCCGTCCCGGCACTATGAAGTTCTCCTCCATCAAGGTTCTGGGCTTCAAGGACGTTGAGATCCCCGCTGACTTCTACGTTCCCGAGGTCAAGGAGAACGTCGCTCTGAACAAGCCCGTTTCCGCTGACAGCACTGAGAACG
>SVTR01000007.1 GCA_015063685.1 Oscillospiraceae bacterium | reverse complement strand
CCGCAACCATTGAGATCCCCGAGAACATTAATTATACCGGTCCTTGCTATCTGTCCGCCTACAATCCTTGGGGCCGCACCATTGCTGTCGCCTCCATTACTCTGGTTCCCAGAGCTATCGATGAGCCTGTTGCTCCCGATCCTGTTGATCCTCTGGAGATCAATATGAGTACGGTGGGTATTTCCGGCAGCTGGCCTACTCCCATGGACGGCGCTGGTTTGGGCCTGCCCGCGGGTACACCCGTTATTGCTCTTCACTACGGTTCCATCAACTTGGGCGATATGGATCTGTCCAAGTACAGTAAGATGACCGTTACTTACACCACTCCTGCAGGCGTTCTCAATGGCTCTGATTTCGGTGCTGAGTACGAAGCGACCGGTAAGCGTGTTCTTCTGCTGAACGCTCCTTCTGCTGTTCAGGACGGGACAAACTTTGAGTTTCTGCCTGCTGATGATGCCATCATCACGGCTACTCACTATGATATAGCTCCTGTTATGGGTCAGACCATGACGGTAGAGGTCGATCTCACCGCCATTGATTATAATGGTCAGACCTACCTGACTTTTGATGCCCGCAATGCCAATAATGAGTTTGGCGCTCTTGGCTATCTGGTTTACGTCATTGGCGTGACCTTCGCGTAATCTTTTTCGCGCTAACGCCCCCTCGCTTCGGCGAGTGGGGCGTTTTTTGTTTTTACCTCATTGCGGACAGAGATATCTCTGCCTGCCAAGAGGAAAGTGTGATGGGGCAAAATGCACAAAAAGCTGACTAAAACGCATCAATAACGCATGAAAATGGAGAAATATACAAAAAGTTCCATAAAATTCTGTAAAAAACGACTCTTGACATTATGTGAAATCATGATATAATAAAAGATAATAGGGATGGTAGAGTCTGTTCCTGTAAAATGCCGTATATTCATCTGAGAGGTAGATTCCATGAAGAAAGACCAACCATCCGTAACGCCTTGTGATGATCTTTCTTACGAGGAAGCGTCCGGCCTTGACACGGTACGGGAAGTCCCCCTTGAAGTGCTGCTATCGGAGGCTAAAGCGGGGAGCCTTGAGGCTTATCACAATTTGCACCTTCGCTATCGACCTTTGATAGATGCGTCCATTGCCCGCTATAGCGGTGGGGACATGTCTCTACAGGAGCGAGAGGATATGCGCGAGGAAGCAGAGCGCATCTTTCTCACGGCTATTTCTACTTATGACACCGACCAGGATTCGGTAGATTTCGGTCTGTACGCGAAAATCTGTTTGCGAAACGGGCTTGTTTCAGAAGTGAGGAGCTTGACTGCCCGTCGGCGGTTGGGCATCGTTCCCCTGGATTCTGAAAATGTGATCCACGCCGAGAATCCGGAGGAGGATCTGATGGCCGCGGAGAGCTTTCGCCGCTTGTATGCCATGATTCACGGAAATTTGTCTGATTTTGAAAATCGCGTGTGGTGGCGCTATGTTTCGGGTGTTAGTGTAAAAGAGATCGCTAAGCATGTAGGGAAGGACGAGCGATCCGTTCACAACGCCATATACCGCATCCGCAAGAAATTGCGTGTTCTGTTGGCTGATGAAAAGTAAATAGGGGGATTTTTGAATCCCCTGTATGCCCCGATGGTTTAAGTAAAGCACAAAATCCTCCAGCAAAGGATTTTGGGATGGCGGTGCAAGTCCGCCGACGGGCAGAAATACATCAAAGTGAGGAATAAACCCATGTACGAAGAGGAAGTAATGGACACCGTGGCTGAGGAGACCGAGGAAGTGGCTGTTGAGGTCGCTGAAGAGGTTGTCTATCAGGATGAGACCCTGGTATGCAAGGAATGCGGCAACGAGTTTGTGTTCACCGTTGGCGAGCAGAAGTTCTATGCCGAGAAGGGTTTTGTTAACAAGCCCAAGACTTGCAAGGCCTGCCGCGACGCGAAGAAGAACGCAGGTAAGCCCGAGCGTCAGTATTTCGAGGCTGTATGCGCTGATTGCGGCGGTGTGGCAAAGGTTACCTTCGAGCCTAATCCCGAGCGTCCCGTTTACTGCAGCGCTTGCTTCGAATCCAGAAGAAGAGCTCGCGATTGAGGTTACTGCGGCTTCGTTGCCGCCGTATAATTAACAGACATCCCGTTTCGTAGCATGGTTTATTTGTGTTGGCTTCGTCTTGGTTTTGTCGGGTTATTTATATGATCTGCACTCCGTGTCCTGTAGGGGCCGGCTCGGCTTGAGTCGGCCCCCGCAACTTTGTATCCGACCAAGGCTGAACACCGTTTGTTGAATGATGTTCAATCGAAAACTTTCATTTAATCGTGACAAATCTTGAATTAATAGGGATTTGGCAGATTTAATTGAAATTTTTTTAAAAAATCTTGCAAAATTTCAAAAAAACACTTGCATTTTTCATACAGATAGTGTATAATATGTGCATACCTGACGCAGGCGCCTTACCTCCAAGGGCATGATCGCTGCGGAGGCTTCATTCTATATTGTAAAGGAGATCATACCTATGTCTTACGTAGATGAGATCATTGACCGAGTAGTCAAAGAAAATCCCGGCCAGCCCGAGTTCCACCAGACCGTCAAGGAAGTCCTTGACTCCCTGCGCCCCGTGGTGGACGCCAACGAGGCCAAGTACCGCCGCGAGGCATTGCTTGAGCGCATGACCATGCCGGAGCGCATCGTTATGTTCCGTGTTCCGTGGGTGGACGATAAGGGCCAGGCTCAGGTTAACATGGGCTACCGCGTCCAGTTCAACAGCGCCATCGGCCCCTACAAGGGCGGTCTGCGCTTCCATCCTTCCGTCAACCTCTCCATCATCAAGTTCCTGGGCTTCGAGCAGACCTTTAAGAACTCCCTGACAGGCCTTCCCATGGGCGGTGGTAAGGGCGGCTCCGACTTCGATCCCCGCGGCCGCTCCGACCGTGAGATCATGGCCTTCTGCCAGTCCTTCATGACCGAGCTGTTCCGTCACATCGGCCCCGATACCGACGTTCCTGCCGGTGACCTGGGCGTTGGCGCACGCGAGGTTGCCTATATGTTCGGTCAGTATAAGAGACTGGTCAACCGCTACGAGGGCGTGCTGACCGGTAAGGGCCGTGCCTTCGGCGGTTCTCTGATCCGTCCCGAGGCTACCGGCTACGGCGCCGTCTACTACACCGTCGAGATGCTGAAGTATCTGGGCGAGAGCATCGAGGGCAAGACCTTTGCTGTGTCGGGCTTCGGTAACGTGGCTTGGGGTACCGTCAAGAAGGTCACCGAGCTGGGCGGTAAGGTGGTCACCATCTCGGGTCCCGACGGCTACGTCTACGATCCCGACGGTATCAGCACCGACGAGAAGATCGACTTCATGCTGGAGATGCGCGCTTCGGGCCGCGACAAGGTTCAGGACTACGCCGACAAGTTCGGTGTCCAGTTCTTCGCCGGCAAGCGTCCTTGGGAGCAGAAGGTTGACGTCATCATGCCCTGCGCTACCCAGAACGAGGTGGGCATCGAGGATGCCAAGAACATCGTGGCCAACGGTGTCAAGTACTACGTGGAGGTTTCCAATATGCCTACCACCGCCGAGGCCTTCGAGTACCTGAAGGAGAACGGTCTTGTCATCGCTCCCTCCAAGGCCGTCAACGCAGGCGGCGTGGCCGTCTCGGGTCTGGAGATGAGCCAGAACTCCATGCGCTACTCCTGGACCGCCGAGGAAGTGGACGCCAAGCTCCACCAGATCATGTCCGATATCTTCAACAACTCTGTGGCCGCTGCCAAGAAGTACGGCATGGAGGGTGATCTGGTCGCAGGCGCCAACATCGCCGGCTTCGAGAAGGTTGCCGATGCCATGATGGCTCAGGGCCTCGTCTGATCCAAATCAGATTCTACGCGTTCTACGCGGATATCTCTGCACGTCAGCAGGGAAGTTCTATAAAAAACCGAAGCGGAAGGGATTACCTTCCGCTTCGGTTTTTTTGCGTCTTCGCTTATGCGGGGGACTTTTTCATGTGTATGATATCATGGAAAAGCCGCCGGACCTCTTCGCATTACACTTTGGCCCACGAGGGGATCCACTATATCTGCAATAAAGAGAAAAATAATACTAAAGGGCATCTCTAAAAACTCATCGCACGCCGATATGACGGTGCTTTTTCCGTCATACGTCACAAAATTCTTTCGCATAGGGACGACTATGCGTGCAGATTTTTGTTTAGAGGTGACCTTTAGTCTGACGAAAAAATCCCTCACATCTCGCCGCACACTGAGTATTTAGAGATGCCCTAAACTTAATCTTTCAGGAAAAAGAGACACCGAAACCGTGAAGCTCACCAAAGAGAGGTGGTGTCCACGATAAGATCCCCGCCTTCCCACGGACGGCAGGCGTGAAAATACTTCTCCTCCAGGGGAATCCATTTGGATCTGAAGGCCTCAAGTCCACCAGCGCCGTTGCGCGCCTCAATGCGTCTGAGCTGTATATCGGGATCAACCGTGAGAAACAATCGGAGATCGTAATACTCCCTCAAAGCAGGGCAGAGAGCATAGGTACCTTCCACCAGAATGACGTCGGCATGAGGAACGGTAATGGGTGTTCTAAAATCAAGGGTATGACAATCAAAGGGACGGTAGGTAATGGCCTGACCTTTCCGCAGAGGAACCATCACTTCCTCCAGGAAGCGCTCATGATCCACGTTCCCGCCGGGCGTAGCCAACCGCTCTGGGGTGCGCATGTGGGGACGGAGAAAGAAATGATCCATGTGAATCACAGGACAGTGAAGCCGTGCCTCCAGAACATGGGCAAAGGTGGTTTTCCCGGAGGTACAACGGCCATCCAAGCCCACCAGTAGGGGTTGTCTTTTGGGGGAGTGGGTGTGTATCAAGTCCGCTACGGTATTTGCGTAGCAATCAAAGACGGAGACGGTCATATCAGCGCATCTCCTTTCCCCCCTCACGGAAGGGGAGCACGTGGGTCTTTTGTAAGGTCATCATAACGGCGGGGATCAGAATGAGCTGCAGAACAATACCGGGAACGGCTTGCAGGAGCGCACCTGCCATGAAGGCCTTCCAGGAGAAGGCAGTGCCGCCGATGCCCAAAAGAATGAGCTGGGCGCCGCCCCAAACCAGTCGCCCTGCGACCATGGCGATCAGCAAACCGGTGTAGATAGACAAAAGATTTTTCTTTCGTGCGTTCCCGTAGATCAGTCCCGTAAGCAGTCCGTAGGTCATCAGCTCAGCCGACATGGCAATGGCAGCGGGGTAGAGCACGGGCATACCGAAAATCAGGGAACGGGTTATGGGAAGTACCATCCCCACGGCGGCCCCGTATTTCCATCCGCAGATCATACCGCAGAGAAATACGGGGAGATGCATGGGCAAAAGCATATTGCCGATCTCTCGGATCTGTCCCGTGGCAAAGGGCAGTACGTAGCCTATAGCCAGAAACAGCGCCGAGAGAATGAGTCGCAACGTGGTTTGCCTCGTCCAGGGACGGATTTTCACGACTTCGGGAGAGGACATTTATGCATCCTCTCTCTTTTTCTTGGAGATCAGACCCCAAGCGGCCAGGCAGGTAAGTCCGATGCCGACCATGGGCAGAGCAGATGCACAACCGCCTTCTTCGGTAGCCTCGGTGGATGCCTGGGTAGTAGCGGAACCGCTCTCGGCAGGAGCATCGGTCTTTGCTTCGGTTACAGCATCAGCCTCGGTCTTTGCTTCCGTCTTTGCTTCGGTTGCGGCTTCAGCCTCAGTGATAGCCTCGGTCATAGCTTCGGTTGCGGCCTCGGTAATTACTTCAGTCTCGCCCTCGGTGACAGGCTCGGTCTCAGGCTCAGTTTCAGGCTCGGTTTCCTCCTCGCCAAAAATAGGAGCATCGACGGTGTTATCCACCTCGCGCATGATGAGCACGGCCTCATAGCCGGGAACGGTTACCTTGATCGTGTTGCCGGCGCCGCTTTCAATGTTGCCGGAGTTGGGATAATAAACGGTATAGGCACCCTCGTACCCATCGGTAAAGGAAAGGGTCAGCATAGCCTTGCTGGAAACACTGTTGGCAATGTAGGATATATCGTGACCGTCATCTGCAAAATCACCATACAGGACAGAGGCCTTGCCCACACCCTGGCAGGTGTCGATGTTCAGGATGTTGTTACACATCTTGGAGATATCCACGCACATCTTGGAGAGACGGTTGCGCTTGTAGCTGGGCTGGTCGCTCATAGCGGTCATAGCGGCGGCTACACGGTCATCTCCGGCGCCGTCCAGAGACTTGGTGGGAGTACCGTCAAAGAAGATCACAGTACCACCGGCCTCACAGAAGGCGGCCAGCTTCTCGGCGGCTTCGGCGGAAATGTAGTCGGCGTATGCCATTACCATAATGCGGTATGCGCCGTTACCGATGACCAGACGGCCGTCGGTAGAGATCTCTGCGGCACAGATACTCTCGTCGTCAATAACGGTATACAGTACCTGGTTGGAAAGGAGCTGCTTGCAAAGGTCAGCGTACTGGGTGTTTAGCAGAACGGCATCGGTTTTTTCGCCGTAAGTAGAGGAGTGGACGCTGTCTGCATCGTGCAAAGCCTGGATGGTGGCGATGGGATAGAAGATGCCTACGTCACCCAACTCCTTGGTATCTGCCAGGATGGTGTTGAGACGGCCGATATAGTTATTCAGCAGGTTGATCTCATCGGTGCGGTAGTCGTTCTGGGGATTGATCATGGTGTACTCAGTGGTACCAAACAGACGGGTCAGGGTAGCGCCGCCGATGGAAGAGCCCATAACGTCCTGGGAGAACTCTTCTGTCAGCACGGCAGAGGGGTTGTATTCCAGCATGATGCGGTCACGGCCGGCATTCTTGGCACCCGAGGTGACGTAGCGCAGACCCATGTAGGTGCCTACGTTGCTATTGCTCATGAGGTGCGTGGGATCGACCCACAGAATATCGGCACCGGGAATGGTCATACCGCCAATGATCTGCAGGAAGTTACCGCCGTAGATCTCTACCTGATCGTTCATGTTTTCCTCAAAGAGCAGGTGACCCGAGGAGTTCACGCCATTGGCCACACACCAATCGGAGATCTGGTCGATGTAGGAGGATTTGAACAGATCCGAAACCAAGGCGTAATACTGCATACGCGCCAGCTTGGAAGCATCATCGTCGCCTGCAAAAATGGCGTGGATGGGCAGATCGTAACCGTAGGTCTCCTTGAAGAGCAGGTCAAGACCTTCCGTCCAAACGGCGTAGTCGGCGCGGTCACGGTTGCCGAGACCGGGCTCGTCGGTAAAGAAGGAATCCACCATGGTGAAGTCCTCTCCGAAGGAAGCCTTGTAGTGCTCGTGGGTCAGCTGAATGAAGCGGGCAACAGCATCCTTGTTAAGCAGATCCACGTGACGGAGCTTGTTAAAGTCGGTGCGATCCTCTTCGCCAATGAAGGTGTACTGAAGAACGTAAAGGTCAAGAGTCCACTCGCCCTTTGCGGTGACGGATTCGATGGTGTTGTCAGCGAGATTCAGGGTGCGCTCACCGTCCTCGTCCTTGAGGATAGCTTCCATGACGCGGATCTCTCGACCTTCCAAGGCATAGGACACGGTACCGCCGTTGCCGCTGAGCACCTTGTGCTGGATGCCCGTAGCCTCATATGCATCATGGCCGTCGTCCAGCACCTGACCGTAAGCTTTACCGCTGGGCCACTGATATTCGTCGTAGATCCAGACGTTCATGCCGCGCTGGACAGCGTCCTTGTAGACCTTCAGCAGAAGCTCAAACTCAGCCTCATCCTTCAGGTATTGCTGATTGAAATTGACGTTGGAGACGAGACCGCCGAAGCCCTGGGCCTGGAACTTATCCAAACGGGCACTGTAGGTAGAGGCGTTAAAACCGTAGTCTACCCACAGGATTTTTTCAAAGTTGTGGGGAATAGCGTAGGCCTCGCCTCGCCAGAAGGAGGTGTAATCAATGTCGGGAAGGAGATCCTCGGCGCTGAACTCGGGGGATTCATAATTAATAAAGGTCATGGCGTCCTCCAGATTATCGTAGAGCGCGTAGGCCTTGATGACGTAGCTGACGTCCAAGGGGCACTCATTTTCGTACATATCAAAGCGGAAGTTTTTATATGTACCGGTGATGTCACGGTTGTAGAACATGATCTTGGATCTATCGGTCAGATCACAGATAATGAGCTGCCAGTCATCAGTCTTTTCATAGGTGGCGTTAAAACAGGGATAATCGCTACCGGTTGTGGTGGTGCGGAGGCGGATCTGCATTTTACGATCGTGATTGTTGGTCTTCAGCAGAATGGCCATGTAGTGCAGATCTGCGCTGTCAATGTCCTCATCGGGGAGAGGCACGGAGAAGTAGGGATCTACGCACTTGCCGGGGTTGGTCTCCGCAAATTTGACCTCCATACCCTCATCGGTGCAGGACAGGGCAACGTTGAACACGTCGTAGCAGCCGTAGACGTTGTCGGGATTGGAAAAATCAATGACCACAGGAGCTTCGACATATTCATTGTCTCCGTCTGCGGCCAGGGCAACGGTTGTAAACAGAGCAGTTGTCATTAAAATACAGACGGTAAAGATGAGAATAAGGGGGAGTGCATAAGGACGATTTTTTGCGTTTTTCATGGGGGAAATCCTTTCTATGAATAGTTTGGGGACGACAATAAAGAGCTTGAAAATGTACCGGGATCATGCTTTGGGCATCTCTACATACTCAACGTGCGGCGAGATGCGAGGGATTTTTCCGTCAGACTAAAAAAATCTGCACGCATAGTTGACCCTATGCGAAAAAATTTTGTGACGTGTGACGGAAAAAGCACCGTCATATCGTCGCGCGATGAGTTTCTAAAGATGCACCTTTGTTTTGCCGCATAATCTCAAATCCCAGCACGGCAGCAGAGGCGGCTGAGGAAAGGGAGCCGCGGAAGTTACCCTTCTCGCTGTAGCCAATGCGGACGGTGAGATCAGACAACGCGGCGACCTTGGCGGAAATACCCCTTTTTTCGCCGCCAATGACCAAAAGAAGAGGCAGGGTGAGGTCAGCCTCGTAGAGATCCACAGAATCCCGGATGCCGGCACAAGCCACGCGGTAGCCCTTGCTTTTGAAAAACTGTGCGGCCTCCGCAGGGTCGCTGATGAACATAGGGGTTTTTTCGGAGGTGCCTGCCGAGGAACGTGCTACAAGTCCTGCAACCCCCATCCAGTTGCGAGGGGGGAGGATCACGCCGTCAGCACCCGCCGCATAGAGGGACCGTACCGTGTAACCGAAATTGTAGGGGTCTTCAATTCCGTCCAAAAGGATGTAAAAGCCGCGAGCGGGGATGGCATCTGCCACATCGGCAAGCAAGGGAATGGTGCGGTTGGAGCAGACTGCCACGATGCCGCCGTGGGTCTTGCCTGAGGTCAGGTTGTCCAGATCCTCGGATGGGACGGGCTGAATGGCAAAGCCAAGCTCTTCTGATTTGTGCCGCAAAAAAGCCAATTCACGGCTTTTCTTAGCCATCCGCTCCTTGTCCACAAAGATCATATTGATCTTTCGGTCATTGAAGGACGAAATTTCCGGGTCAAGCACCGCAGATATGGCGGTCATGCCCTCAAAAAGATCGGGGGTCACGGGAGATTCGTAGCTATCAGACATGGTGTTTCCTTTCATTTGGTGATGATGAAATCTTATGCCTCGGTCTAAATGATTCATTTGAATCATACAGTTATCATGAAACAATCTCATACGAGGAGAGGAGATCATGATCTATATAACGTCGGACAAAGAACGGTGCATTCTTTTGGCTACTTATCTTGTGGAGCAGAGGAGCACGGTGCGTGCCACCGCCGCCAGATTCGGTATCAGCAAGAGTACCGTTCATAAGGACGTCACCCGCACATTGAAGCACGTCAATCGTGGACTATATGAGGATGTCAAGTCGGTGTTGGAGCAAAATAAGCGGGAGCGTCATCTCAGGGGTGGGGAAGCCACGAGAAGAAAGTATATGACGAAAATTTGTTGAAAGCTTTTTGGGGAGAGGGGAAGCTTCTTTTTTGAAGCTTCCTCTCATGCGGGCACTTAGTCCACTACACGGAAGGTCCGTCCTCCCTCACCGACACCGGTCATGTCCACGCAGAAGGCTATGGAATAGGTGCCGTCGCCGTCATTGTAGACCATGTAGCCATCGTAAGGATGGAAGGTGGTGTCGTAGGTGATCCATTCTCCGTCCACCAGCTCCTCGATGGCAGGCTTAGCGTAGTCGGACAGGCCATAGATACGGATGGCGGCGTTGTTGTTGCCACCCGTAATGGTGAACTCGGCCTTGCCGCTGTCATCAACCATGACCTTAGGCACATAGGTGTCAGGGATCACCGTGCCTGCGGAAACAGACAGGGCGTAGGGATTCAGCACCGAATCCTCACGGACGTTCAGTACGTTTTGGTTATCTGTAGAGAGCTGGCTGCCCCAGGGAAGCAGGATGATCTTCAGGGTAATGTAGTCGCCCGCTTTCAGCGTTACTTCCTCCAGATCCAGGGTCAGATCACCGAAGTTTCGCTTATCGTGATAGAAATCACGGATCATGAGGTTACCTGTGTAATCCTCACCACCGATCACGGCGGAAAAGTCCTTAACGATCAGCGCAAAGTTGACGTAATCGTTGTTGTTGGGATCGGAGCAAGCGTGATATTCGTAGTAGGGGGCCTCTGTACCCAGCTTGATGAGACGATTCTCTCCGCTGCCGTAGACGCAATCCACGATCTGATGCTGGTTGTTCTCATCAAGATAGCCCAGCTTGGAGAAGTGCCACAGACGGCTGTGGAAGCGGAAGAGGTAGAAATCCATCTTGAAATCATTGAAGGAAATGTCTTCATTCACCCGGATGTCGATCTCATAATAGGCACGGTTTTCATCGGTCTGAGGCATCTCCACATGGCGGTAGGTGGCCTCAATGCGACTGTCAATGCTCTTGTAATCCATGGTCACGTCAGCGTACACAGGACCGTAGGAATCAATGTGGTCGGTGCTGTTCTCCAGCTTCGTCAGCTTATTCTCTGCATCACAGTAATCAAAGACGTACAAGCCGCCTACGGCGGTGTGTTGCGGCTGAGACGCCCACAGAGGCGCAGACATGGAGCGGAAGTCGGGCAGGAGCCAGTTGTCGCGTCCGTAAACAAAGGTGGGGGCGATGCAGTTGGTTTCGGTAACACCCGTGGACAGATGATAGTAAGGAGACGTGAACTGCACCGAGGAGAGCTGCTTCAAGGGGAACTTGCCCCAGTTCTGATACAGATTGATGATGGTAAACTTTTTGGTCTCCCCCGCCTTCAGGGTGATGGGGACATAGGTGCGACCGTAGGAAACATCACCGGGATCGTAGGTGGATTCCTCGTTCTCACCTTGGAAGTTCTTACAGACCTCTGCGGCCAGCGGCAGGAGGTTGCCGTTTTCGTCCAGGATCACGGCGTTTTCCAATGCACCCGAAATGGTTTGGGACATGACGTAGATGGTTCTGTCCATATCGTCGCAGGTGATCTGAGGGTGTACCTTATAGTGAGTGTCAGGGTCCTGATAATATGCGCCCACAAATCCGTTACCGTTGATGAGGTACTTATATACGCCGCGGAGGGCATCGTAATAAAGATATCCGCTGGCGTAAGCATCCTCATGGAGACCAACCTCTGTGAGAGGATTGCGCTCGGCCTCGGCCTCGGCCTTGAACTTATCAAAATCGTGGTTAGTATCGGTGTAGATGCGCTGACCCATATAAATGTGGGTACCCTTAGTGTAGACCGTGGTGGGATCGGTGGTGACGCGCTGGTCGATGTGGTAGATACCGTTCTCCAAAGTCACTGTCAACTGACCCGAGCCCGCATCCTTGACCAGGATGATACCGAAAATACCCGCGCGCTCAATATCGAAGCCCACGTACTCGGCGGTGGTCCAATCAACTCCGTCAAGGCTATCGTGGAAGCCGCTTGCATCCTTGATGAGAATTCCTTGCACACGGTACTCGGGAATGTCAAAGTACTGTCCGTAGGATGCCATACCCGTAACGTCACCCGAATCGGCAACGAAATGCTGAACCGTATTCAGCTTATCGGAGTACATATAAAAGGTGCGATCGAGGGTCATACACAGCATGGGATCTGTGCGGCTTCTTCCGCCGAAGGTGGCTCCCATGACGTGAGCGTTGTAGAAGTAATATCCCAGCTCGTATGTATTGGTGCGAGCGCCGTTGTAAGCGTTCTTAACGTTGTATTCCTTGCCTTCTTCGCTGATGAGGTATACATATCCCGTATTCTTAACGTAGGGAATGCCCTCGGTCGTGGTGATTGCGTCATAGCAATGATGCTTGGCGCTGGTATTGTAGTACAGAATCGCCTGTTGATTGACCAGCTTCCACAGTCGGCGGTTTTCATCCAAAAATTCGGTGTAAACACCGTTTTCCAGTGATTGAGCATAGGCCAGATTTTCTGCCCAAGCGCCCTCGCCAACCAAGAGCTCCTGCTTCTCGGAGTTTTTGACACATATGTCCTCGAAGCTTGCGGGATGACTGTAACCACCCTCCACCTCGGTGAGGTTGGACTTGAAGGTGTCAAGGGCGGCTCTCATACCTGATTCGGTATTGGCCATGATGATCACGCTTGTGCCATCAACCTTCAAAATGTAACCCAGATCACCGACGGTGGCCAGCGTGTCGGCATAGTCCCTGCCGCGACGGCCGGTGTAGCCGATGAGAATGTCGTACGAAGGCGTCTCGCTCAAGTCCGCGATGAGATCGTACTGCTCCTCCTCGCAATATTTGATGCCCAGCAGTTCGATCAATTCGGCTGCGGCAGCCTTTTCCCATTCGGCGGCATAGAAATCATAGACGATATATCCATCGTCAGCCTTGAAAAGAAGCGTATCGGGGTCGGATACATCCGTTTCTGCCTCCACAGTCTCCGTTTCGGGGGCTTGTGTTTCGGGAGCCTCCGTTTCGGACGCTTGGGTCTCGGGTGCGTTGGTTTCCAAAGCTTCGGTCTCCGGAGCGTTAGTCTCGGGCGCTTGAGTCTCGGAAATCGTTACCTCCGGGATAACCGTTTCACCTTGGGTCTCGGGGGCGGTGTCTTCGGATACCGACTCACTCTGACAAGCGATCAGCGTTGATACAAGGAACAAGCTGAGGATTCCCGTAAAGAAGGGAAGAAGAAGCTTTTTAAAATAAACATTCGTTTTCATATCCATGAAATACCTCCGAATCATTTATGGTAGTTTACGGTTGTCAGGAGGCCTTCAGGCCAATGCCTGTGCGTTGCCAACGAACCAAAGTCATAGGATCAAGAAAGATAGTGACCGTACCGCCTTCGGTGACGGTTTGAGGATCGGTTTCAAAAAAGCATAGCCGGACGTAAGCCGTGCCGTCGCTATTGTAGCCGTTATCGTGCCAATGCAGGTCTTGGGTAATCACCTCTCCACCGGGCAGCGTAACGGTTGCCGTACCCGTTTCCGACGGGGAAACGTAGGTGATCTCGGTAAAGCTGTCTACTTGTGTGTAGGTCAACTCTAACCACCAACGGCGCAGGGGCTTATCTTCCACGTAATGACTTTCATCAAATCCCACGTAAGTGATAGCGACCTCATAGCCGCTCTCACGATATAGCTCCTGTGTATTCGGGGTGTGAGTCACCAGGGGGACGGAAATAGAAGCGGCCGTTTCCTCAAGGATTGTGACCTCGGCTTCAAAGTTGTGAAGCTCCTTCAGATAGAAGCTGTGGTTGTCCATTAAATAAGGGAGGATGCCCGTGTATTGACAGAGCAGAATGGCAACCAACAAAAGCCAGGCGAGGATCACCACCAATGTGATGATATTTTTCTTTTTTCGCGTGCGACGGTTAGTGGTCTCCCGCGCTTTTTTGTGTGTAGACTTATCAGAAATCGCGGGAGGAGACGCTTGTTTTTTTCCACCTTGCTGTTCGTCAATGATGGATTGGCAAAAGCCTGCGATGCCGCCTTTGCCGAAGAGCTTTGATAAGGGGGTTTTCTGAATCTGTGCTTCTATGAGCAAGGCCTCGGTCTGTCCCAAGACACGCCATAGGTCATCGCCGCTCGGAAGACTATTCATGAGTTGGGCAGAAATGGTCTCCATGGCATGGAGGTATTCACCGGTCAGCTCAAAATCACCGGGAGGACGTTGGGATGTACTGTCCATGATACCTCCTTATCTTCCGTACAGGCTGTTGAGCCTGCGGAAAAAGTCTTTGTCAATGGACGCGATTTGAGCGGATGTGACACGGTACCGCCAGTTGCCCGAGGGCTCGCCGGGAATATTCATACGGGTGTCAGCGCCATAGCCCAGCGCGTCCTGAATGGGCAGGATGGCCAGATCGGCCACGGAGGCAAACAGGGTACGCATCACCGCGCGGTAAGCCTCGGGAGTATCCCAATTTTCGCCGGTAAAGCCGCAGTAGTCCAGCACATTGCGTCGGGTGACGTCATCCAGCTCCCAAATGAAGCCAAGCAGGGTGTTGTTATCGTGAGTCCCCGTGTAAGCCACCGAATTGGCCACGTAATTATGGGGCAGATGGGTGTTCTTAGGGTCACCGTCAAAGGCGAATTGAATGACGTGCATATTGGGGAAACCGCTGTCTTTGACGAACTTTTCAAGGGCGGGGGTGGCCTCACCCAGATCTTCTGCCACAATGATAGCGGGCTGACCCGTGACAGCCTCCACCTCAGCGGCTACCTCGTACATCCGCTTGATGAAGGGCTTGCCGGGACCCTTGACCCACTTGCCCGCCTTGGCGGTCTCGGCGTCGGCAGGAATGCTCCAGTAGGATTCAAGGCCGCGGAAATGGTCGATACGCACGCCGTCAAAGAGAGTGAGCATATGTGCCATCCTTGCTGACCACCAGGCGAAGTTGTCCTCCTTCATGCGCTTCCAATCGTAAAGAGGGTTACCCCACAACTGACCATCCTCCGAAAAATAATCGGGAGGACAGCCTGCCACAGCGGAGGGATGCCCCTTTTTGTCAAGCTGGAACAACTCTCGGTTGGCCCATACGTCGCAGGAGTCGAAGGAGACGTAAATAGGCATATCCCCCATGATCTTGATGCCCTTTTCGTTGGCGTAAGCACGTACCGCAGACCATTGGCTCATAAAAGTATACTGCATGAACGCCCAGGCGAAGCGCTCGTCGGCGTTGGGCTCGCTCACCGTCCAGTCATACCAAGGTGTGTCTCCGTTGGCATAGCGTAAGGACATAAAATCGCAGAATTGAGCGAGGTGTGGGTGCTTTTCAATGTATGCTTCCACCCGCTTACGCTCGGTGGGGGATACGCGGTCTGCCGCCAGGCGCAGAAGATCCATGCGGGTTTCGGCCAGCTTTTCGTACTCGCAGGCATAAGGCTGAGCCTCCTTGACTGCATCCAACTCCGCGGAGGTCAGCAGGCCTGCCTTCTGCAACGCGCGCAGATCAATGAAATAAGGGTTTCCGCCAAAGGCCGAATAGGACTTGTAGGGGGAATTGCACTCGTCGGCCATGCAGAAGGGAAGCACCTGCCACCAGGTAAAGCCGCATTCCGCGAGAAAATCAATGAACTCAAAAGCTTCCTTGCCGAAGCAACCGATGGAGTTGCTGCCGGGGAGGGAGGAGACGTGCATCAGCACGCCGGAGGAACGGGAGAGGTTCATAATGTTGCCTTTCTAAATCTAAATATAGATGTTTCCTGTAGTAAGAAAAAATCTGAGATGTCCTTTACTGTGTCACTCTCTGCGATGATGCTCAGTGCGCCTCAAACCAGTTCTCGCCCACGTGAGCCTCCACGTCCAGAGGCACGGAAAGCTTCACGGCATTCTCCATCTCTTCCTTGAGGAGAGTTAAGGCGATCTCAGCACAATCTCTGTGAGCATCAAGGATCAATTCGTCATGCACTTGTAAGATGAGCTTGGCATCCAGACCGCTTTGGGAAAGCCGCTTATGGACGCGAATCATGGCGATCTTGATGATGTCGGCGGCAGTACCCTGAATGGGAGAGTTCATAGCCACCCGCTCGCCGAATTTCTTGCGCATCTTGTTGGATTCCGCCAGCTCCGGAATGAGACGGCGGCGGCCTAACTCGGTTGTCACATAGCCTTGATCGTAAGCCGTCTGAATGATGTCCTTCAAATACTTGTCGATCTGGGGATAGGAGTGAAGATAGCTTTCGATATAGGACTTGGCCTCGGCACGGGAGATGTGCAGATCCTCGGCCAGGGAGAAATCACCCATACCGTACATGATGCCGAAGTTGACCGCCTTGGCCTTTTTCCGAAGCTCAATGGTGACTGCTTCAGGAGGAACACCAAAGACACGGGAGGCCGTGTCGGTGTGGATGTCAAAGCCGCCAAGGAAGGCGGAGCGCATGGCGTCGTCTCCTGCGATGGCCGCCAAAAGACGAAGCTCGATCTGGGAATAGTCGGCGTCGATGAGGACACGGTCGGGGGCGGAGGCCACGAAGAAGCGGCGCAATTCCCGTCCCAGCTCGGTGCGGATGGGAATGTTTTGCAGGTTGGGCTCGGCGGAGGACAAGCGTCCCGTGGCGGTGCCCGTCTGCTTGAAGGTGGTGTGGATGCGGCCCTCACCGTCGGCCACCTTGAGCAGCCCGTCCACGTAGGTGGATTTCAGCTTGGTGACCTGGCGGTACTCCAGGATATCCTCGATGATGGGGTGATACTTTTTCAGCTTTTCCAGCACCTCGGCGCTGGTGGAATATCCCGTCTTGGTCTTTTTGTCGGTGGGGAGCATGAGAACTTCAAAAAGGATCTCGCCCAGCTGCTTGGGGGAGTTGATGTTGAATTCCCGCCCTGCGTAGGTGAAGATGCGGGATTCCAGATCGGCGGCCAGGGTGTCGAGGATCAAACCGTACTTGCGGATGGCCTCGGGCTCTACCTTAAAACCGATCAGCTCCATGTCGCAAAGCACGGCAGATAGGGGCATTTCAATGTCAAAAAAGACCTTGTCTTGTTGCGTGTTTTTCAGATCGGCCAGCAGAGGGGCGTACAAATCGAAAATATAGCCAACCGTGGCCACCTCCTCTCGGGGGGATTCCCCAAGGAAGGCAATGCACAGGCGGTCAAGATCAAAGGAGCCCATGCCCGCGTTGATGACGTATGCGCCCAGCATCACGTCAAAGCCGCAACCACGATACTCGATACCCATGGACGAGAGCTGCTTGTAAAGGCCTTTGGCATCATAGGTGATCACCTCATGAGCCGCGTTAGATAAAAACTTGGACAACGCCGTAACATCGGGAGCATTGCTGATATAGCCTATCTTACCGTCCCACAGGGTCAGGGTGCCGCTGTCGCTCAGGTGAAGGGCATATCTGCCGGCGGGCAGGGAAGCGAGGGTATCGTTTGTCAAGGGCTTCAGTTCAGAGACGAGACACACAGCCTTGTCTTGGACGGGGGTATCTGCCGTCTCATCGGCTTTGACGGCGGTTCCTTCTCCGTGGAGATCAAACCGCTTGATAAAGCCCGAAAATTCATATTTCACGCACAGCTCGTATAGCGCCGCCCTGTCCATGGGACGGCAGGTAAGCTGGTCCAAAGTCAGCCCCAAGGGTGCCTCGCGGCAGATGCGCGCCAAGGTCTGGGACAGGTAAGCGCTATCCTTACCTTCCTCCAATTTCTTACGCACCGAAGGGGTGTGCTTGGCAGTGGGCAAAGCCTCGTAAATGCCGTCCAACGAGCCGAATTCCGAGATCAGCTTGAGAGCGGTTTTCTCTCCGATGCCGGGAACACCGGGGATGTTGTCTGAGCTATCGCCCATGAGGGCCTTTACGTCCACGAACTGATCGGGGCGCACGCCGTACTTTTCCATAAAGGCGGCCTCGTCCATGAGCTTGGTTTCGGTGTTGCCCGCCAGGAGCACATGGGAGGTGGCACTGATGAGTTGAAGGGAGTCCTTGTCTCCTGTGAGGACATAGGCCTCGCAAGGCTCCTCGCAGGTCTCGGACATGTTTACCAAAGTGCCGAGAATGTCATCCGCTTCGTACCCCGGGCAGTCCAGTACATGAAGTCCCAAGGCCTCGGACAGAGGACGGGAAGCGGGCATCTGCTCACGGAGCTCGTCGGGCATGGCGTGACGGCCTGCCTTGTAGGCTTCGTACATTTTGTGACGGAAGGTGGGTTCCTTCAGATCATATGCGATGACGGCGTAGTCGGGTTTCAGCGCCTCCAGCTGCTTGGAGATCACGTTGACGAGACCGTAGAGGGCGTTGGTGTGAAAGCCCTCGCGGTTGGTCAAGAGACGGATCCCGTAAAAGGAGCGGTTGAGAATGCTATTGCCGTCAATGCAGAGTAATTTTTTCATGTGGATTCACTCCGTTGGTGCTCAGAATTTTGTCTACATATATAAAGATAATATTATACCTTATACAGTATACCATGAAAGGGTGGCTTTGTCAATAAGCGAAAATGTAAAATCTCACACGCAAAGATGTATAGAGGAGGGAATGACAACGCCATATTTGTCTCTCGACCGGACAGAGGGAAAATTTGCGTAAATCCCGGACAAATTCTCCGATTCCTCTTGCTATTTTTCACATAATCTGTTATAATAATACTGTATGCTTATTTTTACTGAGACATAGATCAATGAAAGGATGCCAATTGCCATGAATGATGGATTGATCAGAGTCAAGGCACTCTCCCCCAAGGACTTGAAGCTGTCTGACTGCCGGCATAACGCCGCCGTTTGTGCCGCCTGCGTGCGGGATGCGGCGGAAGAGCATGTGTCACTTCTCGTGTTCCCGGAGCTATGTCTCACGGGATATACCTGCGGGGATCTGTTCCTTCATAAAAAATTGCCCGACACGGCCTTGGAGGGATTGCGCTCGTTTTTGATGGCTACGGCTGATTGCGACGTAGTCAGCGTGATCGGTCTGCCCGTCGCCTTCGCGGGAAAGCTTTATAATTGCGCCGCTGTCTGCCATGGCGGTATGCTCCTGGGTCTCGTGCCCAAGTGCCACCTGTCTAACCGCACCGACGAGGGACGGTATTTTACCCCCGCCCCTGAGCAAAATCTGGCCTACGAGCTGGATGGTTGCTTTGTCCAAATGGGGCCCAAGCAGGTCTTTGCTTGTACCTCGGTGCCTGATTTTACCTTTGCCGTCACCCTAGGCGGTGATCTGACTCTTCCCGTTTCCCCTGCTGTGGACGCCTGCAGCGCAGGTGCCACGGTGATCTGCCATCCCTCGGCTACTCCTGAAATCGTGGGACAGGCTGAGCGCCGCCGTCGAGCTGTCTGCGATCTTTCGGATCGTTTGATTTGTGCCTGCATCAGCGCCGAGGCGGGGATTTATGAGTCCACCACCGATTACGTGTTTGGTGGCCATGCCCTGGTGGCTGAGAAGGGAGATTTGCTTTGCGAGGCTGCCCCCTTTGCCGAAAACCCCGGATGCTATACCGAAATCGACCTGCAGAAGCTGGGGCTGGAGCGCCGCCGCAACAATACCTTTGATAATCGCAAGGTCGGAGACTTTACAGAGGTGTATTTTGATCTTCCCGTGATGGAAACGCCTTTGTCACGCTATGTGGATCCCCATCCCTTCCTGCCCCCCGAAACCCCCGACGGGGATGGGCGGTGCGAGTTGATGCTGAATATTCAGGCACAGGGACTTGCCCGCCGCTTGACTGCCGCTTACGCCAAGAAAGCGGTCATTGGTATCTCCGGAGGCTCTGATTCCTGTCTTGCCCTCCTTGTTATGGCTAAGGCTATGGATATCTTGGGACGCTCCCGCAAGGACATCCTGGCTGTCACCATGCCTTGCTTCGGTACCACCGCCCGTACCCGCGGCAACGCCGAGGCCATGTGCGAAGCGCTGGGCACAGACTTTACCTGCGTGGATATCCTGGCATCGGTGACCCAACATCTCCACGATATTGGACACAGACTTGACGATCACAACGTGGTTTATGAAAACGCCCAGGCCAGAGAGCGCACACAGATCCTCATGGATATTGCCAATGAGGTAAACGGACTTGTGGTTGGCACAGGGGATCTTTCGGAGCTGGCCTTGGGCTGGGCAACCTATAACGGTGATCATATGTCCATGTACGCCGTCAACGGCGACGTGCCCAAGACCCTGGTCAAGCATCTCATCGGATACTGCGCCCGCAGAGCCGAGGCAGAAGGGAATACCGCCCTGTCTGTCCCCCTCTTTGATATTCTCGATACCCCCATCTCCCCCGAGCTTTTACCGGCTAAGGAGGGAGGAGAGATCGCCCAGGTCACGGAGGATCTGGTGGGACCTTACGAGCTTCACGACTTTTATCTGTACCACTTCCTGCGCTATGGCTATACTCCCACCAAGCTTTTCCGCTTGGCGCGGCATGCCCTTGGTCACGTATATGACGACGAGACCCTGCTGAAGTGGCTGGAGACACTCATCCGTCGCTTTTTCAATCAGCAATTCAAGCGCTCTTGCCTCCCTGACGGCCCTAAGGTGGGGTCGGTGGGACTGTCTCCCCGCGGAGACTGGAAAATGCCATCGGATGCTCTGTCTGCTACTTGGCTGGAGGAGATCCGCGGTCTGAAGCAATAAGGCTCCCCGATAAATTTGTGAAAATATAAGGAGATCACCATGAAAATGCATCGTTTTACAAAACAGTTCCCGAAAGTCGCCGCGCTTTTGTTGGCGTTGCTTATGCTCACCGTTTTCGTTGCCTGCACAGGCGGCGATGAATTGGAAACGGTGGATACGACCCCTGTAACCGATGCCGCCACCGGCGAAGCCGCAACTGAGACCGTCACGGCTACACCCGACACCGATGAACCCGCAACGGATGCCCCGGAGACTTTGTCTCCTGAGACCGACGCTCCGGAAACGGATGCCCCCGTAACCGAGGCCCCTGCGACTGAGCCTGCCTCTGAGCCTGTGACTGAGCCTGTTACCGAGGCAGAGGAGACCCTGCCCGAAACAGAGGACGCCACCATTGCCGAGGAAACGCTTCCCGAAACTGAGCCCGTTACCGAGGAGGTCCTGGTTATTCCCGAAGAAGCACCCGACGAAAATAACAAAGTGACCTTCTTTGATACCCCCAAGAACGAGGAGCTGTTTGATGGTAAGATGTTCTCTGCAACCATCGAATCCGATGAGGACGGTGCTCCCATCCTGAAGCTGACCACCGCAGGCGAGGGCAATTTCCGTGACCCTTACGCCAAGCTGGATTACGCGGCATATATGGATATGCTGGATCTTGGGCCCATGAACTGGAACGACTGCGGTTTCGCCGTGGTTACCCTCAAGGTGGAGGGCGTCACCAATAACAAGCTGGAGCTTCAGATCAGCGGTACCGACGGCTCAGCCACGGCCAAGGCAAGAGGCGAGGCTACTTATAGTAAGAACGGCAATTGGCAGACGGTGCAAGTGCCTTTGGTAACCGCCTCCAGAGAGGGATTCACCCTGGAGTCTATTCGTATTGACTTCGTGGATAAGGCCGCCGGAGCTGGGGAGACCGTCTACGTTCGCTCTATCGCCTTCACCTCGGATAAAATGGAGCTTTTGGAGCTGATGGGCAAAGAGCTGATCAAGCCCTCTTACGCCACCGTCACCATCCCCGGGCTCACCGAGGAATTTACCTTCCTGCAGATCACCGATACCCACGTCAGCGCCTTTACCGAGGAGGAGGGCAAAACCTGGACGACCAATCGCTATAACTATAATGTAGCCCGTCGCAGCGCTTTTGCCGCTGACGGACTGCTTTCGGAGGATCGTTTCCCCGCGCTCTTCGACTACGCAGATGAGATTGGCGCCGATGCCACCTTCCTTACGGGAGATCTTATCGACTTCCCCTCGGAGACTAACATTGCCATGCTGTACGAAAACGCGACTCGTATCAAGGCAAAGCCCATCTTCTGCCTGGGTAACCACGACTGGAACTATGCTGACGATTATATGACGTCCAATGCCGTTGCCACTTATATGCCGAAATTTGCGGAGCTGACGGGTGGAGATCCCCAAATATCGGTGGCTGAATACGATCAGTTTATCGTGGCCGCCATTGACAACAGCTCTGATGTGGTGACTGACGCCACGGTGCAAAAATTCCTGGCTCTCTACGAGAAGAATAAGCCCATCATCCTTCTGCTCCACGTTCCGCTCCACGCTGACACCCTGGCTCCCGACGTGAAAAAGGCCTGGGGTGGCCGTAACATCACCATGGGTCCCGGTGCCATGGGTAGCGATTGGGGCTCCGTTCAGCAGTTCTACAACGCTGTTTGCGTAGCCGAGGATACCCCCGTTGTGGCGGTGTTCGCAGGCCACGTGCACTTCAACCATGAGGACACCTTCCCCAACGGTGTCACCCAGTATATCACCTCCACGGGCTATACAGGCGATTGCCGCGTGATCACCGTTAAGGGTGAATAAGATCTATGAGTTCCCCAAAATATGACACCCACCCCGAGGCCTGGCACGGCATCGACCCTGCCGACTTCGAGGTGAAGATCAAGGGCCTTACCCGAGATTATACCTTCTTCCACCTTACCGACCTTCACATGGGAGAGCTCACCCCCGACGAGGCGACGGAGATGCCCGATGAGCGCCGCGCCTACGCGAGGCGCCGATTTGAGGATTTTTCCCGTGAAGGGCAGGGAGCCGCCGCCCTTTGGAACGACTATATGAGTCGCGCCAAAGCGGAAGGTGCG
Organism: Oscillospiraceae bacterium; assembly: GCA_015063685.1. Classification (GTDB taxonomy): domain Bacteria; phylum Bacillota; class Clostridia; order Oscillospirales; family CAG-272; genus CAMEON01. The sequence continues at coordinate 51,937 of SVTR01000007.1, read as the reverse complement.
GACCTTCTGCTTCTGACGGGTGACATCATCGACTTCCCCTCGGACGCCAACGTCAAAATCCTGAAGGATGGCATCCAAAGCAGCGGTATACCCACTCTGTACGTGGTGGGCAACCACGATTGGAGCTTTGCCGACGATTATCACACGCCTAACGCCGAGGCCCTTCACCGTCCCAAGTTTGCCGAGATTTGCTATGGCGATCCCTGTATCTCTTGGGTGGAATACGAGGATCTGATCGTTTGCGCCGTGGATGACAGCCGTGACCGTGTCGTGAAAGATACCGTAGACAAATTCTTTTCGCTTTATGAAAAGGGCAAGCCCATCATCCTCATGATGCACGTGCCTCTGCACGTGGATTCTATGGAGGCTGACACTCGCGCCTGCTGGCAAGGACGAAATCTCACGATGGGTGGTATTGCGGGCTTTTACGGCGATGACCCCCATGTCAAGCGATTCTATGAGGCCGTCGCCCTGGATCCCGACACACCCGTCAAGCTGGTGGTCACAGGCCACCTCCACTTCCACCACGAGGATATCCTGCCCAACGGTATTCCCCAGATCGTCACTGACAAGGGATATACCGGCGGATGTCGGGTCATTCGTGTTGGGAGAGAATAAGAATATAAATTGTTGTTTAGCGGAGGTTTAATGAAAACCCGTAGGGGCGAACTGCGTTCGCCCGCCGTTCCCCAAAAGCCTTTGTTTATCAATATACTTTTTATTACGGGCGAACACAGTTCGCCCCTACGACCACATTGGTCAGAAGCCCGCAAACAACAATTTATTTAACCAACTGCCCATCGCGGTATGTGGTACGCACAGGATGCACTACCCCGAGCGATGGCTGTGGGCACTGCCCGCTAAACAACAATTTACTTCACAATGTATTGAAAGAAAGGAACAATACCATGCTGAACATCCGTGATCTACGCCTGAACAGCGCCGCTCCTTCTCTCTGCACCCCCGTCACGGGACTTGAGATGAGCTGGAAACTGGACTCAAATAACAGTGGCGTTCTCCAAACCGCCTATACCGCGTCTATCGTCAAGGCAGGATGTGACACGCCTGTGTGGACGGGCAAGGGAACTACCAAGTCCATCCATATTCCCGTGGATACGACGCTGGAATCCCGCACCGATTATACCCTGACCGTCACCGTCACCGACAACCACGGCGACACAGCGGAAGCCACTCTTGATTTCGGCACTGCTATCCTGCCCGACGAATGGGAGGGCAAGTGGATCAAGCCGAAAAAGCTTATGATGGGCTGGGCGCCCTACCTGCGCCAAAAGTTCTTTGTCACGGGTGTTGTGGTCAAGGCTCGTCTGTACGTCAGCGGTCTCGGCTGCGGCGAGTACTATATCAACAACCAAAAGATCTCCGAGGATCTCATCGATCCCCCTATGACAAATTACGAGCGAGAGGTCTTTTACCGTGCCTATGATGTGACCGAATTCATCAAGGAAGGGAAGAACGCCTTCGCCGCCCTTCTGGGCGAGGGCTTCTACGCCCAGTCCCGTGTGTGGTCTCACGTCGGCTTCTACTATGGCGACGCTTGCCTCATGGCTCAGCTGGAGCTGACCTTTGCGGACGGTACCAAGACGGTGCACGCCACCGATACCGACGGCAACTGGACGTACAAATATTCCCCCATTGTTCTGAATAACATCTACGGCGGCGAGACCTACGATACCCGCCTGGAGACTCCCGATTTTGCTGATCCCGACGGTGACGAGGATGGCTGGTGCGGCGTGGTGGAGGACACCACCCCCAAGGGCGTGTTGACCCCCTGTCTCATGCCCCCCGTCCGCATTTTCAAGGAACTGCCCGCCGTGTCTGTCACCAACTGCTCAGGTAAGGACGACGGCGCGTGGATCATCGACTTTGGCGAGAATATCGCGGGATTTGTGGAGGTTAGACTCCCCCGTGCCGCTCGCGGCTCTCAGGTGACCCTCCGCTTTGCTGAGAATCTGGGCTCGGACGGTCACCTTGACCTCCGCTCCGCAGGCTCCTTCGCCACCCAGGTTGTTCAGCAGGATGTATACATCTCTCGCGGTGACGAGCAGGGCGAGACCTGGCGTCCCAGATTTACTTACCATGCCTTCCGCTACATGGAGATCACGGGTTATTTTGATCTCCGCGCCTACGGCACCAACCCCGAGACGCAGATGTTCACCGCCTACGCTATTTCCACCGATCTCAAGCAGACGGGTAGCTTTACCTCCTCCTCCGAGGACATGAACCGCCTGCAGGACATCATGATGAATACCTTCCGCACCAACTATCACGGCTTTCCCGAGGATTGCCCCGGCAGAGAAAAGTGCGGCTGGTTGGGAGATGCCCAGGTGGTATGCAATACAGGCATGATGAACTACGATACCGAGGCCTCCTACGAGAAGTATCTCAACGATATCCGCACCACCAACGAGGTCTACGGCGTCTGGCAAATGATCTCCCCCGGTAAGCGCGGTTGCGGCGAGGCCAGCCCCCTGTGGGGATGCGCCCAGGTCATCATTCCTTACTGGATGTACCGCTACTACGGTAACGAGACCGTGGTTCGCAAGAATTGGGACATGATGGAAAAGTGGGTGCAGCACGAGATCAACGATGCCAAGAACGATAAATCTCTCTACGCCGATGAGCTGATCATCTCCCGCGGTCTGGGCGACTGGTGTCCTCCCATCGGCCATGAGCACGAAAGACGGATGCCCGTGCCCGAATCCTCCACCGCCATGTTCTATGAGATCATGATCCGCATGAGCGAACTGTCCAAGGCGCTGGATCTCCCAGCCTCTATCGACTATGACGATTGGGCGGCACGCATCAAGGAGGCCTTCAACCGCCACTTCTGGATTCCCGAGAAGCACCGCTATGCCACCTGGGGCACCTGTGGCGTGGCGCTGATGACGGATCTTTACCCCGACGGCGAGAAGGAAGCCCTCATCGAGGCTCTCTTGACCCTCATGGAGGAGGACGATTACGCCATGTCCACGGGTATCTACTGCAACAAGTACCTGGTTCCCGCCCTTTGCGAGGCAGGGCAGGGAGATATCGCCATGAAGTTCCTCTTCAACCGCGATCATGACAGCTTCGGCACCATGATGGATAAGGGAGCCACCTCCCTCTGGGAATGCCCCGAGCACGATTTCAGCCAGCCCCGTGAGGTGGGCTCCTCCTCCTACAACCATCCCATGCATTCCGGCTTTGCCTATTTCCTGTACGCCTACGTAGGCGGTATTATCCCCGTGACGCCCGGCTTCCGCGTCTTTGCCGTAGCACCCGTCCCCTTCAAGGATATGAAAGAAGCCGAGATCATCCACGAGTGCCCCTACGGTAAGATTCGCGTGGCTCTCAAGCCCGAGGGGGATGCCACCCGCTACGAGATCACGGTGCCTGCCGGTACCACCTGCTGCTTTGTTCCCACGGGCAAGACCCTGGGCTCGGGTGAGCACGTCATCCTTGCGTGAGGTGGAGCATGGAACTCAAAATCAAAAAGCTACATCCCAAAGCCATCCTGCCCACCTACGGGTCGGCAGGGGCAGCGGGGGCTGATCTATACGCGCTCCCCGATGGCGATCCCATTGTGATCGCTCCCGGCGAGACCGTCATGATCCACACCGGACTGGCCATGGCCATTCCCGAGGGCTACGTTGGCCTCAATTTTGCCCGTAGCGGTCTGGCCTCCAAACGTGGTCTTGCACCCGCAAATAAAGTAGGCGTCATTGACTCCGACTACCGAGGCGAGCTGATGGTCGCCCTTCACAACCACGGAAATATTCCCCAAACTGTCGAACCCGGTGACCGTGTTGCCCAGTTTCTCATCATGCCCGTTATACAAGCGAGCTTCACGGAAGTAGATGAGCTGGACGAAACCGACCGCGGCGCCGGCGGGTTTGGATCAACGGGAAGAAAATAACCGTTATATATTCAAAACAAGTAAAAAAGCCATATGGCTAATAATAAAGGAGAAATCATGAAAAACTTGAAAACCAAAGGCCTGGTCATCCTGGCCGCTATGTTGCTTACCGTTGGCATGGTGGCTTGTAACGATGCAGGCACCACCGAGGAGACAGAAGCACCCACCAACGAAGCCACCGTTGAAATGACGGTCGCCGTAACGGATCCCGCCACCGAGGTGCCCACCGAGGCCCCCACCGAGGCCCCCACCGAGGCCCCCGAAACCAAGGCTCCCGCGGATACGCTTGCGCCTGCTCCCGAAACCGAAGTTCCCACAGAGACTCCCACGGAAACTCCCACCGAAGTTCCCACTGAAGCTCCCACCGAGGTTCTCACGGAAACTCCCACCGAGACTCCTACTGAAGCCCCCACCGAGCCCGAAACTGAGCCCGAAACCGAGCCTGAAACCGAGCCTGCCATCAAGGATGTGCTGGGCCTGGATATCAAGGACGAGGATTTGAAGGATGTCATGCAGAACATTTTCGGCGGTACACAATCCCTCCAGGAAACCGTCATGTTCCTTGACAAGGGCGAAACCAAGTCCCTGTTGTATCCCATTAAGGATATCGTGTCCGTTACCTCCTACGACGGCAATACCGTCTACGAAGAAGGCAAGGACTACGTCATCGAGGACGGCAAGCTGAAGATCACCGAGGATTCCGCTATCAGAGTCATCACCTCCGAAAAGTACTACAACCATCCCGGCTCCCTCATTCTGATGAACGGCAAGCCCATGTTCTGGGGCGAGAGCCAGGTGAAGCAGTGGCAGGTCAGCGTGACCTATAACCACGACGCTGCGTGGGAGGGCTACGTTCAGGAGAGTCAGCTGGAGATCTACAAGGACTTTGTCAAGAAGCTGATAGAGGGTAAGGACGTCACAGTCTTCTTCTACGGTGACTCCATTACTTGGGGCGCTTGCTCTACCTACGCCGAAAACGTAGCGCCCAAGCAGGGAGCTTACGCCATGCTCTTCACCGAGGCTTTGGCCGACCTCTTTGGCTATAAGGTCAAGTATATCAACACCGGCCTGAGTGCCTCTATGCCTTGCCATCCCGTACCCTCTACCGAGTATGTGGGCGGCGAGCGCGGTACCATCACCTATGTTAATACAGCCATCGGCGGCTGGACCTCTACCGACGGCCTTCGTAATTTTGACTCGTTTGTGAAGGATCAGATCAACAAGTATGGCTGTGATCTCTTCGTACTTGCTTACGGTATGAACGACGGCGGTAGTCCCGCGGCTACCACCAAGAGCAATTTCAAGAGAATCATCGACGGCGTGCTGGAGCTCAAGCCCGAAGCCTCCGTCATGATGGTCTCTACCATGACACCTCACAGCGGCTCCAACTGGGATTTTGCTCCCATCAAGGAGCAGGAAACACAGCTCCTCAGCTTGGCCAAGTCTTACACCAAGAACGATAAGTCCGTGGCTGTGGCCTGCGTCCATTCTGTTTCTACGGCCATTCAGGAACACAAGACCTTCAACGACTACTCCGGCAACAACATCAACCATCCTAACGACTGGTTCTACCGTGTCTACGCTCAGACCCTTCTCCAGACCCTTATCGGTTACGAGAACATGAACTGATAGGCGAAATAGCAATCATGAAAAAGCAAGGACTTTTATTGGCTTTGACAGCAGTGCTCCTGTCTCTTGGCCTGGTGGCCTGCGGCAGCACGGACGGTGCCCCTGAGGAAACCACAGCGGCCGGGATGCTTACTGAGGTCTCTGACGTCACCGAGGTGCCTACTGCAACACCACCCACCGATGCGATCACGGAAGCGCCAACAGAGTCTGCGGCTGAATCATCTACCGAGGCACCTGTTGCGGACATAACCGAAGCCATAACCGAGATGCCTACCGAGGTGCCCACCGAGGCACCTACGGAGGCTTTCACGGAAGCACCCACCGAGACGCCTACCGAGGTGCCCACCGAACCCGAAACCGAAGCAGAGACAAAGCTTCCCATCAAAGACGTGCTGGGACTGGACGTACATATGTCCGACCTGAGTGAACTGATGCAGCCGATTTTCAGCGGCACGACTTCGGTCAATGAGACTGTCATGTTCCTTGACTATGGTGATGTCAAGACCCTGCTATATCCCATCGAATCCATCATATCGGTTACCTCTTATGACGGTTCCAGGGTTTATGAGGAAGGGAAGGACTACATGGTGGAGGACGGAAAGCTCCTGCTTCTTGAGGGATCAAGCATCCCTTGCATCACCTCCGAGAAATTCTATAATTCTCCCGATTCCCAGCTTTTGTCCATGTATGAGGGCAAATATGTGCCTACCCACTGGGGCGAGGGTACTATCATGACCGATTGGCAGGTCAACGTCAACTATACTCACGCTGAAGGCTGGAGCGGTTTTGAGCAACCCTGCGAGCTTGAAACCCTGCAGAGCTTTGTCAAAAAGCTACAAGCGGGGGAGGATGTGACCGTCCATTTCTATGGCGATAGCATTACCACGGGTGCCACCTCCAGTTGGCTGTGGAACTATGCGCCGTATCAGGATTCTTATCCTCAACTGCTGGTCAAGGCACTGGCTGACCTTTTTGGGTACACCGTCCATTTCCAACCCACAAATCTCATCTCCTTCAATGGAATGGGCACCCCTATGGTGCCCGCCAAGGATTATGTGGCGGGTGACCGAGGCACCATTACTTATATCAATACTGCTGTGGGCGGTTGGACCTCCGTCAACGCCGTTACCTATTTTGACGAATATGTGGGCGACTGGATCGACCGATACGGATGCGATCTCATGATCGTTGCCTTTGGTATGAACGACGGCGCTGTTAACTGCGCCCCCCGCGCGACATCAAAGAACCTTGAAAAGGTCATCAAGAGCGTATGGGAAAAGGATGAGGATGTGAACATTATTCTGATGTCCACCATGATGCCCAACCCCAACGCAAACACCGCTTGGTTTAATTATCAGGATAAGCAGGAAACTTATATTAAGGACATTGTGGATAAGTATCGCCAGCAGGACAAGCCCTGCGCCATGACTTATATGACTTCCCTCAGTCTCTCTGTCCTGGAGCGCAAATCCTTCCACGATTATTCCGGCAATAACATCAACCACCCCAACGATTATTTCAGCCGTGTATACGCCCAGATGCTTCTGGAAACCGTACTTGGCTATGAAAACATGAACTGATTTGAAAGGTAGTATTGTCATGAAAAAGCAAAGACTGATCGCGGTCGTGTCCCTTCTTATGATGGCTGTTCTGTGCCTTGGCTTGATCGCCTGCAATAATGCGAATGAGCCCGAAGGCACCACCGCCGTTGAGACAACGCCCGTAACCGATCCCGCCACCGAGGCTCCTACCGTGCCCGCAACCGAAGCGGCCACAGAAACGCCTACCGAGATGCCTACGGAGGCTCCCACCGAGAAGGCAACCGAGGCCCCTACGGAGGCCCCCACCGAGATTCCTACCGAAGCGCCCACCGAAATTCCTACCGAAGTGCCCACCGAGGAGCTTACCGAGGCTCCCACTGAGGTGCTGACAGAAGCGCCTACCGAACCTGAAACCGAGCCCGAAACCGAGCCGTCTATCAAGGACGAGCTGGGACTGGAGGTCAATATGTCTGATTTGAATACCCTGATGCAGCCCATTTTCAGCGGCACCTCTTCCGTCAATGAAACCGTCATGTTCCTGGATTACGGCGACGAAAAAACGCTGCTGTACCCCATCGAATCCGTGGTTTCGGTTACCTCCTTCGACGGCTCCAAGACCTATGAAGAAGGCAAGGACTACGAGATAGTGGACGGCAAGCTCAAAATTCTTGAGGGCTCTGCGATTCCCTGCATCACCCGTGCCAAGTACTATAATTATCCTTCCCATCCCCAGATCAACATTACTGCCAACTATGAGGGCAAGAATGTTAACATCTACTGGGGTGAGGGTAAGCCTATGAACGACTATCAGGTCAACGTCAACTACACTCACGCGGATGCCTGGGAAGGTTACCGTCAGCCCGCCGAGCTGGAGACTTTGCAGAATTTCGTCAAAAAGCTCCAGGCCGGTGAGGACGTGACCATTGTGTTCTACGGTGACTCCATCACCTACGGCGCAAGTGCTACCTGGTTGGCAGGCTATGCCCCCTATCAGGAGACATATCCCATGATGGTTACCATGGCATTGGCCGACCTCTTTGACTACACCGTTCATTACGAGAAGGCCGGTCTTACAGGTACGGCCAACGTTCCCACCGAGGACTACGTAGCCGGCGACCGCGGTACCATCACTTACGTGAATACTGCCGTGGGCGGTTGGACCTCTCAGGATGGCGTGAACAATCTGGAGGCATACATTAAAAACAAGGTCGCGGCTCACGGTTGTGATCTCTTTATCGTTGGCTACGGTATGAACGACGGTGCTATTACTCCCCGTCAGACTGCCAAGAACATGGAGAAGATCGCCAACGCTGTTCTTGAAAACAATGCTGAGGCGGGTATCGTTTTCGTGTCCACCATGGTGCCCAATCCCAACGCTACCAACGGTTGGTACGGTCACCAGGATCAGCAAGAGGCTCATCTTGAAAGAACTGCCAAAAACTTCCGCGATGACGGCGTTGCCTGCGTGGTGTCCAATATGACTTCCGTCAGTAAGGCTGTCCTGGAGCACAAGGAATTCCACGACTATTCCGGCAACAACATCAACCATCCCAACGACTATTTTGTTCGTGTCTACGCTCAGACCCTTCTCCAGACCATCATCGGTTACGAGAACATGAACTGAAAAGCAAAAATAACCCTCGGCTCAGCCGAGGGTTATTTTTATGTGTTAATCAATTCGGGTATGCCCATTTCAAGGGGATAACATGCCCTGACAACATCTTGGTATATGTCAAGGGTCAGATGCTCCGCGTCCTCCGGGTAGGCCAGGAGCTCCATGACCGTTCCGTACATCCATGCCTTCACGCCGCATTCGCAGAGGCCGCAGGACTTGTAAAAATCCTTGCGCCGCAAGCGTTGTTCGGCGTTTTCTGCACATGGATCGGGGGCTTCGATCTCCAAAAACATCCTTGCATTCTGCCCGTGACAATGATCCCGCACCAAGGGAAGGATCGCGTGACCAATCCCGCTGCCGCGCATGTGGGGGGGGATGGCCAGGTAGTCCAAAAGGGCAAATTTTTCGCCACCGGACGGAGCATATGCCAGGATCACCAGCCCGGCTACCGCGCCAGAAGATGTGGAAACGGTGAGAAGCTTGTAGTGATCGTTGGCAGGGGGAGAGAGCATGAAGTCAAAGGGCTTTCTCTCAGACGGAGGAAATGCCTCCTCGTATATGGCGACGTATGCCTCACGATCTGAAGGGGAATAGGGACGAAGGATCACATCATTCATGTCGTGTGCCTCCGATCTTTCCAAAGAATTTGAAGGTCAAGGGCCAGACGACGCCTGCGAACAGGACGGTCAAAAAGTAGCGGATGACCCGTGCAAGCAGATCTCCCTCTCCGAAAATCAAATTGAACAGGGGCTTGGAGCCCTCCATGATGCCCAGCACCACTACAAAGCCCAGGGAGAATTTGAGAATCTGGCCGAGGATGGGGGCCTTTGTGTCAAAGGGGCAGACGTACTCATCGAACAGATAGGTGACCCACAGACCCAGCAAAGCGCCGAAGAGAGTGCAGGCGTTTTCTCGGGCGGAGGTCAGATTGGCGGTATCAATATCGGCAGGGAACTGCCACAAAAGCACGTAAAGCAGGAAGGCGACAGCCAGGGCTGACAGGACACCCAAGAGGGGGAACATCAGCCTTCGGGTATAGCCTACCTTAGAGAACAGATACCACATCCCGAGGGCCAAAGCGACCGCCATGACCGTTGCCACACCTACGTCCAAGGGGGTGTGAACACCCAGGTACATCCGTGAAAAGGGAACCAGCACGCATATGGCGATGCAGAGGATTCTGAACCATTTCTCCCGACGGCAAAGCGTCAAGCCTCCGAAAAGACCTACCGCGGTTTGTGTATGACCGCTGGGGAAGGAGTAGCCCGTAGCCTCCGCCCGTGCCGATTCCACGATGGTAAACTCAGGATCCAGCATCCAGGGACGGGGAATGCGGCAGGTGATCTTCAAAAACTGATTGAGGTAAACCCCAAAAAATCCGGTCAGCAGGATAAAATACCCCTGTTTTTTGTCCATGCACCACAGCATGAAGATACCCACCACAATGAAAAGCATCTCGCTTCCAAGGTGAGTAATGAGCTGGATCACCGTGTCCAAAAAGGGATTGCGGACGGATTCGAGCAGATACAAAAAGCTCATGCGCGCCCCTCGTTGTTTTCCAGAAGAGCCGTAAGCAGATGATCAATGTGATCGAGCCTGAGGAGGAATGCTTCAAAATCACAACGCTTTTCCACGTTCCAGGTGTTTTCGGACAGAGCGGACGCACGCTCGGCCATCAGATCAAACTCGGCCTTGACACCGTCGTCAATGTCGTCAAACTGCTTGGGAATGTGATCGCCCCAAGCCAGAAGCTGTCCACCCTCCACCTGCTTTGTAGGTTCGATCTCCAGGCCTGTGTGCAGATAGGGGGAGTCGGGATGAACGGGACGCCACTTGTAAATGCTCCAATCGTAAACCTCGCTGAGAGGCCAATGAGCCACGGGGGTGACAACGTACATGGGCGCCCAGGAGCAGTTGATGAGACGGAACCCCGCCTTTTGCAGGCTGGGAGTGGTCTGGTAGAAATTCTCCCAGCTCATGACCACAGCGTTCCTCGGGATCATATGATTGACAGACTCGTGGAAGCCCTCCCAGACGACAGGTGTCTTGCCGCAAGCGGTAATCTTCTCGCAGATGCGGGCGATAAAAGCGGCGTACAGATATTCGGCAAGGGCCTGCTTGTCCATGCTGTCCACATTTACACCCTTGGCACGGAAGGCATCCAAGGTACCCTGATCCTCACACCATTTGGCAATAGCCGCCTCATCGCCGCCCATGTGGATGTACTCAGAGTCGGAGAACAGCTCGCAAAGCTCACCGAAAATGGTTTCCATAGCCTTCATGGATGCTTCGGACTGGGAAATGATACCGTTCCTGCCGAAAATGTCACCGTAGCCCTCGGCGAAAGAGGTGCAGTGACCGGGGACATCGATCTCGGGAATGATCTCCACTCCGCGGGCTTTGGCGTAAGCTATTAATCCCTTCAGCTCTTCCTCGGTATAGTTGCGATGGGGCGTGGACAGAGCGGGATAAGCGCGAGAGGGAAGGGTGTAGCTCTGATCGTCGGTGAAATGGAGATGGAGATAGCGGATCTTGTAGAATCGGCAGAGATCCACGTAGTCGTACAGCACGGGAAGCTTGTGGAAATCCCGCGCCAGATCCACCATCATGCCTCTCCAGGAGCAGTCGGGAGCGTCCTCTACAGTACATTCGGGCAAAGTCATAAAGCCGCCGATGGGAGCACTCTCCAAAAGCTGTAGCAGGGTCATGACACCGTTTTGCGCACCGGCCTCGGAGGATGCCGTAAGGAAGGCGCCTGCCCCGGTAACGGACAGCCTATAGCCTTCATGGGCAAGCGTCGGGTCGGAGGCCAAGGTCAGACCTCCCTCGGAGTTTGAGACCTCGACGCCGAATATGCGGTGGGTATATTGAGCAAAGGTGTCGGCAGCGCAGGGGAATGCGTCACCGCTGACGGACAGGGGGAGACATACCGTGGTCTCGCCACCGATAACACTTTTAGGATAGGGAAGAAGATGCATCATCATGGATACCTCCGTATAAGCTTTTACTTAGTATACCACACCTGATCCTCCCCTGTCAATAAGCAAAATTAATTTAAATATCTCATAAAATATTTCAAATAACCGCAGAACACAGTTGACAAATCCACGAAAATGTAGTAAAATATAAATAATATTTTTAGGAAGGAGTCTGATATAATGAAATCAGCTACAATCAAACTGCTGTGCTTGCTTTTGACATTTTGCATGCTGATTCCCTTTGCTTCTTGCGGTGTAAACGAAGAAGGCAAGGAAAAGGGAACCGCTGATGGTGCAGGTAGCAACGCAGAAACCGAGGAAGCCAGAACCCCCCATGTGGCTAAAGCCAATTACGACGAGGAGTTTGTGGCACTGTACTGTGCAGATACTTTTAAAACGGGCTACTACTTTGTAGACCCCGAGAACCGCGAAGAGGGTAACGACCTTGACGACAACATCTACGAGCGTGAGATTTTGGTTGAGGATTACCTGGGCGTTAAGCTGGAGTGCATCAATGGCGGTGACTTCCAGAACTACACCAATGAGTTCAAGGCAACCGTGGGTGCCGGCGACGATTCGTTCCAGATGCTCATGACCCACGTGTACATGGGTATCTCCGGCCTGATCACCTCCAACTACCTGCTGGATATGAACGAGCTGGACGAGAGCCTCAATCTGGAAGCAGATTACTGGAACTCCCAGCTGATGGAGGACCTTTCCATCAACGGTAAGACCTTCATGGGCTACAATGACTTCTGTCTCTCCCAGACCTACCTTGTCGTATTCAACAAGGAAATGTACGAGCCCTATGCTCCTACCACCGGTAACCTCTATGATTCCGTTCGCAACAAGGAATGGACTCTGGATAAGATGGTCTCCGTTGCCTCCTTGGTTCAGGACAGCGCTGATAACCCTGAGCGCAAGTACGGCTTCTCCTGCTTCGCATGGGTGCCCCTGTCCAGCTTCGTTACCGCAAGCGATCTGAAGATCGCCGATAAGGATCCTGAAACCGGCGAGCTCTATGTTTGCGCCGCTGTTGACAGCACCGAAAAGCTCACCAACCTCCATGAAAAGATCTATGCGCTCTGCAATGCGGAGTATACCTACGCGTGGGGTCCTGCCAACATGAAGAAGCCCACCGAAGCTCTGTCCCTGACCTCTAACCGCGTGCTGATGAGCCTTGAAGGTACCTTCGGTCTCGTCTCTTACAAGGGTGAGGATATCAAGACCGGTATCCTGCCTTATCCTAAGTACGATGCCGCTCAGGAGAACTACCAGCACATGAACTGGAACGGTATGCTGACTGTTTCTTCTTGCATCAAGAACAAGAAGATGGTTGGTGACGTTATGGAAATGCTGGCCTTCTACACCAATAAGGTTAAGACCTCTTTCTATGAGACCCTGCTGGGTGCCAAGGTTGCCGATGCTCCCGAGGATGCCGAAATGCTGGAGCTGATCTGGTCCACCACCGTATCCGACCTGGGTCTGGTCTTCTCTGACTTGAGCAACAACATGGACTCCATGGTGTACTTCATTCCTCAGCTGGTGACCGCGCACGATCAGTCTGAAACCGCCTCCTTCCTGAAATCCAACGCCAAGCCCGCTAACAGAGCTTTGGAGAGATTCTATGACAAGGTCGGCTGATTAAATTCATAAATCAAAACGAGGTTATCCCCTTGGGATAGCCTCGTTTTTTTTTCGTATTCTCTTGACTTTTCTTCGGATTTATAGTACAATGTCCCTATCTTATGGTATTGACCGTGAAAGGAAACAGTAAAATGAAGAGTACCATTCTGAAGCTTCTTTGCCTGATGCTGTCCGTATGCATCCTGCTTTCCGCCACTTCCTGCGATCTGATCAAGGGAAGCGATAAGAGGGAAGAAGAAAGCGACGACCGCGAGGATCGGGAAGAAAAAAAGACGAAGGCAGAAACTGAAATGCCTACCGAAGCCCCCACTGAGGCACCCACCGAGGCGCCCACCGAAGCCCCCACTGAGGCACCCACCGAAGCGCCTACCGAGGCGCCCACCGAAGCGCCCACCGAAGCGCCTACTGAAGCCCCCACTGAGGCGCCTACCGAAGCGCCTACCGAGGCACCCACCGAAGAACCCACCAACCCTGTAGAAACGCCTTATGTGGATCCTGCTGACTATGACGATGAATTCGTGGTGGTGTACTGCGGCGACACTTACAAAACCAATCATTATTTTGTCAATCCCGAGAACATAGGCCTGGGAAGCGTCATCGACGCGGCAGCCTATGAAAGAGAGATCATGGTTGAGGAATACCTGGGCGTGGACATTAAGGGTGTTAACGGCGGTAGTTTGATGAATTATACCTATGGGTTCAAGGAAAATGTCATGGTCGGCGACGATGATTTCCAGATGATCATGACACACACCTATATGGATGTTCCAAGCTTAATTTCCCAAAATATCCTTCTGGATATGAATGAGCTTGACAACAGCCTTAATTTGCGCGGCGACTACTGGAACGCTCAACTCATGGAGGATCTCTCCCTAGACGGCAAAATGTATTTGGGATACAGCGATTTCCTGGTGCCTCAAAGCTATGTGGTAACCTTCAACAAGGATATGTATGCCGAATACGAGGCGGTCGGCGGCAATCTTTACGATGCCGTTCGCAACAGACAATGGACCCTTGATAAGATGGCTTCCATTGCGTCCTTGGTGCAGAGTAGCGGAGAAAACCGTGATTATGGTTTTGCTGCACAGGCTTGGGTGCCCTTGGTCAGCTTTATCCCCGGTGCCGATCAAAAAATCGTCGATAAAAACATGGAGACAGGTGAATTTTACGTTTGTGCCGCGGTTGATAGTGCCAAGACGAAGAGCGTATATCAGTGGGTCTATGATCTTTGCAACGCTGACAACGCATACGTGTGGGCACCTTTGGAGAATATGAAAAAGCCTACGGAGGAAATACCTTTTTCATCCGGACGTGTGCTCCTGAGTCTTGAAGACACCCAGAAGCTGGCCCTTGACAGAGACGAGATCAACTTTGGTATTCTGCCGTATCCGCTGTACGATACCAATCAGACTGCCTATCGCAGCTTGAACTGGGGCGGCTTGCTGGGCGTTTCAAGCTCTATCAGAAACCGCGACATGGTCGGTGACGTCATGGAAATGCTGGCCTTCTACAGCCGGGATATCCAAGAGGCCTTCTGCGAGGAAGTTCTGGATGCCCCTGTATCCGAGGTGCCCGATGATGCTGATATGATGCGTCTTATTCAAAAGTCCACGGTATCTGATCTTGGCTTGGTCCTTTCCTGTCTGAGTTACAACGTAGATGCTATGGTCTGGATGACACCCCAGTTGGTTACTTGTGAAGATACACGAGAGATCGACACGCATTTGAGAAAAAATATCAAGCAAGCTACCGGCACTTTAATAAAATTCCATAGAGAAATATGTGCCTGATCAATGCTGAAAAGCAAAACGAGGTTATCCCTTGAGATAGCCTCGTTTTTTGTATTCAGAGATACTCTGTATTCATGCCCCTGTTTCTGTGGTGTAGGTCAAGGGGATCTGATACTCACGCTCGTAGATCTCCTTCCATACTTCCGCGTTTTTCTCCATCATGGCGTTCATGTTGACGCGGTAGTTCTGTCCCTCCGTGGGATAGATGGGGCGGGAGATGTGGATGGTGTACTCCTGTACGGGGAATCCGTCCTCTCCCATGATATCCGAATCCTGCATGGTGATAAAGCAGGGAAGCACGGGGACATTGTTTTTGGCCGCGAACATGAAGGCGCCCGATTTCAGGGGCTTGGGCTTGCGGTAGTTCCACCACATGCTCTGCTCAGGATAAACCAGAACGAAATTGCCGTCCTTTAATACCTGATCCACCGCCTCGGTAAACTTTTTGAGGGTCTGACGGTTGGAGGACAGGGGCAGGGTGTTACAATGCCGCATGAGGAAGCCGTAAAAGCCAGGGAAGCTGGTGTAGTTGCCCTCGCGGATCACCCGATAGAATTTGCGATCGGGATGCTCAGCCGCCTCGTAGGCAAGCTGGATGGCAAAGCTGTCGAAGGCGTTGAAATGATTGCAGGTAATGATGGCCCCGCTATACAGATTTTTGAAGTGCTCCAGCCCCTTGATCTCTTTGATGATGAGCTTCTTGTCATCAATCAGACCGTGAACGAAGCGTCCCGCCATGGCAAAGGCCAGCTTGGTCTTCATGCGGCCGTACATGCTCTTTTTCAGGTAGTCGATATCATCGGGCAGCAGAGGCTTGGTGGGCGGGTCTGCCTCAACGTCCTCGTCGAAGCGTCCTGACCGCTCGTACTCCTGAATTTTTTCTACGATAGCCACACGGTCGCGGCTTCGGTTGGCCTGGTTGAGTCGGTTGAGATAATTGTCCTCCCGATGGGTCTCGGAGACTGCCAAGGCCAGAAGCTTGTCGCAGGAAATGCGATCCCGCTCCCGTTCGTCGTCGGTGTAGGTGGCCAGAATGGTGAGCAGATCCTTGTACACCGAGGTCTCGGCGGCGTATTTCCAGAAGATATCACCGTGACGGCAATTGCCGTAGTGCCAAGGCTTGTTTGTCATGATATAGTGCAGAATAAAGGCCTCTTCAATGGGGTAGGGGATCTCTCCAAAGATCTCGGTATTCCAACGCTGATCCAGCCAGTACACGTGATCCTTGCAGATAAGATTCAAGTAGTCCTCGTCTTGGGTCACCACAAAATTGTAGGTGTGCAGATAGCGGATGAATTTATCCAACACAAAATGCAAGCGGAAGCGGTGGCAGTTGATGAGAAGAATCCCCGCATTGAAAAAGTTATACCGGGATACGCCGATGACCTTTTCCACATAGGTGCCGTATTCGTCCACCTGTACCATGGCCTGCTCGTGGCAAGCACCCAGGTAAGCGTCCTTGATGTCGGTGTTGTACAGACGGCTGATGTCCCCCTGAACCACCGTATCGCTGTCGATATAGATGGCCTTGTCGTACTCGGGGAACATTTCAGAGATGAACAACCGATAATAGGTGGTTTTGGAATAGTAGTCCCTGAGGGGGAGCTTGTCGGAGATGGACTCCAGATATTCGGTCACGTCGTCAAAAGTGATCTCGAAGGCCTCGGTGGACAGGTCGGTCACCGACTTCATGGTCTCGGGCTTGATATCCGTATGCAGAACGTGCACATGATAGCGCTTGGTGGGATCGGCATTTTTGATCATGGAATGCAAAGAAACCACGGTATACTTGACGAAATTATCGTCGCAGGCGTAAAAAATCGGGATAATGGAATGCTCCATGGGCGGATTACTCCTCTCGCTTGAATTTTTCGATCAGATAAAGATATTCATACAGAATATCGTCAAATACGAAGTAGCGAAAAATTTTATGGACACGGCTGACATGCCATTGCTTGATGTTGTCGGTGTGGGGATAGGGAAGCCAAAACAGGCGCTTGGAAAAGTGGCGCACCACCGTGTGCTTGTGGAGAAATTTCTGATCGTTGAATTTCTGGGGAAGCATCTTCTTTTTCGTGGTGGAGCGGATGATGGCGGATTGATCGGCAAAGGGAAGCTTTTTGGTTCGGATGAGCTCCCGTGCTTTGGTGAGCAGTCCGGTTTCCCTCATACGGGCCATATTGAAAAGCAATACGCCCGCGTTCACGTAATTGGGATGCACCAGATATTTGCCGTAGTGATCTCTTGCGGCGGCATATTCATAGTCGAATACGTCCACGTCGTACAGGAGGTGAACGTCGCGGTTGAACATGATGTCCACGTCCAGGTAGAGGAGCTTGTCGGGCATCCCCTCCACGCGATCCGCAAACAGACGAATGAGGGTGTAGGGGGAGCAGTAAGCGTTTTCGTTGGGGCAACCGTCAAATTCCTCCCGATACAGGGGGGTGATGTCTACCAAGCGAACGCTGTTTTGGGGATGATAGCCCTTGATGACCTCCTCAAAGAACGCTATCTGCCGTCGGCTTACGGGGCGGTATGTATCCTTGATGTGGGATACGTCCATGGTGAACACGTAGAAGGTGAAGGGCTCCTTGGATTCGGTGCGCTTCAGAATGGACAGGGCGCAGGTCAGCATCCCGTCGAAAACCTTGTCGTTGCCGCAAAAAAGAATATTAACCATGCTCCTCCTCCTTCTTGACGTATTGGATGACCTCCACTCGATTCAGCTTAGCGTGCTCACACATTTGGGCGTACACACGGTCACGCAGCTCCCGCCTCTGCTGTCTGGGGGGCAGATTTGTATTTGGCGCAAAAGGACCGTCGATATAGGTCACGATGCGGGGCTTTTTGGACAGCCGCCGCTTTTGATAAGTGTTGACAAAGCAAAAAACAGGCGTCCCCAGCTTTACGGGATAGGCAAAGGCGTCGTCCTTGAATGGGCGTATACCCGTGTAATAGGGCCAGATGTGGGCTTCGGGATAAATGACCACGGCGTTTCCCTCGGTTGCCCGACGTTCCACCGCATGAATAAAATTGCGGTAGGCTGCCATGTTATCGGGGAGCGGAAGGGCGCCCATGGAGGGTGTCACCCGCCCCAGATAAGGCATGGAAACGTTGTTGGGATGCACAATGACGTAGGCATCCTTGGGAAAGGTCAGAAGGGAAGGAATCACCGCGTCACCGGTAGGCTGGGTGTGATTACCGTACAGGAAGTAACCCCTCTTTTTATATGCCCTCAGCCTTTCTTTGCCTACGATCCTGTGGCCGTGACTCAACTTTGCATAGAGAAAGCCGATGGGGGTAGCGATCACACGGTACCAGAAAAAGTGGGTGAATTTTTTGAATGCGCTGTCGTGACAATAAACGTAGGCTTCGTCAATCGCCTTGGGCGTGATGACCGCCGTGGAAAATTCATCGGTCAGTTCATTTTCGTAATAAATGATCCGTCGCTTGTCCATGTAACCGCCTCCTTTCCCTTGGCGCCTATCATGATATCACTTTTTTCTTTTGCTGTCAACCTACGGCGGGGGATCGGCATTCGACACCCTGCGAATGGAGAGTAGAGTCGTCTGCCTCTATACTCTACCACGGGTAGAATCCTTTGATGTACAAGGACTTTTTAAGTTCAACAGTAAAATACGGGTTGCCGTATGATCATACGGCAAGAAAAGGACGCATATTCATCTCCCTCGGTAAAACTTACAAAAATGTTGCGAAAATTTTATAAAAAATCCCGAAAACCTATTGACAAACAAAAAAATACATGGTATAATGATTTGCCGCTTAAAACGGGCCTTTTTAAGTGCGGCCGTTTTTGGATGCCTTTGATTAGCTGAATCTCCTCGCGGGAAGAGGAAGATCGGGGCAGAAAAGAAATGCCGCCGCCCCATTAGCGAGTCTTAAAGAAAAGAGGTGCTTTTCATGTTTGCTGTAATCACTACAGGCGGAAAGCAGTACAAGGTCTCCGAGCAGGACATCATCTTCGTTGAGAAGCTGGAGGTTGAAGAAGGCGCTGAGGTTACGTTCCCCGTAGCCGCTCTCGCAACCGACGCAGGCTTCAAGGTTGGTACTCCCGTGGTTGACGGTGCTTCCGTTACCGCAAAGGTGCTGAAGAACGGTAAGTCTAAGAAGATTTACGTTATGAAGTACAAGTCCAAGAAGAACGAGAAGAAGAAGATCGGTCACAGACAGCCCTTCACCAAGGTGCAGATCGTCAAGATCGAGGGCTAATTCCCCTCAAATCCTCTATTACGGAGGTGTCGTATGACAAAGATCGTATTTTATCGTAGTGACGGAGTTTTCTATGGCTTTGAGGAGCAGGGACATACGGGCTACGGCGAGGAAGGAACCGACATTCTTTGCTCGGCTCTGTCTGCCATGACCATGTTTCTGATCAATACCATTGAGGTGGCTTATGCCTCTCGTGTCGATTACGACATTGAGGACAACACAACCACCATCCGCGTGCGCTCCCGTGCCGCTTTGCCCGAATACGAGGCAGACGAAACCAAGCGCTACGCCGTCTCGGGTCTGTTTCTCGGCTACTATCAGCAGCTCACAGATATGCTGGAGGAGTACGGAGACTATCTGGACGTCAAGGTCATCAATCGCTCTTACGAGGACGATTGAAAAAAAACCGTCTGTTCGCTTACCAATCCTAGGTGCACAGCACCCGACTTACATCGTAAGTTGACACAAGATTTATGGAGGTAGAATGATGTTGAAGCTCAGTTTGCAATTTTTTGCTCACAAGAAGGGTGTCGGTTCTACGAAGAACGGCCGTGACAGCGAATCCAAGCGCCTTGGCGTAAAGAGAGCTGACGGTCAGGAGGTTCTCGCCGGCAACATTATCGTTCGTCAGAGAGGCACTGCCATCCATCCCGGTAACAACGTTGGTATCGGTAAGGATGACACTCTGTTCGCCCTCATCGACGGTCGCGTAAAGTTTGAGCATGCACCCAAGGGCAAGAAGCAGGTCAGCGTTTACGCAGCAGAGTAATCTCTCGTAAAGTAACTGCTTACCTTGGTCTGAATACATTCCGACCCGAGGCTTGACTGTGAAAGCCGATGGGTCGGAGTGTATCAACCCCTATCAATAATCAAAGGCTGTGATCGGGAGGAGTAATCCCCGAGTCGCGTAAGAGAAGGGACGGTTGGTGCAAGTCCCCCGCGGCAGATGGATGAAGGTCGCCTGTGAGCTGTGAGCGTGAAGCGTTGAACATTGGATTCAACAAGTAGTGCTTACCGGTTGGAACCGTTATATTCCATAGAGTGCGTCGTTTTCGGTAAGCCGAAAACACGAAATCAGGTGGTACCGCGTCTTCTCGTCCTGATACGAGAGGGCGTTTTTTGTTTTTAAGGAACGGCCTCCGGCGGCCAAGAACCTTTTTGCAAAAAGGTTCTTGGAACTCCCAAAACCTTAAAACAAAAGATATATCAGCATCTATATGAATTATTAAAAGTTTTTGGGGCCCAGAGGGGGCTGCAAATCATGCCAACGGCATATTTGCGCCGCACGTAGTAAGGCGGTTTTCTAAAAAGCTCCCCGGCGTACCCCTCAGAAAGGCAGGAAATTCCATGAATCCCAACACAGAACTCCCCAAAACATATGCCCCGTCCGAGTTTGAGGACAGAATCTATCAGAACTGGGTAGACAAGGGCTATTTCACCCCCGATCCCGATTCCACCGCCCCCTCCTTCTCGGTGGTTATTCCCCCGCCTAACGTGACGGGTCAGCTCCACATGGGTCACGCCCTGGACGAGACCCTGCAAGACATCCTGGTTCGCGCCAAGCGTATGCAGGGCTACAACACCCTGTGGGTGCCCGGCACCGACCACGCAGGCATCGCCACCCAGATCAAGGTAGAGGAGAGACTCCGCGTGGACGAGGGGCTCTCCCGCTACGACCTGGGCCGCGAAAAGTTCCTGGAGCGCGTCTGGGCATGGAAGGACTCCTACGAGGCACGCATCACGGGGCAGCTCAAAAAGCTGGGTGCCTCCTGCGACTGGACCCGTCAGAGATTCACCATGGATGATGGTTGCTCCAAGGCTGTCCGTGAGGTATTCGTCAACCTCTACGACAAGGGACTCATCTACCGCGGCCACCGTATCATCAACTGGTGTCCCCGCTGCCTGACCGCCCTGTCCGACGCCGAGGTGGAGTACAAGGATCAGCCCGGTAACTTCTGGCACATCAAGTATCCCATCAAGGGCGAGGACGGTTACGTCGTGGTGGCTACCACCCGTCCCGAGACTATGTTCGGCGATACCGCCGTGGCCGTCAACCCCGAGGACGAGGCCATGAACCACCTCATTGGCAAGACCCTCATTTTGCCCGTGGTGGGTCGTGAGATCCCCGTTATCGCCGACGATTACGTGGAGATCGGCTTCGGTACGGGTTGCGTGAAGATCACCCCCGCCCACGACCCCAACGACTTCATGGTGGGTCAGCGTCATAATCTGGAGCAGATCAAGGTCATGAACGACGACGCTACCATGAACGCCTATGCAGGGAAGTACGAGGGCATGGATCGCTATGCCTGCCGTAAGGCACTGGTCGCAGACCTTGACGCCGAAGGCTATCTTCTCAAGGTGGAGCCTCACGACCATAACGTGGGCGTCTGCTACCGCTGCGGCACCACCGTGGAGCCTCTCACCTCTGACCAGTGGTTCGTCAAGATGAAGCCCCTGGCTGCTCCCGCCATCGAGGCCGTTGAGAATGACTCCATCCGCTTCGTCCCTGAGCGCTTCTCCAAAAACTATTTCAACTGGATGAACAACATCCTTGACTGGTGCATCTCCCGTCAGCTCTGGTGGGGTCACCGCATTCCCGCCTTCTACTGCGACGATTGCGGCGAGATGACCGTCTCCAAGACCGACATCACCGTGTGCCCCAAGTGCGGCGGCAAGGTGCATCAGGACAGCGACGTGCTGGACACCTGGTTCTCCTCCGCGCTCTGGCCCTTCTCCACCTTGGGCTGGCCCGAGGTGACTGAGGATCTGAAGAAATACTATCCCACCTCCGTCCTGGTCACAGGCTACGACATCATCACCTTCTGGGTCTCCCGTATGATCTTCTCGGGTCTGGAGCATATGGGCGAGAAGCCCTTCTCCACTGTGTTTATCCACGGCCTGGTTCGTGATGCACAGGGCAGAAAGATGTCCAAGTCCCTGGGCAACGGTATCGATCCCCTGGAGGTTATCGGTACCTACGGCGCCGACGCCCTCCGCTTTGCCTTAGCTACGGGCAACTCACCCGGAAACGATATGCGCTTCTCCGATGAGAAGATGGAAGCCGCCCGTAACTTCGCCAACAAGCTGTGGAACGCCTCCCGCTTCGTCCGCATGAACCTGACCATCGACGAGATCGTTCTGCCTGATACGAACAAGCTGGCTCCCGAGGATAAGTGGCTCCTCCACAAGTTCAATCACCTGGTTGAAAACGTCCGCGCTAACCTGGATAAGTATGAGGTCGGCGTGGCGCTGGGCGCGCTCTACGACTTCACTTGGGACGTGTTCTGCGACTGGTATATCGAGCTGGCCAAAGCAAGACTTAGCGAAAAGGACACCGAGGGCAACGTGATCTGCCAAAACGTGATCTCCTACGTCCTCAATGGCATCCTCAAGCTCCTGCACCCCTTCATGCCCTTCATCACCGAGGAGATCTTCGGCTCTCTGCCCACCATGGCAGGAGATAAGGAGAGCATCATGATCTCGGCTTATCCCTCTGTCAATGACGCGCACGTGTTTACCGAGGAGGCCGCCGAGATGGAGCGCATCATTGAACTCATCAAGGCCATCCGTAACCGCAGAAGCGAGATGAACATCGCTCCTTCCCGCAAGGCCGCTCTGTTCATCCAAACCAAGTACGTGGATACCTTCCGTCCTGCCACCCACGCCTTCTTTGCCCGTCTTGCTTCTGCCGCCGATGTGTCTGTGGCCGAGCAGTTTGACGAGTCCATCGTCTCTGCCGATACCGCCGTGCAGGTGATCACCCCTACCGCCACCGCCTACCTGCCCCTCGCTGACCTTGTGGACTTCGAGAAGGAGAAGGCACGTCTGGACGGCGAGATCGCCAAGCTGGAGCAGGAGGTCATTCGCTTTGAGAAGAAGCTGTCCAACGAGAGCTTCGTCAGCAAGGCTCCCGCTGCCGTTGTGGAGGGTGAGAAGGCCAAGCTGGCCGCCGCCAGAGAAAAGCTGGAAGGCACCCGCGCCGCAAGAGCTAAGCTGGGCTGATCCGCAGGTTGTCTTGACATACAAAAAGACATACAGATCAAACGGTCTGTATGTCTTTTTTGTTTATCCGCGAAGCATGAGGGAGATTTGATCTATCCCCTCTTCATAAACATCAGGAGATTCCATGATGCCAAAAGCCACGATCACCATGAAGAAAAGGATGATCATCAAAAATAGCACCAAGAAAACGATGGACATGATCATGCCCACCAACGCCCGGCCTTCAAATTTGCCGTATGTGCGTCCCATGCAGGCAAAAATTATAGAGAGAATGGCGGTGATGGGGGAGAAGCATCCGCAGCACAGAATAAATCCCGCCCAGGTCACGATACCAAGCACCAGCGCGGCGGTGCTGAAGCCGTTTGGATGGGAGGGGGCTGGCGGCGGATAGCCATAGCCGTAAGAGCCATAAGGCGGCTGATAACCCGTGCCGTAGGAATTTTGATATGACGATTGCCCGGAGTAAGCACCGTTTCCGGCATATCCCTTTCCCTCCGACGTAGCAGATTGGAAGGCGGATCCCTCAGTCGTTCTGTTTTCGGTCGCAGACGAGGTGTCTGTGGGTGCTTCATGGGATGGATCTTCATGGGGGGGCTGATCCCCCGACCGTCGGGTATACAGATCGGATTTTCCGTTGGGGTCGTTGCTGATGAAATCACTCATAGCCTGCTCCTTTGCCTGGTTCTCATGGTTTTCTTCATTATAGCACAAGCCCACCGAAAAATCAAGAGCTTGGTAAGAATAATCACGCATGCTTTTATGCGTTCTAAAGCCCACTTGTCCCCCATATATTGATAGTACGAGCAGGAAGGGGGGAGAGTGTATGAGTCGAACCGGTTTTGTGGTTTCCCGACGGGAAAAGGGGCGGGGAGCCGTTGTCCCCCCTGCGGTGGTGTTGCCCATTGATCAAGCTTCTCAGACACCCCTGATCCCGTCATCCTTGAAGGAGGCGTTACCCGCTTATGTTCAGGACGCCGTCATGGAAGGGTATCGTCTTGATGAGAAGGCGGGCCTTCTGGAGGAGATACGCCTTCGAGCCAACCGTCGAGCCTCCCTTACCGTGGGCGGTATGAACCGTATGATCGACCTTATCCTGACGTCCTCCGAGCTGTTTTCCATCCTGACCCGAATGTGTGAGGGCTCTTTGTATGCCTATAGTCAGAATATCAACGACGGCTTTGTTACCTTGACGGGCGGTATCCGTGTGGGGGTTGTGGGAGAAGCCACCTGCGAGGGCGGACAAGTGGTTGGTGTGCGGGAAATCTCTGCCCTTTGTATCAGAATCCCCCACAGACACGGAAGCCCGGGGGAGGAGATCAGCAGACTGCTCCGACACATGATGGCTGAGGGCGGAAGTCCCAAGGGCATTCTTATCTACGCGCCGCCCGGGGTGGGGAAAACCACCCTTCTCCGTGGGGTCACGGCACACCTGGCGGGAGGTCATACTCCCTTGCGAACCGTTGTGGTGGATACGCGAGGAGAATTGACCTTCCCCCTGGGGAGTGAAGCCCTGTGTCTTGACGTGCTGACAGGCTATCCCCGCGCTTTGGGGGTGAGCATCGCAACCCGTAGCATGGGCGCGCAGGTGGTCATCTGCGACGAGATCGGGGAGCGGCAGGAGGCTCTGGCTTTGGTGTCTGCTTATCACGGCGGTGTTCCCTTGGTAGCAACGGCACACGGAAAAAACGTGAATGAGCTTTTGCGCAGGCCTGGACTACAGCTTTTGCACCGTGCCGGCATTTTCGGCGCTTATGTGGGGATCAGGAGAAACGGTCAAGGTGGATTCATATACGATACAATACGTGCAGAGGAGGTTGACCATGCTTTATAAATGGTTGGGTGCAGGGATGCTTTTACTGGCAGGCGGTTATGCGTCGGTTGCCATGAATCGCATGGAGCAACGGCGCCTTTGGGTGCTGGACAGCTATATCGCTCTGCTTCGGTACATCAAAGGACAGATCAATTGCTACGCCATGCCTGTGGGGGATATCCTTTCTGCCGCGGATCCCCATCTGCTGAAGTCCTGTCTTGGTGATGCCAAAGCGCCAAAGGGGGCTATGCCTACCACGCTTCCCGCCATGATCAGCACCGCACGCCTGTATCTTGAGCC
This sequence comes from Oscillospiraceae bacterium, assembly GCA_015063685.1. GTDB lineage: Bacteria > Bacillota > Clostridia > Oscillospirales > CAG-272 > CAMEON01. The sequence continues at coordinate 26,476 of SVTR01000007.1, read as the reverse complement.
CGAAAGTGAGCGGCTTTTGCGCAATTTTTCCGCCGAGCTGGGGCACACCTTCCGGGCAGAGCAGGTGGCACGGTGTGACGATTATATCCTCGCCCTCGGGGAGGAGCGAAGAAAACTGGCCGAGGTGACGCCTCTGAGGGTGCGGATCAACAGCATCCTCAGTCTCAGCACCGCCATCGGAGTGGCGATTCTCTTATGGTGATCCTCACCCAAAAGAAAATGGAAAGGAAAAATGAATGGATATCAGTTTGATCTTGAAGGTCGTGGGGGTGGGCATCCTGGTTTCGGTTTCCTGCCAGATCCTGTCCAAATCGGGACGGGACGAGCAGTCCATGCTGGTGACCATTGCGGGAATCGTTGTGGTGCTCCTGCTTCTTGTCGAGGAGATCGGAGGACTCTTCGACATGATACGAACCGTGTTCGGTTTTTGAAGGACGAGGGTAGCTTGATGGACATCATGCGTGTGGCGGCTATCGCTCTGTTGGGTGCCGTAGCGTTGCTTTTCTTCAAGCAATATAAGCCGGAATGGGGTATTCCTCTTCGCTTGATCCTGGGAGTCGCGCTGGGAGGCATGATCCTTTCTGCGGCAAAGGAGCTTTTGGCCTTTGCCGAGCTGCTGGCAGGAAACTGCGACACCGTAACAGGGGGAATGTGGCAATTGATCCTCAAGGCTCTGGGGATATCCTTTGTCACCGAGATCACGTCCGGAGTCTGTCGGGATAGCGGGGAGGGAACCTTGGCCTCCTGGGTGGATATGGCGGGGAAGATGGCACTTCTGCTGTTGTCCTTGCCGCTGATCAGAGAAATACTGACGGTGGCGAGATTGCTTTTGGGCATGACGTAAGAAAGGATCATGGAATATGAAAAAGACTCTGACCTGCATCTGTATGATAACCTTTCTCCTGTTTTGGGGATACCTGACGGTCAGCGCAAGTACCCTTGAAACCATGCCCGACAGCTATACCGAAATGGAGGATCATCTGCCCGAGGATGTGGTGAATCTACTGCCGGATGGGTTGTTTTCTTCAGATCCAGGTGAGGCCATGAATGCCGCCGAGGGCATGACCCGACCGGAGTATCTGTTTCGCGTGGTGCTGGAGTCGGTGGGGCTACAGATAGGGGATGCATCGACGTTGCTTTTCAGCTTGTTGGGTATCCTTCTCCTGTCGGCGGTTCTGCACCGCTTGCGGGAGACCGTGGCGGGGGGCGGTGAGGGTGTATCCTTCATTTTGCGCCTCTGTATGTTTGCCTTGATTGTGACACGGGCCTCTGCCGTGGTCTCGCAGGTTCAGGATTTTTACGACCGCGTTTCGGGACTTATGACAGGCTTGATTCCTGTGATGGGAGGGCTGTATGCTGTGGGCGGCAACATCACCATGGCCGCGGCCAATCAGGAAATTTTGCTGATCTTTTTGAAGGTTTGTGAGTACGTCACGGTGACGGTCACCCCGCTCATGTGCGGTATTTGCCTGGCGTTTACACTTCTGGACGTCTTTGGGGGCGGGATGCGGGTGAGATTTGCCCCGCTCAGCGCGCTGATCAAAAAGTGGTATACCTTCCTCCTGGGATTGCTCATGTTCCTTTTGAGCGTGGCTTTATCGGCCCAATCCGTCCTGGCGGCGGGGGCAGATTCTCTCAGCATGAAGGGCATCCGATACGCGGTGGGACAAATGATTCCCGTAGTGGGCGGAGCTATTGCGGGGACCCTGGGAACGGTGTCGGCAGGTGTAGGTATGCTCAGAAGCGTGGCCGGGGTCAGCGGGATAGTTCTTGTGGGTCTTATGCTGCTGCCCACCCTTATCCGCCTCCTTCTGTTTCGCGCCTGTTATCAGTTGGCAGGAGCATTGGCTACTGTGCTGGGCTGTGACGGAGAGGCGGGACTTTTGGGGGAGGTTGGAAGTCTTTACGGCTATGTGGCGGCGGCTGTCAGTATATGCGCGGTGGTATGCGTGTTGGCGCTGGGGATCTTTGCCCATACGGCGGTGGCACTGGGGTAGGGGCCTGCTTCCGCACCATCCATTCTACCGAAAGGAGTCAAATGGCAAGCTATATTTATACCTGGATCACGGTTGCTTTCCTCGCCGCCCTTGCGGAATTAATGGCGCCCGGAGGCCCCGGCGGCAAGCTGACGGGACATCTGCGTTTCGTGGCAGGCCTTTGCGTCCTGCTCGCTCTTCTTCCCGCGGTGAGGGAAGGGGTGGCGAAACTGCAAGATCTGGCGGACAACGCCTATGATCTCTCGGTTTCGGAGGACGCCGAGAAAGATTATCAGCAGCAGTTTCAGGCATCCCTGACGGATATGACGGCGGATGCCTGTGAGTCCTGGGTCATGACGGCTTTGGAAACCTACTTTTCCATTTCCAAAGATAAGTGCCGTGTATCAGTCAGCGTCATCCTTGACCACAATGATACGCCCTCTCTTTCCTCCGTGGAGATCTGTCTTTTGGAGGAGGCTATTCTGAAAAATCCCCATAGCATTGAAAAATATATCACAGGTCAGCTATCCGTCCCCTGTACCGTAAGAGTGGAGCTGACATGAGGAAAGGAGCCCACCTTGGATCGTGAGCAACAGAATTTGGGGCGTACCGTCAGCGCCATGAAAAAAAACGGCAAGCTTTGGATCGCTCTGGGCGGGGTGGCCTTGGGGGTCATTTTGCTTCTGTTCGGCGGCGAATGGAAATCGGTGTTTATGGATGATCAGGATAAATCCGCCGCGTCCCCCTCGGAGGCTGCGGGTGGCACTCTCCAGCTCCTCAGCATGGAGGAATACCGTGTGGCCATGGAGCGTAGGGTGTGTGATGTCTGTAGCCGCGTGACGGGGGCGGGTGAGGTTTATGCGGTGGTCAATCTGGCAGGGGGGTACGAATACGTGTACGCCACGGACCAGAAGATCACCTCCGGGGGAGAAGCATACGAATATCTGATCATCGGCAACGGAAACGACGAGCGGGTGGTGTATCTGACCGAGCGAGTACCCGAGATTCTGGGTATCGGGGTGGTCTGCGCGGGTGGGCAGGAGACACAAGTCAAAAACGAAATCACCGCCCTGTTGTCTGCCGCCTTTGGTATTGGCACTCATAAGATCTACGTCACGGGGGGCGGCTGATCACTGGACGTAACTTTCAAGATCTTAATAATAGATGGTATAATCCCATCTCCCCCATCATAGGATATGGTGTAACAAAATTTGAACGGAGGGCATACATATGGATGCAGAGAACAAGTGGGAATCGGTGAAGCGCTTTTTTGAGCGGATCGGTAAGAGAAACCTTATGATCGCGGGAGCCGTGGTGCTCATCGGTGTGGCCGTGGCGCTCAACTGGGTCTTCTTTACGGGAAATGATCAGGATGACGGCTTCTCTTACGATGCCAGCGCGGGCATGTCCGGGAATTACGGTGCCGAAATGATCACTACCGCCGTGGGCAGCGATACCACGGTGGAGGACGTGGTGGAGTCTCCCGACAGCTATTTCTCTTCGGTGGAGATCAGTCGTCAGAGAGCGCGTGATGAAGCCCTGGAGGTGCTGAATGCCGTGGTGGAAAATCAGGAGGCCGATGAAGCCGTCAGAAGCGAAGCCATGAAGGAGATCCAGGCCATTGCCAAGGAGATGGCACAGGAATCCAACATCGAGTCTTTGCTCATGAGCAAGGGCTTTGAGAAGTGCGTGGCTGTCATCAGCGGCAACAACGCCAATATCGTAGTCAAGAACGAAGGCAGACTCCAGACCTCACAGCTTGCCCAGATCAATGCCGTGGTTTATGAGCAGGCAGGGATCGAGCCCGTGAATATCACCATCGTAGCCAAGGAATAAGCGCGGGATCATGCAAACAAAAGGGTCGGTTCACATGGGTGAACCGACCCTTTTTTCGTGGTTGCGGTTTGTATAACTAATGATCCGCAATGACTTTAGGGCATCTCTAAATACTCAGTGTGCGGCGAGATGCGAGGGATTTTTTCGTCAGACTAAAGGTCACCTCTAAAAACTCTCTTGACGGCGAAGCCGTAGTGATTTTTCCGTCATATTTCACAGATTTTTCTTCGCGTAGCTCTACTACGCGTGCGAAAAATTGTATCATCTGACGCAAAACTCCCTTGCGGCTCGCTCGCCAATAGAGTTTTTAGAGGTTCCCTAAACAAAAATCTGCGCGCATAGTCGTCCCTATGCGAAAGAATTTTGTGACGTATGACGGAAAAAGCACCGTCATATCGGCGTGCGATGAGTTTTTAGAGATGCCCTTTAGGAATGCCCGAACATCAATATGCGGGAGAAGCCGTGGGTGACGGCGGCGGTTGCCTCGGTGGAGGACATGGGGGTCAGAAGATATAACTGATAGCGCACGTAGGCGTACTGCATGTCCTTGAGAATATCCGAAGTACCCGAACCGATCCCCCGCAGATCCAGCGTCAGATAGTCGCATGCGGACAGAAGGCGGCCGGGAGTGAGGCTTCCGGCGTATACAAAATCTCCCGCCTCGTTGATCTCTCCCACAAAGGCGGCGGGAGAAACGGCCACACCAAGCTCAGGTGTCGCCGCGGGGATGGAAGCCAGCAGGGTCTTGACATCGGTTAAGTAGGTGACGGCTGCGGTATCGCTGCTGTCACTCCCCGAGGGCAAGCCCAGGAGCAGAAGCCGATCCACGCCGGCTTTGGCGTACAGGGACAGAAGGGTCATCTCCTGGCCATGGCGCAGGGCGCGCTCGGTCATATCTGTCGTGTCGAGGGAGGTGACCGTAAAAACACCGATCACCAAAAGATCTGCCTTGTGAAACCGTGTGACCTCGGCGCTCAAGGCAGGTGCGTCAGTATGGACGGTCATGCCCGAGGAGGGGGGAAGCTCCACGGCGTAGGGAAGGGGAGATAGACATGATCCAAGATCAAAGGTTACCGCGTTATAGGTCAACTCGGGAATCGTCTGCATCTTTTCGCCGGGGGCGGCATATCCCGCGTTGACCGCCGATACGACTGTGGGAAGGGGCGTGGCGGTATCAGCCTCCAAGGTCCATTCACCCGCCTCCTCGGCGGCGCGCAATGCATCGGATTCAGCCTTAAGCATATTGCCCCAAACCAATGCGGCTATGATAACAATGAACCCCAACAGAAGGCAGAGCAGGATACTTTTCTTTCGATGGGGATCCCGTCCGTGCAAGGACGACCGACGGGTGGCCCGCCGAGCCAGACGAGCCCCCGGATTCTTTTTGCCGATGGCCATGGACTTTTATTATTCTGCGGCCGTGGCCTTGGTCTGGCGGAACTGCTCCAGCTTCACAAGATCCAGGCTTTTGCCGTAATCGTTCAAAACGATCTGACAGTCCTCGTCGTACCGCTCGATGTAAGCGCCCATGAAAGCGCTCTGATAGTAGGAGAGCAGGGTCTGTGCGTTCAAGGTGACGTAATTCTCGTTGGGAGCCAGGCGCATGATGATATAGTAGCCGGAGGAGGTCTCCAAAACCTTGCTGACCTCACCGATGCTGAGGGCAAAGGTGGCTTCCTCATAGGCCTCATCCATCTCGCCGTAGGTGAAATAGTAGCCGTGCTCGCTGATCTCCACGTCCTCGTTATTGGCAGAGCCGATATATTCACGCATCAGCACCTCGCGGGCCTCGGCATCGGGCTCGGCCATGAGATAATTGTACATATTCTCAGCCTTCTGACGGTTGGCCTCAACGCTTTCTCCGGCGTCATTTTCTACGTATACGTGGATGGTGTGGGCGTACTTGTCACTGGTCATCACGTAGTCGATGTAATCCCCGATGTTGGACGTGCTGTAGGTATAAGCGTTGACCTCGTCCAGGGTGTAGTAAATCACCGAATGCAGGTATTCAATGCCGATGAGAAAGCGCATATAACGCTCGCTGATGCCGTCGTCCTCCAAGGCCTTGATCATGGTTTTCTTGTCACCGCCAAAATCCTCTTTCATCATCTGATCCATGGTCTTTTGGATGTAGGCGTCCTTCTCGGAGGCGTTAGTATTGATGGAGAGCTCCTTGCAGGCAGAGAGGATCAAGTAGTTCTCATTGAGGTTTTCCATCACAAGTGCTTCCAGCTCGGCGCGGTATTTTTCAGCCGTGGTGGGATCATCCCAGATACCCTCGCCGTAGGAGAACTCCAGGGAGTCCTTGTAGAGCTGGGTGACGAAATAAAGCTCGTCGTAGGAAATATCAAAGCCGTTGCAGGTGGCCACCACCTTTTTCTGGGCGGCCAGGGCCTTGTAGTTATCGTCGTTGGTTTTCAGCATGATGAGCAGGGTGCCCCCAATGATGAGAAGCGCCATCACCACCACCGATACGACGACGATGATCCGCTTGGCCTTTTTGGAAAGCTTGCTTTTCTGATTGCTTGCTTTTTTTGCGGGAAGATTCTTATTCTTTTGGGAAGCCATGTGGGGCTCCTTTCTGTTTTGTGAAAATTTCTCTAGGGCATCTCTGATAGCGCTGTCACTGAACGAGTGGGCTTTCAAAGGTGACTCTTAACAGTTTACCACAAGATTGTGACGGTGGTATGAAGATTTCGGGAAATCAGGAAAATTGACGAATATCCCTTAGCCTCCCAGAACCGCGTCGGCAAACATCTCGCCCAGCTTGATCACGGATCCCGCGTCATAATGGTATGTGTCGGGCTCCTCCTCAGGCTCCAGTCTTGTGGTCAGACCGGCGGCTACCGTGTCTACAAAAACGTGACCGTGAGTTTCGGCATAGGCTCTCTTGCGGGCGTTCATCAGCTCATAATCACCCCATATTTCAGAAATACCCGCATCGGCGTATACACAACGGTCGAAACGAGGGGCGAAGGTATCCCTCAGATCGCGGAGCATGCAATCGTAGCGATCTATGTACGGATCCGCAAAAGGAGGGAGAGAATCGGCCTCGCCTTGCATCCAGCAAAAGCCGATGACCTCGGGCACGTAGCCCGCCGTTTCCAGCTGAGCAAAGCTGTCACGGATCAGCTTGATCAGGGCATTGTAGCACCATCCGGGGAACTGATAAGCGGGATCAACCAAGGCCTTGGCGGGCTCTGCCGTCAGCTCCTCACGGTAGGGAACGCCGCTTTGAGGGGATCGCCAGCCATTGTGCATATCCGAACCGCCAAAGGCGCATTTGACAATGAAATAATCCTCGTCAGGGGTGCGCTCGGTCAGCCTTTTGGCAATACCCATTTCAGGACCTACGGTGTTTTTGGTAGCCTCGGTACAGTTGACGGTTGTCTTGACAAAGCTGTGATTTCGAATGTCGTGAGACGCGTAATGAATGCGGACGCGCTCGTAGCCTTCCATCAGCCGGGCTACCGTAGCTTCGTCAAAATATCGGGGCAGATATTTGATAAATCCGACGCCCACCGCGTTGGATTGTCCTGCCAGAATAATCACCTTGGCTGTTTTCATGATCTCTATCCTTTCAGAAACGGTAATTTTATCTATGGGCATCTCTAAAAACTCATCGCACGCCGATATGACGGTGCTTTTTCCGTCATACGTCACAAAATTCTTTCGCATAGGGCCAACTATGCGTGCAGATTTTTGTTTAGTCTGACGAAAAAATCCCTCGCATCTCGCCGCACGCTGAGTATTTAGAGGTGTCCCTATACTGACATTATATCACAAAAATCCTCCGGGCGCAAGATGTTATTCAAAAAAGTATGGTTTTGCTGGAATTTCTTTGAGTAGGGCATAATGTGGAGGAAGGGTGGAACACTATCAAAAGATCACCTCTAAAAACTCTATTGACGGAGAATCCGTGACAAATTTTCTGTCAAAAGAGTTTTAGAGATTTCCAAAAAATCCTAAGGAGGGCTATATGAAGCCATCCCTTTTTAAGCTGAACGCCGCCATACTGTCAGCGGCCACCGTGGTGGGTGAAAAAGAGCATGAGGGTCCCTTGAGTGCCCATTTCGATTTTTTCAATAACAACGACCGTTTCGGTCAGAAAACCTGGGAGGCCGCCGAATCCGAAATGCAACGCATGGCTCTGTCGGCCGCCATGAGTAAAGCCTCCGTCAGTCCCGAGGAGGTAGAGCTTCTTTTGGCAGGGGACCTTCTGAACCAGTGCGTTGGCTCGGCCTATGGTCTCCTTTCCTATGATATTCCGTATCTGGGCTTGTACGGCGCCTGCTCTACCTGCGCGGAAAGCCTTCTTTTGGCGTCCTCTATGGTCACTGCGGGCTTTGTGCGTTTGGCCGCCGCCGTGACCTCTTCCCATAACGCCGCCGCGGAACGTCAATTTCGCTTTCCCATTGAGTATGGCGGTCAGCGTCCACCCACAGGACAATGGACGGTTACAGGGGCAGGAGGCTTTATTGTTGCTCACGGGGAAGGACACGCCAAGCCGCCGCTAGCTTACGTTACCGCGGGGATGCCGGGGATCGTCCTGGATCCCGGGATCAACGATGCCAATCATATGGGCGCGGCTATGGCGCCTGCCGCTATGTCCACTCTCCTGCGTTACTTTGCTGCCACCGACACCACGCCAAAGGATTATGACCTCATCGTCACGGGGGATCTTGGTTGGGAGGGCGGTGATATCCTCTGCGACCTGATCAGCGCCGAGGGCTATGATCTGTCTCCAAACTACCAGGATTGCGGCCGTATGATCTTCACGAAAAACACCCAGGATACCCATTGCGGCGGCTCGGGGTGCGGCTGCTCTGCTGTGGTGTTGGGAGGATATCTGCTTCCGAGACTTGCTGATGGAAGCATCAAAAAAATGCTCTTCATGGCCACAGGAGCCCTCATGAGTCCCGATAGCATCAAGCAGGGAAACGCCATTCCCGGGGTGGCGCATCTTCTGTGTCTGGAGAGCCCCACGGTGAGGGATACCGCCACGTCCAAAAAGGAGTGAACCCATATGGAATCTGTTTTGCCTTATATTTACGCTTTTCTCGTGGGCGGCGCTTTTTGCGTTATCGCCCAAGTGCTGGTAGATAAGACCAAGCTCACCCCCGCCCGTATCTTGGTGGGCTATGTGGTGGCCGGAGTGATTTTAGGTGGTATCGGCCTATATGAGCCCTTGGTAAAATTCGCGGGGGCGGGCGCCACCACACCGCTGACGGGCTTTGGCTATAATATTGCTAAAGGTATTAAGGAAGCGGTGGATGAAAAAGGCCTGCTGGGCGCCTTGACAGGAGGACTGACCGCCGCCGCAGGGGGGACGGCTGCCGCCTTGGTCTTCAGCTTCCTGGGGGCGCTGATCTTCAAGGGAAAGCGGAAGGACTGAACACGCAAAAAGGAAAGGCATCGCCATGCTTAGCCACGGCGGTGCCTTTTGCTATTGATATGAATTGAAACAACTCAAGGGTTTTCGCTTCCGCTTACCTCAGTCACAGCCTCGGTCACACCTGCGGTTTCAGCGTCCGTATCGGCGGGCTCATCGTATACGATTTCTTCATAGCCGATGAGCTCCTTGACGTATGTCCAACGCTCCGCGTCGTCCTTGTAAAAGGCCTTGGTGCGCTCCAGGTGGGAGACGTTTCGGGTGACCTGATATTCTTCCTCCAGCATGGTGACCAGATCCAGAACGAAGGCCTCCTTGCAGTCGTAGGCCTCATGGAAGGAACGAGGGGCGGAAACGGCGCTTTGCAGGATCTCAAACTGCTTGCCGTTTCGCATGGTCAGGGTAACGGACAAGCCCTTTTCCTCGTCGCAATCCACTTTATAGGAGCTGACCTGCTTCCATTGATATTCGTCAGTGGTAATGAACTGGCAGACCGTGGTGCGCACACCCTCGGTGGTGACCGCGCGATAGGTGGTGGCAGACACGAAGGCCGTCAGCACCACGCAAAGCACAAGTCCCAGGGTGGCCAGCCAGGTAGAGAGCTTGGCTCCCAAAAACTTTTTGCGTTTTGGAACTTGGGCATCGGGGGTCAGGGGCTTTTTGCCCTTGTCCATGTCCTCGGGGTCGGGAAGATAGTGAATGACCAGCACGGCAAACAGAAGCAGGGAAGCTACCATGATACAGGGCTCGGTGGCGGTGAGCATCACATATCCCACGGTGCCCGCCATGGTGCTGTTGATGATCATGGAGGTGAGTTGTCCTGTCAGAACGATGAACACGCCCAAAAGCAGAACGCCCACGATACTGCCGATCACCAGAAACAGACAGCCCTTTCCGTTGCTTTTTTTCTTATTTCTCGGGTTGAAAGCCATAGCTTGTTTTCTCCTTCAATGATACAGGATCAGATCAAAGAAGTCGGATGCGGGTAATGACGGGGTAAGTCTCACCCACCTTGGAAAGAAGCTCGTTCATAGCGTCCTCGGAAAGCGCATCGGTGATCATAGCCAAGCGGCCGTTGCGACCGTGGAACTGCTTGGCGCCAAAGACAGAGGACAGCTCATCGGCGGCAGACAGAGGCGCGTCCAGAACCACCAGATTCTTGCAGGTGTAGGTACCGAAGTCCATGACGTCCTCGGAAGCGGCATCCGTCCAGAGGGGCGCCTTGATGTTGGCAGGAGTATGCTCCATGATGTCAATCATATCAGCCACCACAGCGCTGGCGGTAGGCAGCTTGCCTGCGCCGGGGCCGTAGAACATGACCTGTCCCACCATATCGGCATCCACAAGAATACCGTTGAACACGTCGCTGACACCCGACAGGGGGGTGTACTGAGACACCAGACGGGGTGAAACCATACATAGGATCTTGCCGTCCTTTTTCTCGGTATGGCCGATGAGCTTGATGGCATAGCCCAGCTCACGGGCGGTCTCCATATCCTCCACCGTGATCTTGGTGATGCCCTCGCAGGGAATGGTATTAGGATCGATGCGCTTGCCGAATGCCATGGCCGCCAGAATAACGATCTTTCGGGCGGCGTCCAAGCCCTCCACGTCGGCGGTGGGGTTGGCCTCGGCATAGCCCTTTTTCTGGGCGTCCTTCAGGACTTCAGCGAAGGGCGTGCCCTCGGTCTCCATCTTGGTAAGGATATAGTTGGTGGTACCGTTGAGAATGCCGTTGACGGCGGTGATGTTGTTGGAGGACAGATCCTGGTTCATGGGACGGATGATGGGAATACCGCCGCCCACGCTGGCCTCAAACTCGTAGGACACGCCGTGTGCCTTGGCGATGGCAAGAAGCTCGGTGCCGAAGTTGGCCACCACCTCCTTGTTGGATGTGACCACACTCTTGCCTGCTTCCAGACAAGCCTTGGTGAAATCGTAAGCGGGGTGAGAGCCGCCCATCATCTCAGCCACCAGGGAGACCTCGGGATCATCCACAATGATTTTGAAGTCATGAATGACCTTGTCCGCAAAGGGACTGTCGGGGAAGTCTCTGAGGTCGAGAATGTATTTGATGTCGAAGGGCTGTCCGACCTTTCTCTCAATGATGGCCTTGTTTTCGGTGAGTACCTCGGCGGTGCCGCTGCCGACCACGCCAAAGCCTAAAATTGCGATTTTGATCATAGGTGTATCTTCCTTTCGGGGTGAAATTAGCCACGGTATATAAATACGTCTTATATCATACCACAAAACCTCGAAAAATGCAAACAAAATTATTGAAAATTTTCAAAGAATATGTTATAATTTTAAAAAAAGCAGCGCAGGAGGATAAAATATATGGGTTCTCCCATCGGAAGCAAGCGCAACGTCAAGATTTTCGTTCTGTATCTCATGCAGAATGTTCATATACCGCTGGATTACATCACCCTGGGTGAGATGGTCATGCACACAGACTACGTGGCCTATCTTGACCTGGCAGAGGCCTTCCACGAAATGCTGGATGACGGACTCCTGGAGGCCATCGACAAAAACGAGCGGGGGGAGGATCGCTATATTCCCACCGCAAAAGGCATCTGCGTGGCCGAATCCATGCGCAGCGATCTGTTGCCCTCCATTCTTGACGAGAGTTTGGGCACTGCCCTCAGATATCTCGACTTCAAGCGCCGCGGGGTAAAGATCTCCAGCCACATTGAAAAAAACTCCGAGGGGGTGGGCTATCATCTCCATCTGAAGGTCACAGAGCAGGGCGTGTCCCTGATGGACGTGACGCTGTGGGTGGACAGTCAGCTTCGCGCCGAGCATATGGCAGAGCGGTTTAGAGCCCGTCCCGAAAACGTGTACAAGGGTATCACAGCCCTCCTGTCCGGTAACGTGGACTACCTTTTGAACTGAAATGAAGGCTTATCAACACGTGATTCCTGCCGTCTTTCTCTCCCGCCCTAACCGTTTTATTGCCAAGGTTCTGCTGGAGGGAAGGGAGGAAACCGTCCACGTCAAAAATACAGGCCGTTGCCGCGAGCTGCTGATCCCCGGCGTTACAGTTTACCTGGCTTGCGCGGAAAATCCTACCCGAAAAACCGCCTATGACCTGGTGGCCGTGGAAAAGAAACGCCCGAATGGGGAGACGGTTCTCATTAACATGGATTCCCAACTGCCCAACGCCATTGCCGCCGAATATCTGACCGTGTCGGGACTTTTTTCTGCCGATGCCGTGATCAGAAGGGAAGTCACCCACGGGGACTCCCGCTTCGATCTTTGGGTGGAGGATAACGGCAAAACTACCTTTGTGGAGGTCAAGGGCGTGACTCTGGAGCGGGACGGTATCGCCCTGTTTCCCGATGCGCCCACCGAGCGCGGCATCAAGCACCTACGGGGGCTTACCCGCTGTATTTCGGAAGGATACGGCGCAATTGTCCTTTTTGTGATTCAAATGAAGGGAGTCACCCGTTTCTCTCCGAATGAGGAGACCCACCCCGCCTTTGCCCAAGCATTGCGTGAGGCGGCCCATGGAGGAGTTACCGTGCTGGCGGTGGATTGTACCGTCACCCCCGACACGGTGGTTGCCGATGCCCCTGTGCCTGTCAAGCTCTGATATGAATACCTTATCATCCGCAGAGGTTTTCCGCTTTCTGCGGATTTTTGATATCATCAAAAATTGAGAAATCAAGCGATTGGAGACGAAAAACGCCATAATGAGCACAAAAACTCAATACAATTTTGAAATTTCGGAAAATTTCAAAGAAATTTGACAAAACGAGTCAAATACGGTTGACAAAATAACGCATGTGTGGTATACTTTCCCTGTATACGGCACATACTATATCCTATGCCGTATAATATGAAGAAGGGAGGGTGCACCGATGAACAGAAACGACGAAGAAGCTCGCCGCGACGAAGCAAAGGCCGAAGCCGATGAGGAAAAGCTTGTTCTGCCGGAGGAGCCGGATCAGGGCAGGCGGGAGCACCCCGGGAGTACCCGTCCCTCGCAGACTGAGGAATCCCAAACCGAAAAAGATTTATCCTTGGAGATCGATCCCGAGGAGATCAGCGACGACGATATTTACGACGATGACGAGGGCTTGGAGGCCTTCGACGCCCTGGAGGCCGCCTTGGATGCGGCACAGGAAACGGAGGAAGCTCCCGAAATCTCTTCCGGATCCGACGAAGAAGCCGAGGAAGACGATGAGGAGGAAGAGCCCGAAACCATGACCGAGCTCCGTACCCGTGAGATCACGGGTAAGTTCGAGGAGCTCATTGAAATGCTGGATAGCAAGCATTATACGGATTTCCGCACCGAAATGGAGGATATCAACCCCGTTGACGCGGCGGATTTCTTCAACGAGTTGCCTGAGACCCGTATCCCTGCCGTGTTCAAGCTCCTGAAAAAGGATACCGCCGCCGACGTTTTTGCTGAGCTGGACAGCGACGTGCAGGAGCGCATCATCTCCGCCATGACAGACCGAGAGATCTCGGTCATCCTGGAGGACCTGGCGTTGGACGATGCCGTAGACCTTGTGGAGGAGCTTCCCGCCAACATGGTGCATCGGATCATGAGAAGCGCCACCAAGGAGACCAGATCGGGTATCAACCGCTTCCTCTCCTATCCCGAGGATAGCGCGGGCAGTATCATGACCGCCGAGTTTATCTCCCTGCGCCGTACCATGACCTGCGCCGAGGCCATCAGCCACATCCGCAAAAGAGGCGTGGATAGCGAAACGGTCTACGTAGCCTACGTTACCGACCGATCCCGCGTGCTTCACGGTATCGTGCCTCTCCGTGCCCTGTTGTTTGCCGATGATGACGAGATCATTGAGGACATCATGGATCCCGACGTCATCTGCGCCTCCACCTTGGACGACCGAGAGACGGTAGCCCAGACCATTTCCAAGTACGGTATGCTGGCTCTGCCCATCGTGGACGGCGAGCGCCGTCTCGTGGGTCTCGTCACGGTTGACGATGCCATGGTGGTCATGGAAGACGAGGCCACCGAGGATATCGAAAAAATGGCGGCTATTTCACCTACCGATAAGCCCTACCTCAAGACAGGCGTGTGGGAGACCTGGCGCAAGCGTGTGCCCTGGCTTCTGCTTTTGATGCTTTCCGCTACCTTTACCAGTACCATTTTGGCGCGGTTTGAGACGGTGCTGGATGCCGCCACGGTCAGCTTGGCCGTGTTTGTGCCCATGCTGACAGGTACGGGCGGTAACGCCAGCGGACAGACCTCAGCCACCATCATCCGTGGACTTTCCCTTGGAGAGATCGAGATGCGGGACGTTTTACGGGTGCTGTGGAAAGAGATCCGTGTGGCTTTTGTTTGCGGTGTCACCGTAGCCGCCGCCTGCTTTATCAAGACCATGCTGGTGGACTTCCGCCTGGATTTCACCATGACCAACGTAGAGGCCACTCTCACCGTTTGCCTGACTATGCTGTCAGCGGTGATCCTGGCCAAGATCATGGGCGTTTTACTTCCCATTGGTGCCAAACGGGTGGGACTTGACCCCGCCGTGATGGCCAGTCCCTTCATCACCACCGTGGTGGATACCCTGACCATTCTGATCTACGTCGGGGTGGCTACCCTTGTCATGCACGCATGATCATAAAAAAGGATCGGACGCTCGATGCTGCCGATCCTTTTTTTAGAGACGCCCTTTTGATCATCATGGAAAAACCATTGAAAAATCACTTAAAATTTACAATTTAGCCTTGCAATTTACCGGATTATTTGATATGATATAATAGATTTAGTATGGGGAGGGATTGCATGTACGGCTACGTCAAGGCTCACGCACCGGAACTCAAGGTTCGTGAGCAGGAATACTACCGCGGCGTATACTGCGGCCTCTGCCGTACCATGGGGAAGTGTACAGGGCAGTGCTCGCGCCTGACTCTGTCCTATGATTTTACCTTTTTGGCCCTGCTTCGCCTGGCGTTGACTGGACAGGACGTGACCCTCACTCCCCATCGGTGCGCGCTTCATCCTATGAAGAAAAAGGCCATGGCCGAGCCTAATGACGCGCTGACCTACTGTGCCTATACCTCCGCCATCCTGGCTTATCACAAGATCAAAGACGACCGCAACGACGAAAAAGGCGCTCGCCGCCTGAGGGCCGGCCTGGCTACGCCCTATGTGAAATCTCTTCGCCGCCGCGCCCTTAAGGTGGGATATAGTGACCTGGATCGTCGAGTCTCGGATGCCATGAAAGCCCTGTCGGATCTGGAAGCCGCACACCTGCCGTCGGTAGACCGTCCCGCCGAGCTTTTCGGAGGCGTGATGGCTGAGCTTGTTTCTCATGGCTTGGATGGAACCGCCGCCCGGATCGGACATACCCTGGGGCACCATGTTGGCCGATGGATCTATCTGATCGATGCCATCGACGATTATGAGGAAGATCGGGCGAAGGGAAGATACAATCCCTTTGATTGTCTGTGGCAGGGCGGAGAGATGACCGATACCCGCCGGATCGATCTCACCAACGCGTTGCGGGCAGAGCTGGTGGCGGTGGAATCCGCTTTGGATCTTCTGGATCCCGGGCAGACAGACGGGCAAAATCTTTGGGGGACTCTCCGAAATATCCTCTATTTGGGTATGCCCGCCGCCGCTCATCGGGTGTTGTACCCCGACGAGCAATGCCAAGAAAAAAGGAAACATTTGAATCAAGAACATAAAACGAAAGGTGATCAGACATGAAGAATCCCTACGAGGTGCTCGGCGTAGATCCCAACGCCAGCGATGATGAGATCAAGAAAGCGTACCGAAACCTGGCGCGCAAGTACCACCCCGATAAATACCGGGACAGTGACCTTTCCGATTTGGCCGAGGAAAAAATGAAGGAGGTCAACGCCGCCTACGAGGAGATCCAGCAGATGCGTGCCGGCGGTGGCTCCAATCAAAATAACCGGGGCTACAACCAGGGTACTGACTACGGTAGCGGATATGCTCAGGGGCAGGGTAGCACACCCTTCTACGTTCAGGTGCGTCAGCTCATCAATGCCCGTCGCGTGGGCGAGGCTGAGCAGATGCTCATGTCAGTGCCCGAGGCCGACAGAGCGGCAGAGTGGCACTTCCTTATGGGTTGCGTCTGCGCCAACCGCGGATACTATGTGGACGCCCAGCATTATTTTGACACGGCCTGCGCCATGGATCCCAATAATACGGAATACCGCAACGCCCAGCAACGTGCCCGCAGTGCCCAGAGTGGCGGCTTCAACAATACCCAGGGCTCGTCCTGCTCCATCTGCGATATCTGTACGGCGCTTGTATGCCTGGACTGCCTGTGTGATTGCTGTTGAGAACCTTGAGAGCGGTACACCGCCGCGCGTCCTTCCGTAGTGGCGGGACGGATCGGTGTACCACTCAAAGCTCAGCAAAAACCAAAGGACATCTCCAAAATATCTAATGAAAGGAGCACTCCGTGGTGGACGTTAAAAGATCCCGTCTTTTTGCCAACCTGCGGGGCGGCATCCTTTTTCTTTTGCTCATTTTACTGACGGTGAGCAGTATCATACCGGCCTACGGCGCGGAAGACGCCTGGTCATCTGCCGAAGCGCCGCCCGAGGAGAGCCGCGTGGGCTCGGTTTATCTTTTGAATCTGGAAAATCAGCTGACCCTATATGAAAAGCAAGCCGACGAGGTCATCTATCCCGCCTCTGCCGCCAAGATCATGACGGGCCTTTTGGCCTGTCGGACGCTGGAGAGCCGCGCGGAGGAGACGGTGGAGATCACCGCACCCATGCTGGCAGGCTCGGCAGGGCGCAGTTTGGGTCTTGTTCCCGGAGAGCTTCTGAAGATCTCGGATCTTCTGATGGCTGCCGTTTGCGGAAGCTACAACGATGCCGCCTGTGTCGTGGCTTTTCTGTCTGCCGGATCGGTGGATGCCTTCGTGGATATGATGAACCAAGAGGCCAAACGAATCGGTGCAGACCATACGGTGTATCGGAATCCCACCGGCTTGCATCACCCCGAAATGGTCACCACAGCCCGCGACACCGCGCTCATCGCCTGCGAAGCTATGAAGAATGAGCTGTTTATGACTCTGATCTCTACCCATGCCCACGTCATCGCCGCTACCAATGCTTCGGAGGCTCGAACTATTTCTAACCGCCACGCTTTGGTGTCGGATACGGGCGGACAGTATTACAACGGCTGGTGCCGCGGTATCAACGCGGGTATGACCGACGAGGGCGGCTGGTGTGTGGTCACCCTGTGGGAGAAGGACGGCGCCGCCAATCTGTCTGTGGTCATGAACGGCACGGACGTGGCCGTAGGAGAGACCATTCCCGCCTATGCCTATACCAATCGCCTCCTCAGTTGGGCAGGACGAAGCTACGGTTACCGTACCGTCCTACCTGCGACTGAGGCGTTGGACACCCTGTCTGTTGCCATGACGGGTACCAGCAGGAGTCAAACAGATCTCTTTGTTCCTACCGACCTGCGGGTCTACCTGCCTACCCACGCGGACCTTGCCACCCAAGTGTCGCTGGACTATCACCTGACCGACGGAGGACTGACAGCACCCTTGAAGGAAGGGCAGACCGTAGGCACCGTGACCGTGACCTACGGCGGAGCAGTGATCGGCTCGTCTCCCGTTGTAGTGAAGGAAGCCTTTGAGAGAAACGGATTTTTGAATGCGATGGATCGCTTCAAGGGATATCTTTGCAGTCGTGCCTTCGTGATCACCGCGGTGGTGTTCGTGATCTTGCTGGTTATTTATCTGAAGTATACCACCGGCCCCGGCCGCCGCTACACTACCAGGGAGACTTACCATCCACCGAAGCGCCGGAACAAAAAGTTCCGCTCTTTGAAAAAAAGCCGGCGGCCATAAACGAGTGAATGTCCCAACCATTTCTTTAATGAATCAAACCATGATCAGATCGAGACGCCTGCGGATGTCATACCGCAGGCGTCTTTTATGACAGGCGAAAAATTTCATACCTCCCTCCGCCGGCCGTCGGGAGACGTGTACCGAAAGAGCAGGGTCAGTATGAAAATAAAGGCTGAAATCATGGGAGATCCCCAAAGCAAGGCGTATACTGCCAAAAGCCACAGAAGAACAAGAAACAGGGTGGTGGTGATCCTCAGACAAATACTTGCCACGAAGGGAGAGCACAACCCGGATAAGGCAGTCGAGAGCATTCGCCCACCGTCCAGCGTACCCACCGGCAAAAGGTTCAAAAGCCCTAAACCGAGGGAAGCGTAGAAAAAAAGAGACAGAGCCTCGGTGTCTTTAAGTAAAGCTTGTTGCTGTAACCCAAAGACCATGGCCGCGCTCAGCAGATTCATAACAGGCCCTCCGCACGCAACGGCAAACTCTTTGCCGTAGGATAAAATTCCTCGAACCTCTATACGTGCCCCCAGTAAATCCATACGTATACCGCCCGTAGGTGCCCCGCACAGGCGGGCAGCTATATAATGGCCTGCCTCGTGAAGCAAGGCAGCGGGCAATACGGCCAACCATTCACGCTCATTGATGATGACGACAAAAGCTATGGATACGAGCACCAACAGGCGCATAGCTCTCCAAAATGTTGATTTTGATATCATCATCGTGAACTGACCTCCTTCATATAACATGATGTGAAACAATTTGTAAATGTTTGGCAAAGATTTCGTGCAGGTGCTTGACAATCAGGCGATTGTGCGATATAATAAGGACACAACACAATGAAATATATGAATAAAGAGGTGTATTTATGAATCTTGAAATTAATGATGTACTGATCCCCGGTACACGGTTGAAAAAGAGTGAGATGGGCAATGTCACCGGCCTGGAGTTCCTGTCCAAGGTGTTTTTCATCAGCGAGGGCGTGATGCTCTCCCAGATCCGCGAGGTGTCGGGTATCGACGGCTCTACCCTCCAG
The DNA here is from genome assembly GCA_015063685.1 of Oscillospiraceae bacterium. Lineage (GTDB taxonomy): Bacteria > Bacillota > Clostridia > Oscillospirales > CAG-272 > CAMEON01. Next base: position 7,414 of record SVTR01000007.1, on the reverse strand, counting down.
AACTGGACCAAGCGCGGCTGGGTGGAAAATGCCCGCTTGAAGAAGTATAATATCGACCAGGTGGCTCATATCCTGATCATCAATATGCTCCGCTCCTGCATCCAGCTGGACAAGATCGCCCTTCTTCTGCATTATATCAACGGTAAAATCGACGATAAGAGCGACGATATCATCCGCGACTCCGTCCTGTACGACTATATCTGCCGCATCCTGGACAAGCTCATGCAGCAGGACGTGTGCGCTATGACATCCATTAAGGCCGTCATCCGTGAGGAGATCGCAGGCTATCAGGAGAATATTCCCGGTGCGGCTGACCGTCTGGCCAACGCTCTGGAGATCATCATCGTGGCCTATTATGCCGCCCTCATCAAGCGCCGTTCCGATGAGATGCTCACCGCTCTCATGAACCGCCGCTGATTTGCCTCGAATCATGCGTTTTTGGGAAAAAGGGAAGCTTCTTCTGGCTTCTATGGGTGTGTATCTGGCCTACCTGGTGGGAGCCTGCGTGGTGACCATGCTGATGGAGTGGCTGTTCAACTTCCTCCTGGATCATTTTGTCCTTCTCAGCTATCCTGTGCTGACGGTCATCCGTATCGTGATTTATACCTTGGGTGTTACCGCCATCATAGGCGTATTTGGCTATTTTGAGGGCTATCGAGAGGCCAAGTGTCCCATTGGGGAGACGCTGGGTGCCTATGTTCCCGCGGCAATTTTCCACCTGCTCCTGTCCATGCTCTTCAAATTTGAGGGCTTTATTTCAGGTGCCGTCCGCTTCACCGCAGGAATGATCCACAACGGTGGTGGCATCACCTTCGAGTCGCTGGAGGAGGAGACCCCCTATGTCCTGTTTTTGCTGGTATTTTTGGGATATACCGTGCTGTACGGCACCGTCCTTGTGATCTGCAAGTATTTTGGTGCGCAAAAGCGTGTTTGCGACCGCGCGGAGCTCAGAAAGAATGAGGACAAGGTAGGTTGATTTTATATGAATGAAACGGGCAGAAGCGCTAAGCGCTTCTGCCCGTTTTTCAGAAATGGCACAACTTAATCCATCAATGTCCGACAGGTCATCGATTCGAAATCCGCATAGCAGACGTCTCCCTCCACACACCCCGAAAGATCCTGGCAAGCCATACAAACAAAGGTACCGGTGTGTCCCTCGTGACCCATGGCCGCGTAGTGCTCGTCGGAGAGATTGGCGCAATCCAGCACACCGCCTATGGGTGTATAGTTTTTGCCGTCCGTGGCATAGAGGAAACGCAGCTCGGTTCCCTCCAAGCGGGCACGAAGCCACACAGATCCCTCGTCGGGGATGGTCACAAAACCGCCGTTCAGGGGATCGAAAAAGTCCTTGTTATCGCGATAAATGATCCGCAGCTCCCGATGACCGCGGTCATCTGCCGTCATGTGCAGATAGAAGAAATTATAAGAGTCGTACATGACCGCAAGCCCCGCCATATGCTGATAATCGCCGGGGGCAAAATCCATTTTTACCGTGGTCTCTGTGCGATGAGCCTGCAAGCGCCGCCCTACCAGAGTGGTTTCGTTCCACGAGGTGATGGCCTCACGGCCATAAAGCCTCAGCCATCCGGGACGGGCGGTCAGGGAACCCATGCGCTCGCCGAAGGGCAACCGTAAGGTCTTGTAATGGCGGGGAAGTGTGCCCTGATTGAAAATATCGATTTCGGGGATAGGGTTCGCAGGGGCCTTGGGAAGCTTCGACGTATAGGTCAAGGGTGGCAGGATCCCGCCGTCCTTTAACCGTAGCCAGCCGTCCTCGCTCCATGCGAGCTGAGCGATACCCGTCTCCCGTCCCAGGATGCACCGACCATCTGCGGGGCGTCCGCAGAGAAAAACGGTATACAGATCCCCGTCAGGCGTATCAACCAGACAACCGTGACCTGCCCGTTGCAGGGGGTAGTCGCGGTCGTGTCGCGTGGTGAGCAGAGGAAGAGGATCAGCCTCATAGGGACCTGTGATAGACTTGGCACGGGCCATCTGTATACCGTGGGCATAGGAGGTTCCCCCTTCGGCTACCATGAGATAATAGTACCCGTTCATCTTGTAGAGATGAGGAGCCTCAGTCACCCGCACATCGGTGCCCTTGAAAATATTCACAGGCTGACCGATGAGCCGCTTCTCGGCGGATGAGTACTCTTGCAAAAGGATCCCGTCAAAGGGGTGATTGCCATAACGGGGATCCCATTTCATATTGACCAACCACTTGCGCCCGTCATCATCGTGGAACAGGGAAGGGTCAAAGCCGCTGGAATTGAGATAAACAGGCTCCGACCAGGGACCGCGGATATCTGTCGCGGTGACGAGATAATTGTGGGTGTCCTTGTAGATGCCGTGGAAATTTTTGACGTTGGTGTAGATCAGATAAAAGATCCCGTCCGAGTGGGACAAACAGGGCGCCCACACGCCGCCTGAGTTGGGATTCCCCCGAAGATCAAGCTGAGATACACGGGTCAGCGGGGAAGGGAGCTGCTCCCAATGAATGAGATCCCGGGAGTGATACAGCTCTACCCCCGGAAACCATTGGAAGGTGGAGGTGGCGATATAGTAATCCTGACCCACGCGGCAGATGGAGGGATCGGGATGAAAGCCCTTCAGAATGGGATTGTGAGCGGTCAACATGAAAGCCTCCGAAAAACATATTTTTTCCATTATATCATGCTTTTTGGGGTTTGTCAATCTACACCAAAGGCCTAATGACGAGACTAATTAACAATATAAACAAAAAAAAGATGATTAATTGTTTAAAGTGTGAATTTACAAGTTTGACAAATTGCGATATAATGAATGCATATCTTACTTACAAGGAGAAAAATCATGAAAAGAATTCTTGCGATTTTCCTGGTGCTTGTGATGCTCCTCTGCATGCTACCTACCATGGCTGTAAGTGCGTATGCGGCCGATATTCCCGGTGACTGGACTACTTATCGCGCCGCCTCCGAGTATCCCGAAAATAGCGATAAGCCTCAGAAGCCCGAGGCCGGCTACAAGTATACCGAAGAGGGCTTTACCGTTATCCCCGCCGATTACACCGACTCTACTCCCTTCATGACCGTGCAAAGCAAAGAGCCTCAGCTTGTGCAAGAGGGAATCTACATGGAATTCCGTGTGGATGATTATGCCTATAATGGCCCCGATCATAATACGGATAGCTGGATCTGTATCAGCATTACAAACAAACCTAAGGTAGTCCCCGGCTCGACTGCTTACGGCGGCGGCTGGCTGTGCCTGATCCGCGGTAATGGCGGCGGCGCTGATGCCGCGGTGGAGAGTTGGAATACGGTTGAAGATAACGAGAGCAGTAAGGGTAACTTCCAAAAGCTCGGAGCTGCTTCCGTGACTCCTGAGCTGGATAACAACGGTTGCGAACATTATACATTTGAGGCTACCTACAACGGCTCCGCTTACAATTTCAAGGTGAACGGCGTATCTATGCCCGGTATGGCTGTGGCTACCGCTAACCTGAAAAAACTGGATCCTAACGGTGAGTTTTATGTTGGTGTTACCCTCTATTCTTCGCTCAAGGACGGTACTGCTGCTATGACCATTCTGGATTACGGCACCGACAAGGCGCACGCCAATCCTCCTACGGGCAGCGACAGTAAAGAGCCTGAACCCAATCTGATCAAGGTTGCCGATATCTCTGATCCTTCGACAGTTCCCGAAAATCAGCCCGCCCTTTACTGGGATGCATCCGTTGTCAATACCTCAGGTGGCACCAATATTGCGTTGGCTCCCTTGGGTGACAACTCCTACCGTGCGACCATGTCGGAGGCCTTAGGCTTCTTTAGCTGGAATATGACGCGTTCCATTTCCTATTCCGGCACCGATTTCCCTGTGTTTACGGCTCTGCTCCGTAACTATTACGGTGAAGGTGGTACGCTTTGGTATTACGGTGGTGAAATTTTGGGTGCCACTGACAGTAACCACGAGGATTGGTCCGCGTATGACGGCCTCTATTACGAGCATGAAGAGAATGAATATGTCCTCGTGACTGTTGATCTCACGGATCTTTGGGAGGGCCGTATCCACGGTATTCGTATCGACTTTGCCGCTCCTGCCGATGCCATGGAATTTGATATTTGCTATATGGGCTTCTTCCGCTCTGTAGATGAAGCTGAAACCTATGCGAAGACCCGTCTGGCCGAGAAGGGAGTCGATGTGGGCGAAGAAGAGTCTGAGACCACTGCCACCGAAGAAACTGACGCGACCGATGAAACCACCGCACCGGAGGATGACACCTCCGCAACCGACGAAACGACTGCAACAGTGGAAACCTCTGTGGCCGATGAGACCTCCGCTCCCCAGGATACCTCTGTTCCTGAGGATACCGTTATGGTGGATGAAACCGCGGCTCCTGAGGAAACCGATGTGACCGATGAGACTGTTGCGGAAAGCGCAACCAAGCCTCAGGATACCGTTGCCGCTACCGACTCTGATGTGACCGCTGCTGAGGAAAAGACGGAGAACGATACTGTGGATTCCGATGATGCTACCGGATGCGCATCTTTGGTGGGAACGACTGCTGTAAGCGCTTTGCTTCTTGCTGTGGCCGCCTGCGCGGTGATGAGAAAAAGAGAAGATTAAACACAACAAAGCATCGCTTTTCAGGCAATAAAGGATCTCCGGAACAACTGTTGCTGAAGATCCATAGAGCCGATCCTTTGGAAAGAGCAGTCTGCCCGAGGGATCGGCTTTTTTAGCCTATATATGTCGAATATTTTCTAAACTGTTGCATAAATTAATGTTCTGTGCTATATCGTAAAAACTCCCCTGCTGAAAGGAGAAAATGATGAAATTAACTCGCGTTACGTTGCTTTTGACGTCAGTTCTTATGATGCTTTGTATGATCCTGGTAGCTTGTAACGGCAATACTGCCGCTCCGGAAGTGACCGGCTCGTTGGCGGACACCTCTGACACCTCTACGGATATTCCTACCGAAGCTTTGACCGATGCACCTACTGAGGAGCCCACCGAAATACCCACTGAAATTCCTACCGAAGCTCCTACTGAATTTCCCACAGAGCTTCCTACCGAAGCCCCTACGGAGACTCTCCCGGAGGAGCTCACCGACGCCCCCGCCGAGATGACGACCGAGGTACCTACTGAGCCCGAGACGGAACCTGAAACAGAGGTAGATACCGAACCCGAAGCGGAGACCGACGATGGCATTCCTTTGAACAGCTTGACCATCGGCGGCGTTGATATCAAGGAATATACCTTGGTTGTGCAGGATGGCGGCGCGGCCTGTGTCCGTAATTCTGCCGATGAGCTGATTGAGTTTATTGAAAAGGCCACCGGCGGCTTCCGCATTCCCGAGGAGGCCTCCGACCATGAGATCGTCATTGGTGTCACCGACCGCGATACTGCCAAGATCATTGCCGCCAGAGCCGAGGTCAAGCTGGACGGCTATACCTTGCTGATGGATGATAACCGCCTCTATATCACGGGGAGCTGTGACCGCGGCACCATGTACGGTGTGTACTGCTTCCTGGAGGATTACGTGGGGGTGCGTTTCTTTGCTAAGGACACCACCGTTGTCATCAACCAGGATGCCGTGGATGTGCCCGCTGACGTGCATACCACCCATAACCCTTACTTTGAGATGCGGGATACCTATTGGTACGATATGCGCTACGATCAGACCTTCGCCAACCATTCCAAGGACAATAGCTTCTACGATAGCTCAACCCCCGTCTCTGACATCGGTGGCGGTATTGGCTATGCTGGCCGCTTCGTCCATACCATCAACCTCTTGCAGGATCTGCCCTATCAGGGAAATGTCCAGCCCTGCCTCACCGACGAGAACGTGTATCAACTCGTCCTTTCCAACGTCCGCAAGTGGCTGGATGCCAATCCTCAGGCTACCATCATTTCTGTCTCGCAGAATGACTCCGACCCCGGTAGACTGGGATGCCAATGTGAAAACTGTAAGGCTATCGACGATGCGGAGGGATCCCCCATGGGTTCTCTTTTGACCTTCATCAACCGCATCGCAAACGACATCAAGGAAGATTACCCCGGTGTGTACGTGGACACCCTGGCTTATCGCTATACCCGTAAGCCTCCTAAGACCATCCGACCTGCCGACAATGTGATCATCCGACTTTGCTCCATTGAGTGTTGCTTTACCCACCCGCTGGCCGACGAGACCTGCTCCAAAAACAAGCAGTTCAAGCAGGATATCGAGGCGTGGTCTGAGATCTGTGACAATCTCTACATCTGGGACTACACTTACAATGCCGAGACATATTTCACCTTCTTTCCCAACTTCGACGTACTGTGGGATAACGTAAATTTCTACAAGGATCATAACGTTAAGGGCGTATTTCTGGAGGGTCAGCAGGTGTCTGTTTCGGGCGAGTTTGCCGAGCTTCGATCTTATCTGCTTGCCAAGCTTTTATGGGATCCCGATATGACCGAGGCACAGTACTACGCCTACATGGATGAATTCCTACAGTATTACTACGGCGCCGGTTGGGAAAAGATCAAGACCTATATGACTGACATGACCAAGATCGCCATGACCAACCCCCACGTGGGTATTTTTGACAAGGGCGAGAAGATGATCCCCTTTGTGGATCCCGAGGGCAACCGCGACCTGAACTATAGCCGCGATATGCTGGATCTTTGGCTTCAGGCTTACGAGCTTGCCGAGACCGATGAACAAAAGGCTCACGTGGAAAAGTCATCTATCCAAGCCCATTACTACTGTCAGCTTAAGGGCAAAAACAGAAAAACGCATCTCAAGAAAGTCTATGAGCTTTGCGAGAAGTACGGTATTGAGTATTATAAATATGTGATTCCCATGCCGGATTCTTCGCAGAACGAAAATCTGGATAGCTTGCTTTAACGACATATCAAAAGGCCACCTCCAAGCGGGGTGGCCTTCGCTGAGGGTAAGGACTCACTTTACGCCCATGGCGTTTCGGAGATTAAGTGGATGAGTACCCGGGTACCGGGCAAGAATTCGTGTGGTAAGGCTTGCGCCAAAAAATGAAATGAATAATCCGAATTTTTTTGAGAAAACTATTGACAAATAAAAATTAATATGCTATAATATACAAGTCAACGGGAGCGAGGCACATCTCGGAGCGGCTTGAGATTCTGCCGGTGTGGCGGAATTGGCAGACGCCCGGGACTTAAAATCCCGTGATACGAGAGTATCGTACCGGTTCGAGACCGGTCACCGGCACCACAATTTTATATTATCGCGGGGTAGAGCAGTTGGTAGCTCGTCGGGCTCATAACCCGGAGGTCGTGAGGTTCAAGTCCCACCCCCGCAACCATATTGTGCATCCTTAATGGATGCCACCCCAAAAAACCCAGATGTCGTAAGGCTTCTGGGCTTTTTTGTACCCATTTTTCATAGTGCGATTTTAATAGATGCCAAACGCCA
>SVTR01000006.1 GCA_015063685.1 Oscillospiraceae bacterium | reverse complement strand
ATGACCACTTCCCTGTCGGGGGTACGATCTCTTGACTCATTCTATTTAATAAAAGTTTTTGGAGGCCTCGGAACCTTTTCGCAAAAGGTTCCGAGTGGGGTCAAGGGGCAACGCCCCTTGCGTACTCCTCGTACTCCTCAATCCTCCAACCTCACAACGGCACTTTTGGCGTGGGCGGTAAGGCCTTCCTTTTCGGCGAAGAAAGCCACGTCGTAGCCGACGCGGGCAAGGGCGTCCTTGGTGAAGTAGGTGTACTGGGTCTTCTTGACGAAGTCATCCACGGACAAGGGGCTGGAGAATTTAGCGGTGCCGCTGGTGGGCAGCGTATGGTTGGGACCTGCGAAGTAGTCACCCAAGGCCTCGGGACAGTTGCGTCCCATGAAGATAGAGCCCGCGTGGCGGATGCTGTCCAGATAATCGAAGGGATTGTCCACACACAGCTCCAGATGCTCGGGGGCGATCTCGTTGGCGATCTCGATGACCACCGTGAGGTCGGGGGCGACGATGATCTTGCCGTTTTGGTCAATGGAAGCGCGGGCGATCTCGGCGCGGTCAAGGAGAGGAATCTGACGCTCCAGCTCGACGCTGACAGCTTCGGCCAGTGCCATGGAATCCGTCACGAGAACAGCCGAGGCCAGCTTGTCGTGCTCGGCCTGAGACAAGAGATCCGCGGCCAGGTGACGGGGGTTGGAGTTGCCGTCAGCCACAATGAGAATCTCGCTGGGGCCTGCGATCATATCAATGGACACCACGCCGAAGACCTGCTTCTTGGCCTCAGCCACGAAAGCGTTGCCTGGACCCACAATCTTGTCCACCTTAGGGATGGACTCGGTGCCGTAGGCCAGGGCGGCCACGGCTTGTGCGCCGCCCACCTTGAAGATCTTGTCAATACCCGCGATCTTGGCGGCAGCCAGGATAACAGGGTTGACCTTTCCCTGTGCGTTGGGTGGGGTCACCATGACCACCTCGGGCACACCCGCAATCTTGGCGGGGATCGCGTCCATCAGCACGGTGGAGGGATAAGCGGCGGTGCCGCCGGGGACGTAGAGTCCTGCTCTGTCCACGGGGATCACCTTTTGTCCCATGACGATGCCCTGCTCGTCGTTGATGATGAAGCTGTTGCGCACCTGGCATTTGTGGAACTTGGTAATGTTCTCGGCAGCTTTTTGGAGAATTTCAATGAATTTAGGCTCTACGGTAGCCATAGCCTCGTCCATCTCGGCTTCGGTCACTTGGAGGGAAGCCAGGTCGGCTTTATCGAACTTCTTGCAGTAGGCGTACAGGGCGGCATCGCCGTCGCGGCGGACGGTGGCGATGATGTCGGATACGATGTCGGCCACGTTGACCGTGGGAGTCACGCGGGAAAAGATCTGATCGGCGGAAACCTCGCCGTATTTGAGAATCTGGATCATGATGTGCCTCTTATCTATGGTAGATTATTTGTCTTTCAGTTGCTCTTCAAGGCCGGAAACGATTCTGTCAATGGCCTCGCGCTTGAACTTATAGCCTGATTTATTGGCGATAAAGCGTGCGCTGATGGGGAGAATTTCTTCCTTGACCTCCAGGTTGTTTTCGCGGAGGGTGGTACCCGTTTCCACGATGTCCACGATGACGTCGGACAACCCCAGGATGGGAGCGATCTCGATGGAACCGTTCAAGTGGATGATGTCGATGTCTCGACTCTTGCCTGCGTAATAGGTCTTGGCGATGTTGGAGAATTTAGTGGCCACCTTCAAGGTCTTGCGGCCGTCGTCGGTAAAAGACACGGGGGCAGCCACGGCCATGCGGCACTTGCCCGTTTTGAGGTCGCAAAGCTCGAACACATCGGGCTTGTATTCCAGAAGGATGTCCTTCCCGGCCACACCGATGTCGGCGGCTCCGCGCTCCACGTAGATGGCCACGTCCGAGGGCTTGACCCAGAAGTAACGGACATCGCACTCGGGATTTTCAAAGATGAGCTTTCGGTTGTTTTCCTTGATGGAGGGACAGGGGAAGCCCGCTTTTTCGAACATATCGTAGACCTTTTCTCCAAGTCTGCCCTTGGGGAGAGCCACGTTGAGCATATGATCCACGGGGACAGACACGTCGGTATCGGTCACGTCCAGGTCGGACAGCTGATCCATATAGACCGCAAAGCCGATGGCGCGGCTGTTTTTGCCCATGCGGGCAAGGAGTGCATCGTACTGGCCACCCGACAGGAGGCTTTTGGAAAGTCCCCGAACGAAGCCGCGGAACACCAAACCGTTGTAGTAGCTCATGTTATGGATGACCGAAAAGTCGATCTGCACGTGATCTCCGTGACCCGCGGCGGAAAGGCAGGTCACAGCAGCGATCAGTTCTCTAAGGGCGTCTTGGGCTTCGGGAATTGGGGCAAGGATGTCTTTCAGGGTGTCCAGAATCATGGTGCCTTTGCCACAGGCCGAGAGAACTTGACAGAGAATATTGGTTTTCTGTGCGTCCAGATCTTCCTCAGAACAGAGGTGTTTGATCTCATGGAGATTCTTCCCACTCATGAGGGTAAGGATCTGCTTTCGGACAGAGCCGACAGCCCCCATACTGTCGAGAATGGCAGAAATGATACCCAAATGAGAGATATCCAGCACATAATCGTCGGACTCGGCCGTCATGGAAAGACTATCAGCGGCCAGGGTCAGCACTTCTTGGACGTTGGTGTCGGTCACGTCGCCAACACATTCAATGCCCACCTGCATGATCTCCTTGAAATTATCTTCACCGAGGGGGACGCGGTAGACATTTTCGTTATAGTACACCTTCTGCACCTGTCCCACTGTTTCGGGGGCTTCGCGGACGATGGACAGGGTCACGTCGGGCTTGAGAGCCATGAGCTTGCCGTCGTGGTCGGTAAAAGTAATGATATTATCCGATACAAGGAAATTCTTGTTGCGGGCGTAGAGGTCGTAGGCCTCGAATTTGCTCATTTTATAGGGGGTGTAGCCATGCGTCTTATAGAGGGCGCGAAGGCGGTAGACCGCGACTTCGGTTGCCGTCAGCATGGAGAGATCAAGGTCTTTCATTGGGGGTTCTCCTTGGATTTATTCTTATCGAGGACGGCGCGGTAGCCGCCACTGCCGTAGTTGAGGCATTTATTTACGCGGGAAATCGTGGCGGTACTGGCACCTGTGGCGGTGGAAATCTCCTGGTAATTCTTCCCCGCGTCCAGCATTTCGGCCACCTCCCATCGTTGGGCAAGATCGGAAAGCTCACGGATGGTGCAGATATCGTCAAGGAAGGCGGCGCATTCCTCGGGGGTTTCCAGCTTCATGAGGACTTCGACGAGGACGTCACGGGCTTTGATATAATGTCGGTCGGTCATGGGTATTTCCTCTCCTTCTTTGGGGATGGGGTGAATATCCATATTTTAGCACACTAAAGTGTTAAAGTCAAGGGGTTTGGGGAAAGTTTTTTGTTGGGGGGAAGAAATTATTTTTTACCACCTGCGGTGGGGCTCTGGCTCGGGGTTGTTCAACCCATGCGAACCGCATACCGCAAGGGGATGTTGGGCAGGTAAATTGTTGTTTAGCGGAGGTTTAATGAAAACCCGTAGGGGCGGATTCCATATCCGCCCGATATAAAAAAGCATTGATATTCATAGACCTTTAGGGAGGACGGGCGGATATGGAATCCGCCCCTACAGGTTCGTGATCATCCATGAAAATTGTTGTTTAGCGTGGGATGCCCCGCCTTGAAACAGTCATCCTGAGCGAGGGCGATGCCCGAGTCGAAGGATCCCACGGGAAGCAAAACCTTTTTATGACAATGGTTTTTTACAGGTATAAAGAGATCCTTCGGCGCGGCCAGCGGCCTTGCTCAGGATGACCGCGTTGGTCAGTAAACGCCCATAAACAACAATTTATCTGCCTGACTACCCATCGCGGGATGCAGTTCGCATGGGTTGAACATCCCCGGCGTTGGCAGGCGGCACGGCCGCCCCCACCGCAGGTGGTAAACAACAATTTATCTTTCTAAACAAAACACCAAGGCTGCCGCAGAGAGCCTCACGCAACAGCCTTGCCATATGAGGGAAATCCAATCAATCCATCAATCAACCACGGCGATGCACTCGATCTCCACGCCTGCGCCCTTGGGGATGGCGGCTACCTGCACGCAGCTGCGGGCGGGATAGGGGGCCTCAAAGAAGGTCTCGTACACGGCGTTGACCTTAGAAAAGTCGTTAAGATCGGCCAGAAAGACGGTGGTCTTGATGACGTTTTTCATCGAAAGGCCTTCGGCGGCCAGGATGTTTTTCAGATTGGTGAGGGATTGGGCGGCCTGGGCCTCGATGGTGTCGGCCATGAGTCCCGTGGCGGGATCTACGGGGATCTGTCCCGAGACGAACATCATATTGCCTGTCCGCAAAGCCTGGGAATAGGGTCCAATGGCAGCGGGAGCATTGGTAGTGGATATTTGTTTCATGGTAATCGTCCTTTCTTACACAAGCTTGAAGCCTGCTTCGGTGAGTTTTGTCTTGATCTCCTCAATCTGGGCAAAATCGCGGGTTTCCATGCCGATCTTGAGGAAGCAGCTTGCTATGGCCATATTGGCATCTGATCTTTCATGATGGACGCTGACCACGTTGCCGCCGCATTGGGAAATGATGGAGCTGACGCCCACCAGCTGTCCCGGCTTGTCCTCCAGGGCAATCTGCAGGGTGGCGTTGCGTCCGCTGTTGACCAGACCGCGGGTAATGACTCGGGAGAGGATGTTTACATCGATGTTACCTCCCGACACGAGGCATACCGTCTTCTTTCCTTGAATGGGGAGCTTGCCGAACATAGCGGCGGCCACGCTGACTGCCCCTGCACCCTCGGCGATCAGCTTTTGCTTTTCGATGAGAGCCAGGATGGCCGTGGCGATCTCGTCCTCAGAGACGGTGACGATATCGTCTACGTATTCCTTGATGATATTGTATGTATTCTCACCCGGATGCTTGACGGCGATACCATCGGCAAAGGTGGAGACTCTATCCAGGGAGGCCAGGGTGCCACTCTTATAGCTCTTATACATACCGGGGGCAAGCTCAGCCTGTACACCGTATACCTTCACGTTGGGGTGGAGATGCTTGATGGCATAGGCAACGCCCGCAAGCAGTCCGCCGCCGCCGATGGGGACGATGACAGCCTCCACATCGGGGAGCTGGTCGAGGATCTCCAAACCGATGGTGCCCTGCCCTGCGATGACCTCGTCATCGTCGAAGGGATGGATGAAGGTAGCCCCCGTCTCCTTGACGAGGCGGCAAGCTTCTTCATAAGCATCGTCGTAGGCTCCGGGAACGAGACAAACCTCTGCACCAAGTGCCTTGGTGGCCTCCACCTTGCTGATGGGTGCGCCGTCGGGCATACAGACGATAGACTTGATGCCCATACGGGTAGCGGCCAGAGCCACGCCTTGGGCATGGTTACCCGCGCTACAGGCGATGATACCCGCCTTTTTCTGCTCGTCGGTGAGCTGGCTGATCTTATAGTAAGCACCGCGGAGCTTGAAGCTGCCCGTGACCTGAAGGTTTTCGGTTTTCAGATACAGGGAGTGGTCGGGGGACAGCTTCTCCGCAAGGATGAGGTCGGTCTTGCGAGCCACAGCCTTGAGGATAAAGGCGGCTTGATAGATTTTGTCCAAAGAAAGTGTGTTCATAATGATTTCCTTTTAATCTTTATTCCATGTTCCCGCCAAATGGTCAACGAACTGCTTGGCGGTGCGTCCCGAGATACCGCCGTGGCGAAGCTCCCAGCGATTTGCTTCTCGGCGGAGGGTCTCCTCGTCGATATCGATGCCCTCGCGCTCGGCAAGGGTACGGACAATCGAATAGAACAACTCCCTGTCGGGGCTGGAGAAATTGATGGTCACGCCGAATCGGGCGGAGAGGGAGAGCTTTTCCTCAATGGTGTCGGAACGGTGGATCTCCTGATCGGGGTCGTGTTGCATATCCGCGCGGTCGCCCCAGGTCTCTCGGATGAGGTGGCGGCGGTTGGAGGTGGCGTAGATCAGAACGTTTTCGGGGCGGGTCTCCACACCGCCTTCGATAACGGCCTTGAGGAACTTGTATTCGATCTCATGCTCCTCAAAGGAGAGGTCGTCCAGATAAATGATGAACCGGTAGTTGCGGTTCTTCACGGCGGCGATGACAGCCGAGAGGTCGCGGAACTGGTGCTTGTAGATCTCAATCATACGGAGACCACGGTCGTAGTATTCATTCAAAACAGCCTTGATACAGGAGGATTTTCCTGTGCCCGCGTCGCCGTAGAGCAGGACGTTGTTGGCGCGTTTCCCTTCGGCAAAGGCCTTGGTGTTGGCCACCAGCTGTGCCTTCTGATGCTCGTAGCCCACGAGGTCGGAAAGCCTGATGGGCTCGGCGTTGCTGACGGGCAAAAACTCCAATCCGTTCCCTTCGTTGCGGATGCGGAAGGCACGGTTGAGGCCGAACATCCCCACGCCGAAGCTATGATAATGGTCAAGGATCAGGTCGGACATTTCTCGCCCGTCCTTGGCCTCCGCCAGCTTTTGGGACAAGGCTCGCACCTTTTCGCTGACATTTTTGTTATAGAGGCAGGCGCGCTTGGGGATGGCCTTGTAGCTTGTGATGCGGGTAAAGCAATCCACGCCGAGCTTTTCCTCAATCTTTGAAAAATCATAGTGGAAGAGCTGACGGAAGACCTCAAAGTCCTGCTCGGCAAACTCATGGACGCTTCCCCGCTCGCGGTTGTCAGCGCGCTCGGCGGTCAACGTGAAGGAGTTTTCATTGGTAACCAGCAGGAAGGTGAGATAGTTCTGCCACAGGTTGCCGTCGAAGCCGTAGGCGGTGGAGAGGTCAAGGAGGCGCTTGATCTGGGTATAGATCTTGTGGGTAGCGGTGTCCTTGTCCATAGCTTCTCGGTCAACGGCCTCAAAGATGCGGGCGATTTCCTCCAAAATGGAATCGCCGCCAAGGTCTGAATAGAGCAGGAGGCGAGAGGTGAGTTTATACATATGGCACCTACCTTTTTAAATTAAAGGATTTGAAAAACAAGATGAATTTCAGTCATCAACACCTCATCCGCCGTCCGACGCAAAGCTGGACGGCACCTTCCCCAACGGGAAAGGCTCAATCGGTACATTTCCCTATGGGAAATGATTATTAAGATATAGCTGTGGGGGAGGGGCCCCACATGGGTGGCTTGAGAGGTTATGGGTATCACACCAACACACCTCAGCATATCAAGAAATCATCCCTTCCCTTTCGGGTGTCCAATCTCTTGATCGATTCTTTTTTGATAAAAGTTTTGAGGGGGTCGAGGGGCAAATCATGCCGAAGGCATATTTGGCCGAACTTTTGAGGCGACTTTTATCAAAAGTCCCCCTCGCGTTCTCCTTAAAGTCTCTTGATGATCTCCTCGGTCATGGCCTTGCAGCCGATGGGGGTAGCGCCGCTGTCGCCCACGATGTCGGCGGTGCGGATGCCGTCGGCCAGTACCTTGTCGATAGCGGCCTCGATGCAATCGGCTTCGTCATTAAGATCGAAGGCGTAGCGGAGCATCATGGCGGCGGAGAGGATGGTGGCGATGGGGTTGGCCTTGTCCTGTCCCGCAATGTCGGGGGCAGAGCCGTGGATGGGCTCGTACAGACCGCACTTGGAGTCACCCAACGAGGCGGAAGCGAGCAGGCCGATGGAGCCCGTGATCTGGGAGGCCTCGTCGGAGAGGATGTCACCGAACATATTGGAGGTCACCACCACATCGAAGCGAGAGGGATCACGGACGAGCTGCATGGCAGCGTTGTCCACCAGCATATCCTCGCAGGTCACGTCTGGGTACTGCTCACCGATGCGGTGAACCGTTTCTCTCCACAGGCGGGAGGTCTCCAGCACGTTGGCCTTGTCAATGCTGATGACCGAGCCGCGACGCTTGCGGGCGGCCTCAAAGGCCATGCGGGCGATGCGCTCGATCTCCATGACGCTGTAAGCCTCGGTATCGTAGGCCTCGGGGCCGTACTTGCCTTCCCGTCTGCCGCGCTCACCGAAGTAGATGCCGCCCGTCAGCTCGCGGACGATGACCATGTCAAAGCCGCGGTCGATGATGTCGGGACGGAGGGTGCAGGCGGATTTCAATGCGGGATAGATCTTGGCGGGGCGCAGGTTGGTATACACACCCAGAGCGGCACGCAGACCCAGCAGCGCCTTTTCGGGGCGGATGCTACCGGGGAGGGTGTCCCATTTGGGGCCGCCCACAGCACCGAGCAGAACGCTGTCGCTGTTCTTACAGCCCTCCACGGTCTCCTCGGGGAGAGGCTTGCCCATGGCGTCAATGGCGCAACCGCCTGCCAGATATTCGGTAAAATTAAAGGTATGACCGTACTTTTCGCCGATCTTTTGGAGGACGGCAACCGCGCCGTCCACGATCTCGGGGCCGATACCGTCACCCTTAATGAGAGCAATGTTGTAGTTCATGATTCAGTTCTCCTTTGCCTGCTTGGCTTTAAGATAAGGCAGAAGCCCACCGTTTTCGATGATGCCATTGATGAAAGCAGGGAAAGCGGTGGCCTTGAAGGTCTCGCCCGTAGTGAGGTCGGTGATCACTCCCGTATCAAAATCCACGGTGACCTCGTCACCCGCATTGATCTTCTCTGCCGCCTCGGAACATTCCAGAATGGGGAAGCCGATGTTGATGGCGTTGCGGTAGAAGATACGTGCGAAGCTGGCGGCGATGACGCAGGAGATACCGGCGGCGCGGATAGAGATGGGGGCGTGCTCACGAGAGGAGCCACAGCCGAAGTTGGCGCCGCCCACCATGATGTCGCCTGCCTTGACGTTGCTCACGAAATCGGCGTCAATGTCCTCCATGCAGTGCTTGGCCAGCTCTGCGGGGGAGGGGGCGTTGAGGTAACGGGCGGGGATGATGACGTCGGTGTCTACGTTGTCACCGTATTTGAAAACTTTTCCTTGTACCATAATAGTTCCCTCCTCAGTTCAGATCGTTGGGGTCTGCCACGCAGCCTGCCACGGCAGAAGCGGCGGCCACGGCGGGGCTGGCGAGGATGACTTCACTCTTGACGTGACCCATGCGACCCACGAAGTTACGGTTGGTGGTGGTAACGGCGCGCTCGCCTGCCGCCATACAGCCCATGTGACCGCCTAGGCAGGGGCCACAGGTGGGAGTGGAGACGGCACAGCCGGCGGTGATGAAGATCTCGGTGAGGCCCTCGGTGATGCACTGCATATACACCTCCTGGGTGGCGGGGATGACGATACAGCGGATGCCGTCGGCTACTTTTCTACCCTTCAAGATCTCGGCGGCGATGCGCATATCCGAGATACGGCCGTTGGTGCAGGAGCCAATGACCACCTGGTCGATGGGCATACCCTTGACCTCGTCCACGGTCTTGGTGTTGGAGGGGAGGTGAGGCAGAGAGACGGTGGGCTTGAGGGTGGACAGGTCGATGGTCACTTCCCTTTCGTACTCGGCGTCAGGGTCGGCCTCGTAGATCTTGACAGGACGGTTGAAACGACCCTTGATGTAGTCCAAGGTCTTTTCGTCCACAGGGAAAATGCCGTTCTTGCCGCCTGCCTCGATGGCCATGTTGGCGATGGTGAAGCGGTCGTCCATGGATAGCTCGGCGACACCCTCACCCGCAAACTCAATGGACTTATAAAGCGCACCGTCCACGCCGATCATACCGATGAGGTGGAGGATCACGTCCTTACCGCTGACGTGCTTGTTAAATTTACCCACGAGATTGACCTTGATGGCGGCGGGCACCTTGAACCAGTTCTCGCCTGCGATCATGCCGGCAGCCATGTCGGTGGAGCCCACACCCGTGGAGAAGGCACCCAACGCGCCGTAAGTACAGGTATGGGAGTCTGCGCCGATGATGCAATCACCGGGGCCGACGATGCCCTTTTCGGGGAGCAGTGCGTGCTCGATGCCCACCTGACCCACATCGTAGAAGTGGGTGATGTTATGCTTTTTGGCGAAATTGCGTGCGGTAGCGCACAGCTCGGCGGATTTGATGTCCTTACAGGGGGTGTAGTGGTCGAGGACGATGGCGATCTTGTCTTTGTCGAACACGCGGTCAAATCCCGCCTTTTCAAAAACGTCGATGGCGACGGGAGTGGTGACGTCGTTGCCGAGGACAATATCCAGCTTGGCCTCGATGAGGTCACCTGCTTTTACGGAATCCAGGCCTGCGTGGGCGGCGAGGATCTTTTGTGTCATGGTCATGCCCATGGGAAGTTCTCCTTTCAGGGAAAAAATGGCAGATACAAGATACGAGATACGAGATACAAGATATGAGATGTGTGATGAACAATATCTTGTATCTTTGTATCTCCGTATCTTCGTATCTTTTACTGTGTTGCCATCAGCTTATTGATGGCGATGATATACGCCTTGATGGAGGCCTCGATGATGTCGGTGGAAAGGCCGCGGCCAACGTAGGTCTTGCCGCCCGAGGCGATGCGGATGGTGACGTCACCCAGGGTGTCCTTACCTTCGGAGATGGAGTGGATGTTGTAGATATCGAAGGTACAGGCGGGGGGATTAACGATGCCGTCGATGGCCTTGAAGGCGGCGTCGATGGGGCCGTCACCCAGAGAAACGTTTTCAAACTTCTCTTCCCCGCGTTTGAGAGACACGGTACAGGTAGCGGTGGTGAAGTTACTGGTGTGTACGGCGAACCAATCAAGCTCGAAGCCGCCCTCGATCTCCACGTCGTCGTCGCGGGTCTTCTTGTGGAGGATGATGGCCTCGATGTCGGCGTCGCTGACCGTCTTTTTCTTGTCACACAGCACCTTGAATTCGTCAAAGCATCTGAGCAATTCGTCGGCCTCCAGGTGGTAGCCCATCTCGGCAAGGTGGGACTCAAAGGCGTGCTTGCCCGAATGCTTGCCGAGGACGATGTTATTGGTCTGAATACCCACAGCCTCGGGGGTGAGGATCTCGTAGGTCAGCTTGTTGGCCAGTACGCCGTGCTGGTGGATGCCCGACTCATGAGCGAAGGCGTTCTTACCCACGATGGGCTTATTGAGGGGCGCGGACTGACCGATGATGTTATAGACGGTTTTGCTGGCGCGCCAGATCTGGGTGGTGTCGATGCGGGTCTCCACCTGATAGATGTCGGGGCGGGTGCGCATGGCCATGACCACTTCCTCCAGGGAGGTATTGCCCGCGCGCTCACCCAGGCCGTTGATGGTACACTCGATCTGTCTCGCGCCGCCCAGCACGCCGCCCAGGGAGTTGGCCACCGCCATGCCCAGGTCGTTGTGGCAATGAACCGAAAATTCGATCTCATCGGCGCGATCCACGCGGGCCATCAGGTACTCAATGAGTGCCTGCATCTCGGCAGGGGTGGTGTAGCCCACAGTGTCGGGGATGTTCAGCACCTTGGCACCGCCTGCCACGGCCAAATTACAGACCTTGACCAGGAAATCGGGGTCGGAGCGGGTGGCATCCTCGCAGGAGAACTCAATGTTAGAGCAGTATTTGGAGGCGTAGGCCACCATGGCGGCAGTCTTTTCCAAAACCTGCTCCTCGGTCATGCGGAGCTTATACTGCATATGTAAGGGGGACGTGGCGATAAACAGGTGGATTCGGGGATCCACGGCACCCTTAACGGCCTCCCAGGCGGCATCCAGATCCTTGACGGCGGCGCGGGCAAGGGATGCAACCGTGCAATCCTTGACGGTCTCGGCAATGGTCTTGACCGACTCAAAGTCACCGGGCGAGGAGATGGCGAAGCCCGCCTCGATGACGTCTACCTTGAGGCGTTCCAGGCACTTGGCAACCTCTATCTTCTCTTTCAGGTTCATACTACAGCCGGGAGACTGCTCGCCGTCGCGGAGGGTTGTATCAAATATTTTTACTTGTTTATTCATGAAAAACTCCTTTGGGAAAGATACGGGATACGAGATACGAGATACGAGATACGAGATACAAGATACAAGATATGAGATACGATAGGGATTTCTCGTCTATCTTGTATCTTGTATCTACTATGGAGCGTTCAATTTTACTTTAATTCAAAATTGCGCCCTTATCGGCGGAAGACACCATCTTGGCGTATCTGGCAAGATAGCCTGTCTTTACCTTGGGCTCTGGGCAGACCCACACGGCACGGCGGGCGGCCAGCTCTTCGTCAGAGACCTTCAGCACAACCGAGCAGTTCTTGATGTCAATAGCGATGACATCGCCCTCTTGTACCAGGGCAATGTTACCGCCTGCGGCGGCCTCGGGGCTGACGTGACCGATGGCGGCACCACGGGTCGCACCCGAGAAGCGTCCGTCGGTGATGAGAGCTACGGATTCACCCAACCCCATGCCGCAGATGGCGGAGGTGGGGTTCAGCATCTCTCTCATGCCGGGACCGCCCTTGGGACCCTCATAGCGGATGACCACCACGTCGCCCGACTTGATCTTACCCGCATAGATAGACTTGATGGCATCTTCTTCGGAGTCAAAGACACGGGCAGGGCCTTCGTGCTGCATCATCTCGGGAGCAACGGCGGACTGCTTGACCACGCATCCGTTTGGGGCGAGGTTGCCCTTCAGAACGGCGATACCGCCGCTTTGAGAGTAGGGATTCTCAATGGGACGAATGATCTCGGGGTCACGGTTGAACACACCCTCAAGATTTTCGGCCATGGTCTTGCCCGTAACGGTCATCACGTCGGTGTGGAGCAGATCCTTCTTGGTCAGCTCCTTCATAACGGCCCACACGCCGCCCGCTCTGTCCAGGTCCTCCATGAAGGTGTCGCCTGCGGGAGCCAGGTGGCAGAGGTTGGGGGTACGGGCGCTGATGGCGTTGGAGTAGTCAAGGTTAATCTCCACGCCTGCCTCGTGCGCGATGGCGGGCAGGTGGAGCATGGTGTTGGTAGAGCATCCGAGAGCCATGTCCACGGTCTCGGCGTTCTCAAAGGCCTTATGGGTCATGATGTCACGGGGCCGGATGTCCTGCTCGATGAGCTTCATGATCTGCATACCCGTCTCCTTGGCAAGGCGGATGCGGGCAGACAGGGGCGCAGGGACGGTACCATTGCCGCGGAGTGCCATACCGATGGCCTCGGTGAGGCAGTTCATGGAGTTGGCGGTATACATACCCGAGCAGGAGCCGCAGGAGGGGCAGGCGTTGCGCTCGTAGTTGTCCACGCCTTCCTCGTCCATCTTGCCTGCGTGGTACGCGCCCACGGCCTCAAACATATGGGAGAGGCAGGTGCGGCGGCCATCATCCAGATGACCTGCCAGCATGGGGCCGCCTGAGCAGAAGATGGTGGGGATATTGAGACGGGCGGCGGCCATGAGCAGGCCGGGCACGTTCTTATCACAGTTGGGGATCATCACGAGACCGTCGAACTGGTGGGCCATGACCATGGCCTCGGTGGAATCGGCGATGAGGTCGCGGGTGACGAGGGAGTATTTCATGCCCACATGACCCATGGCGATGCCGTCACACACGGCGATGGCGGGAAACATGATGGGGGTACCGCCTGCGGCGCGGACGCCTGCCTTGACGGCTTCCTCGATCTTATCGAGATTCATGTGACCGGGGACGATCTCGTTATAAGAGCTGACAATGCCCACAAGGGGGCGGCTCATTTCTTCCTTGGTCAGACCCAAGGCATACATCAAAGAGCGATTGGGGGCGCGCTCCACACCTTTTTTGACGTTATCGGAAATCATGGTATATATTCCTTTCTATGTTGATGAATTGATATGCAACGGGAAATACAAAAGGGCTTTTGTATTTGCGGTTGAATATCAAGTGATTTGGCGGACGGCCGATGATTGCCCTTACAATGGCATTGTCTTGTTGTAGGGGAGGCGTTGCGCCTCCCGTTTTTCAACACGGGTACACGATGTTTATCGGGAGGGGAGAACCCTCCCCTACAGAAGGCGGCCAGTGACCACTACTTCCCTTTCGGGCGTCAAATCTCTTGGCCAATTCCCTTTTTATTAAAAGTTTTGAGGGGGTCGAGGGGGGAACTTTTCTCAAAAGTTCCCCCTCGCGTACTCCTCGTACTCCCGTTCTTACTTAGAAGCGCTGTCGAGGTCGGTGTCGTTCTTCCAGAGCATCTGCTCGCGGAGCTGCTTACCCACGATCTCCATGGGGTGCTTGGCGAGAGCCTCGCGCTTGGAGTTGAAGAAGCATCTGCCGTTCTTGTTCTCGGCAATCCACTTGCCTGCGAAGGTACCATCCTGGATGTCAGCGAGGACAGCCTTCATGTTGGCCTTGGTCTGCTCGTAGGGCAGAACGCGGGGACCGGAGACATACTCACCGTACTCAGCGGTATCGGAGATAGAGTAGTTCATAGCGGCAACACCGCCCTTGTTGATCAGGTCGATGATGAGCTTCATCTCGTGGATGCACTCAAAGTAAGCGTTCTCGGGCTCGTATCCGGCCTCAACCAAGGTCTCAAAGCCACAACGCATGAGGTCGACAACACCGCCGCAAAGAACT
Organism: Oscillospiraceae bacterium; assembly: GCA_015063685.1. Taxonomy (GTDB): domain Bacteria; phylum Bacillota; class Clostridia; order Oscillospirales; family CAG-272; genus CAMEON01. Next base: position 63,605 of record SVTR01000006.1, on the reverse strand, counting down.
GCCTGCTCACCGAACAGGTCGGTCTCGGTCTCGTCGTGCATGGTGGTCTCCATGATGCCTGCTCTTGCGCCGCCGATGCCTGCGATATAAGCCAAAGCGATATCATAAGCCTTGCCGGTGGCGTTCTGCTCCACGGCGATGAGACAAGGAACGCCCTTACCTGCCATGTACTGACCGCGAACGGTGTGGCCGGGTCCCTTGGGGGCAGCCATGAACACGTCGATGTCAGCGGGAGGCACGATCTGCTTGTAGCGGATGTTGAAGCCGTGAGCGAAGGCAATGGCCTTGCCTGCGGTCAGGTTGGGCTCGATGTCCTTCTTGTACATATCAGCCTGAGCCTCGTCGTTGATGAGGATCATGATGATATCGGCGGCCTTGGTAGCCTCGGCCACGGTCATGACGGTAAATCCGTCCTTCTCAGCCACGGGCCAGGACTTGCCGCCCTTGCGCAGACCGATGATGACGTTGCAACCGGAATCGCGGAGGTTGAGTGCGTGAGCGTGACCCTGGGAGCCGTAGCCCACAATCGCGATCACCTTACCGTCGAGCTTGGACAGATCACAGTCCTTCTCATAATACATTTTTGCCATAGTTAAATTCTCCTTTTTCTTTAGTTTCATCATAAATGGTTTCCTGTCCGCGCTCCAAAGCCACCGAGCCCGTGCGGACAAGCTCCATGACCTCGAACTCTTCGAGGATCTTTTCTATACCTTCGGTTTTTGATTCCCCGCCCACGACGGCGAGAGTCAGCGTACCGACGGAAACGTCAATGATGTTGGCGCGGAAGATGTTGGCGATCTGGATGATGGCATTCCGCGTATCGTTGTCGGGGGTGCGTACCTTGTAAAGCACCAGCTCGCGACGGATAGATTTCTGGGGGGTCAGGAGCTTGACCGAGTGGACGGGAAAGAGCTTGCGTAATTGGTTAGAGAGCAGCCTTGCGTGGTCGTCGTCGGCCATGATCTCGATGGTGATACGGGAGGTGTTGGGGAGATCCGCCGTACCCACCGCCAGGGATTCGATGTTGTAGCCCTTACGGGAAAAGAGTCGGGAGATCTGGGAAAGGACACCTGCTTCGTTATCAACCAGTACGGCCAGGATTTGCTTTTTGACTTCTTCCATGTTCTTCCCTCCTGTCAACAAATGATGAATTGGGTGATGTGGCTGCCGCCGCCCACCATGGGACGTACCATTTCGTCGGTCTCAATAGCGCAATCGACGACATAGCCGTGACCGCAGGCTTTAGCCTCCTCAATGGCCTCGCGGAGCTGATCCACCGTGTTGACCCGCTTGCCCGAAAGCCCGTAGGCCTCAGCCAGCTTGACGAAATCCGGCGCGCGATTCAGGTCAGTTTCGGAATAGCGTTTATTGTAGATCAGATTTTGCCACTGGTGAACCATTCCCAGCGTCTTATTGTTGAAAACGAAGATGATGACCGGGATGCCATAGGCTTGTAATGTAGCCAGCTCGTTACAGTTCATGCGGAAGCTACCGTCACCCGTGATGTGGATGACTGCCTTATCGGGGTTACCAACCTTACCGCCGATGGCCGCGCCAAGACCGAAGCCCATAGTGCCAAAGCCGCCGGAGGTGAGGAGCTGACCGGGATAGTCAAAGTGGAAGTGCTGGATAGCCCACATTTGGTGCTGCCCCACGTCGGTGGCCACGATAGTGTCCTCAGGCATCAGCTCAGCGATGGTGGATAGCACCTGCTTGGGATTCAAGGTTTCCCCGCCTTCCTCGTAAACGGTTTCCCGGGGGAGGGACAGGATGCGATCCGTCCATTCGCTGTGCTTCAGCTCGGGGAGCTTTTCGTTGAGGATGGTCAGTACGCGCTTACAGTCGCCCACGATGTGGTGGTCTGTCTTGACGTTTTTGTTAATCTCGGCTCTGTCGATATCGATCTGCACGATTTGCGCCTGTCTTGCGAAGGAGTCGGGATTCAAGGCCACGCGATCCGAGAAGCGGCAGCCAACGGCGATGAGCAAGTCGCAGGAGGCGCAGGCCAGGTTGGAGGCCTGGGAGCCGTGCATGCCGATCATGCCCGTGGCCAGAGGGTTGCGCCCTTCAATGCCGCCTGCGCCCATCATGGTGATGGCGGTAGGGGCGTCGATACGGCGGATGAACTCGTCCATTTCAGCTTTGGCGCGGCCTCTGACCACGCCGCCGCCGCAGATAACCAGGGGCTTTTCGGAAGCCTTGATCATATCCACCAGGCGGTCGATATCGGCGGCATCGGGCTCGGGGGCTTTGAAGTTATTAGAAGCACGTGCCATGAGAGCGGCCAAGCGGCCGTTGGATTTATGAAGCTTACGGGGCAGAGGCTCATACTCTGCCGTTTCGGCGGTAACGTTCTTCAGAATATCGATGAGCACAGGACCCGGACGGCCGCTCTTGGCAATGGCAAAGGCCTCACGGATGATGTCTGCCAGCTTGGTCACATCCTTGACCAGGTAGTTGCATTTGGTGATGGGCATAGTAATACCCGTCAAATCGACTTCCTGGAAGGAGTCCTTGCCGATGAGGCCGTCGGCCACGTTACAGGAAATAAACACCACAGGAGATGAGTCCATATATGCGGTGGCGATACCCGTGGTCAGATTGGTGGCACCCGGGCCGGAGGTAGCGAAGCAGACACCCACCTTGCCTGTGCTGCGGGCATAGCCGTCAGCGGCGTGGGAAGCTCCCTGCTCATGGGCGGTGAGGATGTGCTTTATTTTGTCCTTATAGTCATACAACTCGTCATACACGTTGAGGATGGTGCCTCCGGGATAGCCAAAGACGGTATCAACGCCTTGCTCCAGCAAGCACTCCATGAGTATTTTGGCGCCTTTCATTTGCATGAGTGAATTCTCCTTTGAATTGAATAAAACGATAGCCCCACGATCCGAAAGCTGACCGTGGGGCTTGCATATCATGTACGGTTCCAGATTTGATGTTTCGGTATAGGTGATACTTTGAAGATTTCCTAAAACATCATACGGAACGGTTCACGCATCTCATGGCACAGCTTTTAGCACTATCCTCTGCGGCTACAAGTACAAGGCCCAGTAGAATAATGCTGACAAGCAATATGCTGTTGAGAGCATGAACGAACATCATGAGTTACCTCTTATCGAAAATCGCGTCAAACGCAACTGAAATAAACACGATGGATTATACCATAAAAATGGTGTTTTGTCAAGGGGGATTTGTCAATTTTCTTTCATTTTCTCTAAGAAAATTCCGTGACTTTGACATTATTTTGCAAGTTCCGGTTTCCGAGACTTCAAAATCAAGCTTTGGGCGCCTCTTCGGGAGTCAGTCCCACCACGCTGTCCACGGGCAAGGCGAAGGCAATACCCTGGCCGGGGGTTTTAAGACCCACGGAGCGATAAAGGGCATGGAGGATATCGTCACGAATCTCAGTAGGAACCAAGATCATAACCATCTCCTTTTCAGGAGTGACGGTGATCTCAAAGCGCTTTTCAGCCTCCTTATTGGCAGTACCTCTGGCGTGGATAACGGTGCCACCACGAGCGCCGAATTCCTTGGCGGCATCCATCACGGCCTCGCTATAACCTGCGTTGACGATGCAGAAGATGACTTCATGCTGATAATTACTCATAATCAAATACCTCCTATGACACGATCATGCTTGTGTGTTGGACAGGAACTGGTAGATGGCGACACCGATAGTTCCCGTCATGGGGGTGGTAAAGGCAATACCCTTGCCGTTTTTGATGGTCTTGAATTTCTGTCCGAGGGCGGAAAGAGCTTCCACGGCGCGATCCTCGCGGATAACGCTGAAGATCACGGCTTTATCCGTCTCTACGAGACCAAGGTAGTGAAGTGTTTCCTGAGAAGCGGTTCCCTCGGCGTTCATAATAAGCTGCATATTGATCTCAAAGGACTGGAGAAAGTCTGCATAAAATTCGGCCTTATTACGGTTGACCACGGTGACAAGCAGGGTCAACTTACGAGGCGCGGACATGCGCTCCGACTGTACAGTCATTTTCTGGGGAACGGAAGGTTCCCGTTTGCGGATAAATTTTGCCATATGGGTACCTCCTGTCAGTTAAAATCGATGATCTGCTCATCATCAGCGGCAAGGATACGGCGCATAGCGATACGATCCTGTACCTTCTTGGCCACAACGGCGCGGAAGCCGAGAAGCTGGATGGTGATCAGGGGAGCCATGGCAACCATAGCAACCAAGCCGAAAGCGTCACTCATTACATGAGATTCCCCCTGGATAACGCAACATACCCCCACCGCCAGAGGCAAAACAAAGCTGGAGGTCAAGGGTCCGCTTGCCACGCCGCCCGAGTCAAAGGCAATGGCGGTATACAACCCGGGGACAAAGAAAGACAGACCCAGGGAAATGAGATATCCGGGGATCAGATAATAGAGAATGCTGAAATCAAATATGATACGAATCATGGAGAGGGCGATAGAAGCGCCCACACCGATACAGAGTGCGATCATCATGGAGCGCTTGCTGACAGTACCGTCGGTTACATCCTCTACCTGCTTGTTCAGCACGTGAACGGCGGGCTCGGCCAGAACCGTCACAAGACCCAAAACAAAGCCAAAGATTACCACAAGGATCTTGTTATTCCCTGCCAACTCACGGCCCAAGCGGTAGCCCGTAGGCACAAATCCCACCTTTACTGCGGTCAGGAACACCACAAGGCCCACGAAAGTATAGAGAATGCCTACAGAGATCTGAACCAGGCGCTTTTTGGGGAGCTTAAGGCAGGTGATCTGCAGAATGATAAAGAAAGCAACGATGAGGCCGACGGCAATCGCTACCTCTTTCATGGTGTGAAGCACTGTTGTCAGCAGAAGATTCCAGTTGACACTCTGGGTATAATCTCCGGGGACGGTGTATGTAATTTCGCCGGAATTTGTCATGCCCAAAAGCAATACCGCCAGAATGGGACCCACCGAACACATAGCCACAAGACCAAAGCTGTTTTCACTCACGTTCTTTCCGCCCAGGGTCGACGCAATACCTACACCCAGTGCCATAATAAAGGGCACGGTAATGGGGCCGGTTGTCACACCGCCGGAATCGTAGGAGAGGGCGAGAAAGCCTTCGTTCCCATTGACAATGACCAAAGCAGTTACCATGAACATGATCATATAGAAAAACATGAGCAGGGTCGGCAGAGATTTATGGGTGACCATTTTGATTACGGAAAGGAGCAAAAAGAGGCCAACGCCCACGCCAACGGTGATGATCAGCACCATTTTTTCAGGGATGACGCCTTGTACCTGCTCAGCCAGCACCGTAAGATCAGGCTCAGCAATGGTGATAAACAAGCCCATGGCAAAGCATACTGACAAAAGCAGACCCAGCTTACCCGTCTTGGTCAAGCCTGAGCCCATGTGCTCACCCATAGGGGTCATAGCCATGTCGGCGCCCATATTAAAGAGGCCAATACCAAGGATCAGAAAAAATGCGGAAACAGCAAAAACCCCCATTTCAGCCCAGGTAAAGTTGACAAGGGGGGTGAGGTTGAGCAGCAGCACGATGGCTGCTACGGGAAACACCGAGGTGAATGATTCCCGGATCTTGAGAAGTAGAATCTTACGCAAGGTCGGCTCCTTTCATGGCTATATTTCTTACATATATATTATATCATGCGTTCACTTGAATTGCAATATGGCAAAACAGAGAATATTATTTTTTTCTTGGCAAGGTTTTGGTCACATGTGATAAGGAAAGAAAAAATAGCCCGACGGTGTGCCGTCGGGCTGTTTTTCGGTTATCGGTTTTCGATGTCCACGTAAGGTCTCGCCTTTGCGATACACTTATAACCGGGACGGATGATCTTATTGGAGGTCATATACTCCTCCATGCGGTGGGCACACCAGCCGGTGACGCGGGCGATGGTGAAGAGGGGGGTATACATCTCCACGGGGATATCCAGCATACGGTAAACAAGTCCGGAATAGAGATCCACGTTGGCGCACATATCACCCGTGGTACCCTTGAAGGCACGGAAGAGGTCGGGGGTGATACGCTCAATGGACTCCAGCAGCTCGAAATCCTCGCCGAAGCCCTTATCGTAGGCCAGCTTGCGGGCGTACTTTTTCAGCATGACGGCGCGGGGGTCAGACTTGGTGTAGACCGCGTGGCCCATGCCGTAGATGAGGCCGCTGCCATCCCCTGCCTCGCCCTTGAGGATGCGGTAGAGGAAGGATGTCAGCTCGTCCTCATTGTGGATATCGTCCACGTTTTCCTTGATACAATCAAACATCTGCTGCACCTTCAGGTTGGCACCGCCGTGACGGGGACCCTTCAACGCACCGATGCCCGCGCTGATGGCGGAATAGGTATCGGTACCCGAGGAGGACAGCACGCGGGTAGCAAAGGTGGAGCAGTTACCGCCGCCATGCTCGGCATGGATGACGAGACAAACGTCCAAAAGGTGGGCTTCTTCCTCGGTGTAGTTTTTGTGGGAACGAAGGACGCGGAGAAAGTTCTCAGCGGTGGACAGCTCGTCGCGGGGGTTATGGATGGTCAAAGACTTATTAAAGAACGCGCTACGGTAGACTGCGTAGGACTGGGCGGCGATGACGGGGAGGCGAGCCACCAACTCCATAGATTGACGGAGCATATTTTCCAGGGAGAGTCCGTCGGGGTCGGGATCGTAGGCGTAGAGGGAGAGGACGGAGCTTTGGAGCTTGTTCATGATGGACGACGAGGGAGCCTTCATGATGATGTCCTCGGTGAATCTGGGGGGCAGGCGGCGAAGGGTGGCCAGCACGTCGTTGAACTCAGAAAGCTCGTCGCGTGAGGGCAGATGGCCAAAGAACAGAAGGTAGGCACACTCCTCAAAGCCAAAGCGGCCCTCGGCGGTGAAATGCTCGATGAGGTCACGGATATCGTAGCCGCGGTATTCCAGCACACCCTCCACGGGATACTTTTCTCCCTCGCTGACCACGTAGCCGTGAGCGTTACCCACCTTGGTAACACCTGCGGTGACGCCCGTGCCGTCGGGCTCACGGAGGCCTCGCTTGACTCGGTAGCCGTCGAATGCGGAACGAGGAATATCGTAGGCGGAGCGGGCGGTGGACAGGAGATGGTCAAACTCTCGCTCTGCGCGCTCTTCTCTTTCTATTTGCTCCCGAGGTTCGGGGGGGATTTGATTGGAAAATTGCACGAATATATCCTCCTTGTAAAGGAATGTTGTCTCCCGAATGTAAAGGTTGGGAGAATAGCTTTTTATATTATAGCATACATTTGGTATTTTTGCAAGAGGTTCGGCAAAAAAATTCATAAAATTTCTTGTGCCAGGGGATTTTGGTAATAATTTGAAGTGAATTTGAATTTTGGGGACAAAAAACTTGAGAGACCGTGCGTGCGGTCTCTCAGGGAGGAATATGAAATTTGTTTTAGGCGGGAGGAGCAAGCCCCTCCCCTACGAAGGCGTTAGTCTGTGGCTTCGGCGGGATCACGGACGATAACAATCTGTTGCATCGTGGCACTTTCACCCGTGGGGGTATAGGTAAGCTTGATGTAGATATGTGCCGTTCCGGGTTTGAGAGCTTTCAAAGCTATGCCTCCCGTTTGACAAGAAAGCAACGCATCCTTATCTACTGCTCCAATTCGCATAATTTCAGGATCATCAGTCGTTACTTCCACCTTGTACGCGCTCATATCACATTCGGGATGACATACGAGATAAAGAGTGATCAAACCATCGGATTCAAAACCGGCATCTACACGAACAATAGGATTTCCGAGAATGAAGTTGTTCGGAAACCCGATGGGCGTATTGAGGCCACCATCGCCGATGCATAATGTTTCGTATTCACCGGGATAAGCCTCTCCAACATCGATTGGGCGATATGTTTGTGGTTCGGTCAATATCATCGATTCAGTTTCTGTATCACGGCTTGTGAAAACGGCACAGGAGGTTATACAAATACTCATGCACACAGTCATGAATGCGAAAAGAAGTGTTTTTTTCATGTGCTGCCTCCTTATGATATGTGCTTGAGTACGATAGCACTATCACCAGCGTAATGTCTAGAACAACTTGTCATGGATGTAAATATCGCATCCTCAATCGAACTTTGCATTGCCGCTGTTACCTCGCACGAATAAGTCAAGCGCCGGAATCCGTGACTTCGACTGCGGCATCAACCGTGAGGGTCTTTCCCGTGGGTATGTGGGTCATGGTAAGCTGGATACCGGTCGCGCCCGCCTTCAGTCCTTTGACGGTGATACCGCCTGTGAGCTCGGCATTCATAATAGTATATTTGTTGTAAGACACGATCTCTAAAATCTCAGGATTTTCCGAGACAACATCAAAACGGTAATCATCATAGTCATATCCGATACCGTGATAGTCGCAATACGTGGGATGATATTGGCTCTTGCAATCGGAGCATTCAAATGAAATTTCAAAGAGATCAAATGTCTCGCCCGTCTGAACTTTATAAATATACTGCGCCACCGCCGGTATGATGCGTACCTTCCACACGTCTCCGCTCTCATCGACTACGGGTGCAGTTTCTTCATCATTCGCTTCGACGACCTTGACGGTGGTCGTGGTATCCTCAGAGCCACCCGTGGGAATATAGGTCATGGTGACGGTAAGTGTCGTTGTGCCGGGCTTCAAGCCGCGAACGATCAGTATGCCCTCGTCTTTGTTTTTAAAAATCCCGTATTTATCAAGCGAGATCACCTCTAAAATATCGGGGTCTTGAGTTTTAACTTCTATATGATAATTCTCCAAGCCGTACGGGTGATCGGTATTGCCGAGAGAAACAATCTCAAAATCATCAAACAATTTACCGGTTTGACATTCGTACGTCTGAGATCCAAATCCGAGATTTACTGCATCCGGCCAATCGCCGCGAGTAACAGGATCCGTCACCGTAACAGTGGCATACGTGGCATAGGTGCCGCCCGTGGGACGGTAAGTCATTTTTACTCTAATGCGCGTGGTTCCTGCTTTAAGGCACACAACCGTAATACCATCATCTTCAAGCCCATCCATCAATTTCTCTTTATCAAAGAAAATCTTCATAATGGTATCATCTTCAACCCTGACATCAACGTCATAATTGTGCATTCCATCATATAAATCCATATTGTGAGTGCAAAATATTTGCAATCGGTCCACAACATCACCTACTTGAAACGGCCAATCCGACAGATCGCCCAATAGGATCTCACAAGCCCTTGGCCATTCACCGCTGACCCGAGGAATCTCGAAAGGCTCCATTTCCTCTTGAATCGTATTTTCCGAAGAGGTTTCCAAAACCTTATTTTCCTTTGTTCCGCAAGAAACCATGCAAGCAAGTAAAATTAAGCAGACAGTACATAAACACAGATTTTTCATTGCTATCTTCCTCTCTATACATGGCGCAAAATAATTTCGCAGTCTCCGACGTAGTGGCGGCCGCAGGATTTCATGGCTTCTACAGCATAGTGGACAGAACTTGCTGCTACCATTATAATAACATATTATTTTATCTTTGTCAACAAAGCAAAACCTATTTCATACGTGATTGACCGCTGAGATTAAACAAAAAGATCCGCCTCAAACGAAGCGGACCTTTCTATCACAGATATTCCTTATGTTGGTTTCCGGCGGGATCGGCCTTGTAGGCCTCATAGCTCGTCCAGATGATCTCGGCGATCTCGTCGGGGGTGCGGTTGGTGGAATCCACGATAAGGTTGAAGTTGTTCCAATCATAGTAGTCCGCGCCTGCGCCGTAGAACTGGATGAAGCGTTGCTGCTCCACCTTACTTCTCTGCTCCAGCTCCTCATAGATCTCGCACTCGGAGCAGGGCTCGCCGGGCCGGGGGTCAATACCCACGCGGCGGGCGGCCACGCAGGGATCCACGGTGACGTAGACCTTGAAGGTATCAGGGGCGAAGAACCAGGCCATGCGGGAGTCGAAGATCAAATTCTCCCCTTGCTCCTGCATACGGATGGCCACCTCGCGGGTGCGGTCGTCGATCTTTCTGTCCTCGGTGGGGTCGCTGACGCAACGCTGATTATATTCCAGAATGCTGATGCCTGCTTCCTGGGCCAGCTCGCGCATGATGTTACCCGTGGAATAGTAGGTGTAGCCGTGCTTTTCGACAAGAATCTTGGCCACGGTGGACTTACCGCTGCCCAAGCGGCCTGTGATAGTGATATGCATGGTGATGTCTCCTTCTATGTGATGGTGGTTTCTACGGATGATGGAATTACAGATTGGACTCGATATTGACCTTGCCGATACGCTTTTTCATCTTACGCAGATCCTTCAGCATCTTGAAGGTGTCGCTGAACACGTGAACCTTGGACTCGCGGTGGTTGATGACCTTCACGGGGATCTCCTTGATCTTCATGCCGAACTTGGAAGCCCAGAGGATAGCCTCAAAGTCAAAAGCGAAGCCATTGACCTCGCAACGGGTAAAGATCTTCTGCACGGCATCCTTGCGGAACGCCTTACATCCGCATTGGGAATCGGAAAGCTTGAAGCCGCCCACGAAGCACAGCACCTTGATATAGATCTTGGAGGCCAGCTTTCGAATGAAGGTATAGCCCTCATAACCGTCACCCGACAGGTTGCGGGAGCCAATGACAAGCTCTGCCTCAGGGGTTTCTACGAAAGCGTCGTACACCCGCTTGATCACGTCAGTGCCGTAGGCCAGATCGGCGTCGGTGAACATGACCACGTCTCCGGTGGCTTCCAGCATAGCCGTGCGGACGGCACAGCCCTTGCCCTGGTTCACGGGATAACCTACCACGCGGACATTGGGAAGATTCATCTCTTCCACAGTCTTGTCGCAACCGTCCTTGGAGCCGTCATTGGAGAAAAGGATCTCGTAATCCTCAAAATTGGCAGACATATACTCGTGGAGGGTCTTGGCGGTGTCAGCGATGATGCTGTTTTCGTTATACATGGGGATACAGAGAGAAATCTTCATGGGAAAACATCCTTTCGGTGAAGTTATATTTTTTGATAGACAAAGAAATCGAAGGTAACAGGGGTAGACAGCTCGGGGCAACTTCTCAGCTTTTCGTGGTCGCCGCGGCTCGTGCGCCAGTAATAAGGGGTCATGGAAAACAATGCCTCCATGTGATCGGGATCTGTGATGGTGATATCAAAGCTGACCGTCAGCTTGTCCAGCAGGTGGAAGAAAACGCCTTCCTCAGGAAGATCGCGACGGCCTTCGTTGAGGTAGGGATCGTCGTAGATCACCTTTTTCAGACCCATCAAATGATCCTCTCCCGCACCCGCCACGATCAAAATACCGTCATCCTTCAAAACGCGGGCATATTCTTCAGGGGCACAGGGAGCGAAGATATTGATGACACCGTCAGCGCATTCATTTCGCAACGGAAGCTCGAAAACGCTTCCCACCGCGTAGACGGTTTGTGAAGGTCTTTCACTTCTTATCCTTTTAGCGGCTTTAGCGGCGGCATCCACGGCGAACTTGGAAAGATCGAAACCTGCCACGCAATACCCGCTGTCAGCAATCAGGTTGGAGTAGTACCCTTCCCCGCATCCGGCGTCAATGATCTTTCCGCTTTCGGGCACGTACTTTTTGACAAGCACGCACAGGGCCTCTGCGGCCGGTCGGTAGTAACCCGCGGACAGAAAAGCCGTGCGGTATCTGACAGCCTCCTTGCTGTCCCCACCGCCACTGTGCCGAGGAGCCAGGGGAAGATATCCTCCGCCACCGCCATCAAAGCAATGTTGCTTTATGCCTCCGCAGACGAGGCTTTGATGATTTTCGGAAATATGGAGATTTGATCCGCAAACAGGACAAATCAGCATGTCCGATAGAATGTGCGGATGCAATTCAAGGGTCAGATCGGGCATGGTTACCTCCTGTCACAGCATAATAATATATTATACACCATGTCCGGAGATTTTTCAAGAGCAAACGTCAAGTTTTTTAAGAAATATGATCATTTTCAGCGTTTGCGTTCAAAATATTCAGCTCAAACCAGAAGGTGGATCCCGTTCCCAGCTTGCTTTCCACGCCATAGGTGGTGTTATGCTGCTCCAGGATCTGCTTGACGATGGACAGGCCCAGGCCCGTACCCACCATGGCGCGACGGTGCACCTTGTCGATTTTATAATATCTGTCCCAGATGAGAGGGATCTGATCGGCGGGAATACCCACGCCGCTATCTGTAACAGAAATGCGAACACGTCCCGTTTCGGCGCTGACCTTTTGCGTGACGCGCACCAGCTTGTCGTCTCCCGTATAATTGATCGCGTTATTGATCAAATTATAGACCACCTGCAGGATCATGGTCTGATCCGCAAAGACGGTTACCTTGGTGTCGTAAGAAAACTCCACCGTGTACCCGTCCTTTTGGGTGAGCTTTTCGTACCGTGACATAACGCTTTGGACAACATCGGTCAGGTTGAAGGCATCAAGGTTCAGCCTCCTCGTACCCGCCTGTAGCTTGGACAGATCCAGCAGATCGTTCACCAGCTCGGACAGGCGTTGGGTCTCGTCAATGATGACCTGTACGTTTTCGGGGGTATTTTCCCCGGGAAGGTCACGCATGACTTCACTATAACCGATGATCATGGTAAGGGGGGTTCTCAAATCATGAGAAATGTTGGCAATCAGCTCTTTTTGGAGCTTATCATTTTTAGACAGCTCCTCTGAGGCGTGGGTCAAGGATTCGGAAAGCTCCATGACCTCGCTATAGCCCGTTACCTCAAAATCCGCATCATACTGTCCCTCTGCCAACCGCTTGGCGGCATGGTTCATCTTTTGAATTGGGTGGGAAATATTTCTGGAAATCAGGATGGCCAGGATCAACGCGCCCAACAGAAGGATCACCGCAATCATCCAAAACTGTGTTTCCAAAGTGTCTACCATAGAGGAAAGGGGCACCAGCTCAGAATTCAGCAGCACGATATACTCCCGTCCATCCCCATCCGTAACCAGTCGAACGTGAATGGTATTGACACTATTTATGCCGGAATGATTCATCGTCCGATCCCCAAAGGGATCTTTGACGTTTTCTTCTTTCGTTTCGCTCCCAACAATGGCTTGTCCGGGATTCACCTGATGCGTATAGACACCACCATTGGCAATCGCTTTATTGTAAAGATAAGTAAGGAGCTTGTCTGACATATGATGAATGAGGCAGTCCCCCAAAACGTCGCTGCCCGAAATCTGATAAACTCGATCCCGATCCACAAGAAAGATCCGGGAGCATATACCGTAGTTTTCTCCAAATTCCTCTGCAATACTTGTCAGGCTTTCAGGGGTGTCAACAATGGCGTGTGTAATGGCGTAATCCGCCATTTCCAGCTCCTGATACTTGGTCTCACGATAGAAATAATTGAGCAGACCGATCTGGAAGATCCAGACAACGATCAAAATAAAAAGCGTAAAGAGGGCCAGAAATCCAAACAATTTCGCAGAAATACTGACCCCTCGGCGCCTTGGCTCAACGGGTTCGTAAACCGTTTTGTTTGACATATCCGACCCTCCTTACGAAAAAAATGCAACTGTCGCGCGATGTGTTTTCAGAGATGCCTGCCAATCAAGCACCCTCAAAGCGGTAGCCTACGCCGCGAAGGGTAACAATGTAGCCGGCATAGGGCCCGAGGCTTTTGCGAAGGAGCTTGATATGGGTATCCAGCGTTCTGGCATCTCCGTAAAAATCATAGCCCCATACCTCGCTGATCAGCTTTTCTCGGGACAGAGCGATGTTGCGGTTGGCCAGCATGTAAAAGAACAAATCGTACTCCTTGGGGGACATATCCACTCGTTCTCCGTTCACATATACGATTCGTGCGGTAACGTCTGCCTTCAGACCTCCGTTGTCCAACTCTATGACCTGATTGGGCGGCTGGACGGTCATCGTTACGGAACGATTCACTCGCTTCATGACAGCATCCACACGGAGCATCAGCTCCTTAGGAGAAAAGGGCTTAACAACATAATCGTCGATACCCAGCTCAAACCCATTGATACGGTCATATTCCTCTCCCCGTGCCGAAAGCATAATGATAGGGGTCTGCGTCATTTTTCTGATCTCGCGGCAAGCGGAAAAGCCGTCAAGCTCGGGCATCATGATATCCATGATGATAAGATCAAAAGTCTCACTTCTGCAAAGGCGTACTGCCTCCATTCCGTCTCCCGCCTCTGTCACCTCATGGCCTTCAAATTCGGCATATTTTTTGATGATCGAGCGGATACGGCTCTCGTCATCCACTACAAGAATATGGTACATAATCTAACTTCCTTTCCGTTGAAGTCTCGGGCATTTTCAAAACTCAGCCCGCGGTGAGCGGCAGATGAGTTTCCAAAATACCCCCTGTATATCGGTTACGCGGCGGGCTTTATGGCGGAGTCCTTCTCACGCAAATAATCAGGAACGTATTCGCGAAGCTCCAATTCAACGGTAACCTCTTTATTTTTTCTAAAAACCACAAATTCCAAAACGTCACCTACCTCATATCGGTTGATCAGTTTGGCAAGTTCTTCACTCGTGCTAATCTCTACGTTTTCAACGCTCATGATCAGATCTCCGTAATGGAAATCCTCCGACTCGGAATCATACACGTAAACACCGGCATACTGAGAATTGAAATAGCGAAGTGCCGTGTAAAGATCCGTAACATCCATGAGGGTCAGTCCCATATCCACCCGTCCTCGGATATATCCGTAACGGATGAGCTCACAGGCGATATCATATGCCGTATCTACGGGAATCGCAAAGCCCAAGCCTTCGATCTCCTCAGAAGACATTTTGGCGTTGACAACACCTACCAGCTCTCCTGCCATATTGAAGAGGCCGCCGCCGGAATTACCGGGGTTAATGGGGGCACTGACCTGGAGGAGAGTCATGTCGTTGCCGTCCACGCTGATCTGGCGCTCAGTTGCGCTGATGATACCTTCGGTTACCGTGCCACCCAAGGAGCCCAGCGGATTACCGATGGCAAGAATATCCTCTCCCGCAACCAGATCGTAGCTGGAGCCGAGGGTTGCCACGGTCAGATCGTGTTCGCCCGCATCGATCCACAGAATGGCCACGTCGGTACGCTCATCCGTACCCACCAGGGTTGCGGCAAACTCTGTACCGTCATTGAGACGGACGCTGATGCTATGGGCACCGTCAATAACGTGATGATTGGTGATAATATAGCCCTCTTCCGAAATGATCACACCGCTGCCGGCGCCGCTGGTCACATACTGTCCGATCCAATTGGATTGCACCAGGATCTCCGTAGAAATTTCAACCACGGAGGAAGAAACCTTGGCAATCACGGTGGGTGCTGTCATTGTACTGTCGCCCGCAGACGTGATAACACGGCCGTTTTCATCGTATGCAATATCGGCCTTGCCGTCTCCGTCAGCATCCTCCCTCTTAGGCTCTTTTTTCTGGATATTGGCGGTTGGCAGATCCTCCGTCTTGTCAAAAAAGATCTCTCCCTGCTCCGGCGCTTGGGTATCAATGGGAACAATGGTCAGACTTGATTCAAACTCGACCTCTTCTCTCGGAGGGTCATTCGGCTCATCCAAAGAGGCACCTGCCTCGGTCTCAAGAAGTCCGCTCGTATCCGCAGGGCTCTGAATCTGATCAGATACCGCCTGGGTTTCAGGCTGGGGAATCATCTCAGCCGCCGTCCCGTCTACGATAATCAAGCCCTCCGATGTGCCTGAAGCATCATATGTCTCCTTTTCAGAACCGTGATTTCCTTCTCCGTCCAAGGGATCTTTTCCTGATTTCGCCGCCAGCCAAGCGCCTAAAAAGCAAGCGCCCATCAAGAGCATGGCCATACCCACAATCGCGGTAGCCAGGATCAGCTTGCGTCCAATACCTCTGCCCTCGGGCATTGATTTGGGCGAATAAACAAAGCCGTGGCCCCCTTCGGGCGTAGTATATTGTTGACCTGCGGGATCATCGTTGTCTATAAAGGAATAACCGCCGTATCGGGAATCGGCCTGTTCCTGACGATGATGATCGGATGTCGTATCATCGTTGACATGCGCCTCCGTCGACGTGGATTTGTCGTAGCTTGAACTGCCCGCGTTCCCCTCATCATTGGTCATATGCTGCTTTTCAGCATCAAATTCATTCATGTAAGGTTCCTCCCGTGCAAAGATATGCATACATTATAATGTCTGAATGTGAAGATTATTTGAAAACCATGGCATCAATGCTTGAAAATTCAAGAAAATCTGATCACATCACGGTCAGGGCTTTGTCTCCACCATGATAAAGAAGGGGGAGGTAGGCGAATTAATGATTTTCACGAGGGTGGCGCACACCTTATATTTACTGAGTCCCGACAGATAGTCAAGGATCATCTGTCCTTCCGCGTCTCCCTCCTTATGGCCGGGATAAACCGCAATATTCAAGATGGCGTCCTTGTCCATGAGGGAGATACCGTCGCGGATAGCGGGCAATGTCGTCTCACGGAGAGTGGTGATCGCCTTGTTGCCTCCGGGGAGCCAGCCCAGATTAAACATACCCGCCTTGAAGGGGACATCCACGTATTTTTTTACGTTGGAATGGGAGTCCAGGATGAGCTGATAGTTATCGGGACAGCCTGATTTCACCAGAAGCTCCTGGGTGGAGGACAACGCCTGCTCCTGAATATCAAAGGCATATACAAATCCGTGAGGGCCTACGGTTTTGGAAAGGAATTCCGTATCGTGTCCGTTGCCCATGGTAAAGTCAACGGCCACATCCCCTTCCTTGAGATGCTTGAGAATAAAATGCTTATGAAGGTCGAGTAAGTCAATCATAGAGAAACTCCTTGCAAGGAAAAATTGATGTAGTGATACAAGACAGGTTCAGAAACGGCGCGTGTCGAAGAAGGAAATCATGACACGAGCACTTCCCCGCTCCTTACTTATTGTGAATATCGGATCGGATGAACTTGATGGCCCGCTCTACGGCATCCTTGGAATTGTACCACGGCTCGGCGTCGTAGCGGTAGTCGAACTTCTTGCAGAACCAACTGACGTCTTCCGTGAGGGTGGTCATGTAGTCGTTGACCACCTTGCCCACCTCGGCGGAGAACTGGGCCAGCTTCTTCTTGTTCAGCCTTTTTTGACCGTATTCCAGAAGCTTTTTGTAATGGGGGATGCAGAAGTAGGGCTGGGCACGGAGCTTGGGGCCAAAGTCCTCGTCTGCGTCCCAAAGGTAGACCACGCACTCGGCCATATGCTCGAAATGGTAGTTAATTCGCTTACAGACGTAGCAGGACTGCTCCAGCTCGGCGATACGTTTGACGGGTTTGGAGCCTGGGGTGCCCAACAGGCCGCCGTCCTTGATATCGCCCTGTAGCTCCTTCAGGTGGCTCTCAAGAGTCAAAGCCATACCCAAACGGTTCTTGCGGACGAACATGAGATCGTAATGGAGGCGGCAAAAGCCCTGCTCATTGGTCTTGATACGGACGTCGGGCTCCATCATGGAGGCGCCGAGGATGAGATCCAGCTCGTTTTCCTCCAGCTTGCGGTAAATGGCGCACATCGGGCAACCGCAGGTGTGATCATCTCTGGAGGCTTCAAAGGCTTCATTGACAGGTATGGTATAAATTTGTTCCATATGTTCATCCTTTTTCAAAATATTTTTTGTGAAATCATTGCAATCCGCGCAGAAATCGTGTATAATAGCAGTATACCATATTTCGAAAAAAATTGCAAGGGCTGATCGAGATTATTCACGATCTGTCCGATAGATTCCGGTGGCTTTTTTCACGTTTTACTATTTTTCTCAAACGGAGGATCTCATGCCCCAGTACACCCTTGAAGAATTCGCAACACATCTGACTCGCGCCTTTGCCTCTTATCGTCCCCGTGTAACTTATGACACCACGGAAAAAGGAGAAAACGCCGTAGAGTTTCTGGTGCCCAATCCCAACGAACCCAGGTTTTCGGTTTCTCTGCAAGCCAAGGGCTCACAAAAATGGGTGGAAACCTGCACACTTTGGTTCGGACAGGCTGAGTTTTCCGGGCGACTGGATCCGGATATGGCCATTTCCGCTATTGAAACGATCACAGGAGACGAGGTCGTGGCGATCCTGCGATACAAAAATAAGGATGCGTACGACGACCACCGTCCTGCGGGAAATCAATGGTTATATCAGCTCACAGACGACGATGACGATGACAGCGAGGCCTTGGAGAAGATGAAGCAGAAGCTTCGGACCCCGCCCTCCTTCATGGACAAGCTGAGCGGTAAGCTCACGGGGGTTTTTGAAATCTTCTCCTGGAGCGAAACTGAACTGATTCAACGCTAACCCTCTTCCCTACATCAACATCCAAAGGAGAACACATCATGAAACTAACTTTTCTCGGCACGGGTGCCGCCGACTGGGACATCAACGCCTACAGCCCCGACGCCCCCTTCCGCCGTTTTTCGGGCACCTTGATCAACGATGACCTGATCATTGATCCCGGCCCTCATATTTTCCATTTCGCTCAGCATAACGGGACACCCGATATGTTCGACAACGTCAAAAACATCATTGTCACCCACTCTCACGGAGATCATTTCAACGCCGAAACCGTAAAGCGGCTCTGCCTTGACAAAGATTGTACTCTGTGGGGCGATTCCGTATGTCGCCTTCGTCTGTTCAAGGCCTTGGGTGAGGAGACCGTGTCGCGGATCAAGTTTGTGGAAACAGCCTTGAGGACAACCTACGATATCGGCGGCTATGAAATTACGGTCATGCGTGCCAATCACGTCACCGAGTATCCCGAGGAAACGGCTCGAATGTATCTGATCAAAGAGGGTGATCGTACCCTTTGGTGGACGGGTGACAGCTCGTGGGTTCCTACCGAGTCCTGGAATATCATCAGAGAAAGGCCTGTCAACACCGCGGTGTTGGAGCTGACCTGCGGTGAGACTGCCCCCGACGACTGGCGGATCTTTGAGCACAACACCCTGGAAATGCTTAAGCTCATGCTGAAAATGTTCCGCAAGTATGATCGATTCGCTCCCGACGTAAAGTATTACGTCACCCACATGGCTCGGACGCTGCACACAGATCACGAAACATTGGCGAACACATTGGCGCCCCTGGACGTTACCCCCGCCTACGATGGGCTAACCATTGAAATTTAAATTTGTACATAAAGGAGAAACACACTATGGCTGCAAAAATCTTAAACGTAACCGTATGGAACGAGTTCCGTCACGAGAGATATGAAGAGGCCTGCAAGGCCATTTATCCTGACGGCATTCATGGACTGATCAAGTCCTTCCTTGATCCCGATCCTACCCTAAACGTGCGTCTCGCCGCGCTGGACGATCCCGATCAGGGTTTGCCCGATGACGTACTGAACAGCACCGACGTCCTGCTTTGGTGGGGACACATGGCTCACCATGAGGTGGACGACGGCTTGGTGGAACGCATCCGTCAGCGTGTCTACACCGGCAAGATGGGCCTCATCGTTCTCCACTCGGGTCACCACTCCAAGGTATTCAAGCAAGTGGTGGGTACCAACGGCAATCTGTCCTGGGGCCGCGATCAGAATGAGATCATGTGGAATCTGATGCCCGCTCACCCCATTGCCGCAGGCATTCCCGATCATTTTGAGCTTTTTGAGGAGCTTTACTGTGAGCCCTTCTACGTACCCCAACCCGACGAGCTGGTCTTCGGCGGCTGGTTTGAGGACGGCTTCATCTTCCGCGCGGGTCTGTGCTACTACCGCGGCGCGGGCAAGGTCTTCTACTTCCAGCCCGGTCACGAGTTCTGCCGTTCCTTCTACAATCCTTACGTTCAGCGCATCATTCAAAATGCCGTCAAATGGGCCGCACCCAACGAGATCGTGTATCCCATTGAGAACGGCTGCCCCTGCATCCAGTACAAGTTGTCGGATAAGTTTGAGCAGTAATTTTTTCCCTATGGCGGCTTGTCATCAGGCAGGCCGCTGTTTTTGAAATTGCAGTTTTTCGGTGAGATACAAGTTACAAGATACAAAGATACAAGATATGCAAAAACCTTTACGGCGGATCGCGTTCTGTATCTTGTATCTTGTATCGGCCGAGCTTGCTCGGTGCGTATCTTGTATCTCTTCGACAAACCCCAAATTTACACCTTTTCAACCTACAAGGAGACCCAATCATGCTGAAAATTTCTTTCCCAGGCATCACTCAAGAGCAATTCACGGATGCCTTTGCCGTCCTGGAGGAGTGCAAATCCACCCCCGCCCTGGGCTTCCCCTACCCCTTCATGGGTCCCGGCGGGCAGTACGGCAACTGCTGGTGGGAGCGGGACACCGCTCTGACCCTCTTGGGCTATCGCTGGCTCGACCGCAACTACTGCCGCACGGCTCTGGAGAATTTCACCTTCGTGCAGAAGGAAAACGGCCGTATTCCCCTCTACGGCTACGACCGTGTATTGGACTTTGACGAGGAGCTGAGCGCCATCCCCGTGATTTTTGAGGTAGCCGCCTACGTCTGCCGTGAGACCGCCGACGAGGACTACGTCCGCCGCATCTACGGGATGCTCTCGCGATACATGGACTGGTGGCTCTCCCCTTCGAAAAGAGACCCCAAGACGGGCCTTGTCTGCGGGATCTTCGAGGAGAGCGACCCCTCGGATATCCACGAGCAGCTCACGGTAGCCCAGGTGGATCTGAACGTGCAGGTGGCCGTGGGCGCCGACGTGCTGGCGGAAATGGCCACCCGTCTGGGCGACACCGCCGCCGCCGACCGCTATCGCGCCCTCTTCGCCGAGGTGCGGGATGCCGTCAACTGTTACCTCTACAATCCCGCCGACGGAGGCTACTACGCCTGGCTGGTGGATGAGGAGCGTCTGCTCACCGAGCAGGTCTACAACTCCATGTTCGACGTGTTCAAGCGGGGGATCATCCCCCTTGACCGCCGCGAGGGGCTTCTGAAGCTTTTGAAGGATGATTCCCTCTTCGGCTATGACAGCAAGTGGGGCATCACCACCATGGCCAAGACCTGCTCCCGCTACGTGGAGACCGTAGGCGTGTACCAAGGCTACACCAGCTGGAGCGGCAATATCTGGACCTTCCGCAACCGCATCATCGCCACGGGACTTCTGGAGGCGGGACTGCGGGAGGAAGCCGCCCACATCGCCCTCCAGACCGTCCGCACCTTCAACGGCAACTACGCCGAGTTTGTCAGCCCCTCCACGGGA
Organism: Oscillospiraceae bacterium; assembly: GCA_015063685.1. Taxonomy (GTDB): domain Bacteria; phylum Bacillota; class Clostridia; order Oscillospirales; family CAG-272; genus CAMEON01. The sequence continues at coordinate 42,497 of SVTR01000006.1, read as the reverse complement.
GAGGGCCACGGCGTGCTTCGCTACGGCTGGTCGGCGTCGGAGTACATCCACCTCATCGTGGAGGTGCTGTTCGGCATCCGCTACGAGGCGGTGACCGATACGGTGACCGTCACTCCCTGTATGCCCCGCGAGCTGGATGGGGAGACCGTCTCCATCGGCAACCTGTCGGTGGGGGACAAATACCTCCACGTTACCATCAAGTGCGGGGAGGAGCAAGAGGTCGCCTACCGTCTCACCAGTTCCGAGGAATGATCCCGTTCCGCCATCAACGAAACTGAATAAAGGAGAATCACCATGAACAAACGCATGGACAGAAACCGCCTGAATATCGGCGTATACCACCTCAAGCCTTACGCCCGCACCGAGGCTCACATCAAGGATCTGGCCGACTGCGGCATTGACTTCGTGGTCTGCATGGACAACGACCGCCCCGCACTAGATCTCTTCCACAAGTACGGCGTGGGGGCTATCGTCTCGGGTATCGCCCCCAAATGGTGGGGCGGTTTCGGAGACAACGCGGGCAAGCTGGCCGAAACCAACCCCATGGAGACATACGAGGCCGCCGCGAAGGCCTTTTCCGACCACCCCGCCATCTGGGGCATCGACGTGGGCGACGAGCCCTCGGCCCTGGACTTCCCCTACTACGGGCGGGTCATGGACTACGTTGACCGCGCCTTCCCGAATCAGTTCCCCTACCTGAATCTCTACCCCAACTATGCCTCGGTCTCCCAGAACAACGCCCAGGAGACGGTCAACCAGCTGGGTACCGCCACCTATGACGAGCATATCCAAAAATACTGCGAGAACGTCCCCGTAGACTACATCTGCTATGACTTCTACCTCTACTCCATCAACGTCACCAAGCACTACGAGAATCTTCGCGTGGTGGCCGACGCCTGCCGCAACACGGGGCGGAGTATGTGGATCGTTTTGCAGGTCAACTCCAACAAGCCTGCCGAGTGGATGAGCGAGAACAACCTCCGCTTCCAGGCCTACACCTCCATGGCCTTCGGCGCCGAGAACATCATCTGGGCCTGCTACACCGCGGGCTGGTGGCACAATCAGGTGCTGGACGGCGAGGGCAACAAGACCCAGCAGTACGACAAGCTCAAGAAGATCAACGCCGAGATCCGTACCCTGGCCGACGAGTACATGAAGTACCGCCGCGTGTCCACCCATTTCGTAGGCTTCGAGGGGCATCCTCACATGGCGGCCGTTCAGCAGGAGGCCATTCCCTCCCTGTCCACGGGCGTGTTCTTTGACGTCAAGGCTGATAACGGCGCGCCGCTGGTCGTTGGTGAGATGGTGAACAGAAACGCCGACGGCTCGGTAGCCCTCATGGTCTGCGCCGCTGACGATCCCCATGAGCAGGATCCCAAGGAGTACAATATCACCTTCCGCGCCCCCGACCGCTGTGTCCGCGCCCTGGGCGGGGACGGCTACAAGACCGTGACTCATCTGGGTGGCGGTGTCTACGCCGTGGCGGTCAAGTCCAACGAGGGCGTGCTGATCATGGCAAGATGACCTCGATGACATTATAAAAAAGAACACAAAGCCTCCCCAAGCCGCAAGGCGAGGGGAGGCAATTTTCTTACAGTTTAGTTTCGATCTCGTCGGGATATCTCACGTCAATAAAGGTGCTATACCCTTCTGCTTCCAGCTTCTGCTTCTGGAAGCCCACGTTTTTGTTCATCTTCTGAACCAGCACCACCTTACCGTTTTCGCGCAGGGTATTGCACTTGCACTGGAGGGTGGCTACGTCGCCCGAGGTGAAGGCCTTGCCGTAGAGAACGGCTACCTTCTCGCGGGTGCCGTCTGCCTTGAACTTCTTGTCAAGCAAGGCGCCGACCAGACGTTCAAAGCCGATGGAGAAGCCGCAGGCGCAGGTGGGGGTGCCCGTGAAGTTACCGATCATGTTATCATAGCGGCCGCCGCCGGCGATGGAGGAGCCCTTAAAGTCCTCGGACTTGATCTCAAAAATGGTACCGGTATAGTAACCCATGCCACGCACCAGGGTGGGATCGAAGGAGAGGTTGAACTTGCCGCCCGACATGTTGGCGACGTTGGCGAAGATCTGACGGATGTTATCGGCCACGCCGGGTTCCATGGCGTCACCGAAGGCTTCCTCCACGTAAGAGAAGCGATCCTCGGCGGTCATGAAGCCGTGGAAAATGTCCATGTAGGTGTTGACGGCAGCCTCGTCACAGCCGGATTCCAGCAGTTCCTTCTTGACGCCGTCCTCACCGATCTTGTCGTACTTATCCAGGATGATGAAGACCTTATTATAGTCCTCCTCCGCAAAGCCTGCCTTCTTGGCCATGCCCTTGAGGATACGGCGGTCGTTGACCATGACGGTGTTGCCCTTGACGCCCACGCTGTCCAGGAACAGAGAGGTGACGTAGATCAGCTCGCTCTCGGCGGTGTTGTCGGGGTTGCCCAGGATGTCGATATCGCACTGGGTGAACTGGCGGTATCTGCCCTTTTGGGGACGGTCAGCACGCCAAACGGAGCCTACCTGGAGAGCCTTGAAGGGCATGGGGAGCTGACCCGCGTTGTTGGCGAAGTAGCGGGACAGGGGCACGGTCAGGTCGTAGCGCATACCCGAGTCGCAGAGATCGTCGGGGTTATCGAGATTCAGGGATTCATTCAGCTTTTCACCGCGCTTCAGCACCTTGAAGATGAGCTTTTCGTTCTCGCCGCCCTGATTGCTGGTGAGGTTTTCGATGCGTTCCATGCAGGGGGTCTCGATCTGGGTAAAGCCGAAGGAGGTGTAGATATACTTGAGCTTGGACAGAAGGTACTCGCGGATCTCCATTTCTGCGGGGAGGATATCGCGCATACCCTTGACGGTTTCTTTGATAAACATAGGTTATTACTTCCTTTGCTTGGAATGGCGTTTGAATAAGTTATTATAGCATAAACCGGCACAAAAAGCAAGGGCTTTCAAAGATTTCCTTTGTAATTTCTCATGAAATCGTATATAAAACGCGGTTCTGCATAAAAAATACGGGAAATCATTTGACAGATTCGATTTGATGTGGTATAATAAAATGATTCATTGTGCTTTGAAGGGAGCTTAGTATGGTTAAAATTACCGATGTTGCACAGAACAGCCGTGCGGCCAGAAAAGGTGTTGCGGCGGGGGACGTGCTTGTGTCCATCAACGGGCGTGAGATCTCCGACGTGCTGGACTACCGTTTCTTTTTGACCAACACGGAGGTCACCCTTTCCCTGCTCCGCAACGGTGAGGCTTACGAGGTGGTCATCCGCAAGCAGGAATACGACGATATCGGGCTGGATTTTGAGACCCCGCTGATGGATAAGAAGCACTCCTGTCAGAACAAGTGCATTTTCTGCTTCATCGACCAGCTTCCCAAGGGGATGCGGGAGACCCTGTACTTCAAGGACGATGACAGCCGTCTCTCCTTCCTCCACGGCAACTTCATCACCATGACCAACCTGCATGACAAGGACATCGACCGCATCATTGAGATGCACATTTCCCCCGTCAACGTCTCTGTCCATACCACCAATCCTGAGCTTCGGGTCAAGATGATGAACAATAAACGGGCGGGAATGGTTCTGGGCTATCTGCCGAGGCTGGCCCGTGCTGGCATCACCATCTGCGGACAGTTAGTTTTATGCCGCGGCATCAACGACGGTGTGGAGCTGTATCGTTCCATGCGTGATCTTTATAACCTTGGAGAAGCCTTGGAAAGCGTATCCATCGTCCCTGCGGGGCTGACCAAGCACAGAGACAAGCTCTACCCTCTGACCCCTTACACCGCTGAGGAGGCCGCTGCCATCATTGATATGGTGGAGAATTTTGCGGCACGGTGTTTGAAGGATTGTGGCTCACGGAAATTCTTCTGTGCCGACGAGCTGTATCTCCGCGCGGGGCGTCCCCTACCCTCTGAGGACTACTACGAGGGCTACGCCCAGATCGAGAACGGCGTGGGCATGATCACCTCCCTCATGACCGAGTTTGAGGACGAGATGAACTTCCTCGCGGAGGATTTAACAGAGTACAAAGCACCCCGCACCGTGTCGATATGCACGGGTGTGGCGGCCTATCCCACCATCAAGGCCATGGCCGCGCGTCTGGAGGCGCAGGTGGAGGGGCTGACCATCCATGTTTACGAGATCGTCAATCACTTCTTCGGCGAGTCCGTCACCGTGGCGGGTCTGCTGACGGGCAAGGATATGTTCGAGCAGTTGGCGGGCAAGGAACTGGGCGATGTGCTGTTCTTCCCTGAGAATACGTTGCGCGCGGGGGAGGATATTTTCCTGGACGATATGACCCCCGAGGAGCTGTCTAAGAAGCTGGGCGTGCCCGTGATGGCGGGCAAAAACGACGGCGCGGAGTTCGTGCGTGAGATGTTAGGGGTAATGTAGTCATCCTGAGCGAGGACTCTGTCCGAGTCGAAGGATCTCAAATAAATCATGTTTTATGTCTATATATTAACCAATAAAATCAATACTGTCCTTTATATCGGTATTACAAACAATCTTTCCCGCCGCCTGTATGAACACCAGCACGATCTTATAGACGGATTTACAAAAAAAATATCACGTTCACAAACTTATATACTACGAAGCCTTCCACGATCCTTCGACTGCAATCGCACGAGAAAAGCAATTAAAGGGTTGGAGAAGAGAAAAAAAGAATATGCTAATAGCAAAAATGAATCCAAATTGGGATGATTTATCCTCGAAGGTTCATTAAAAGAGATCCTTCGACTCGGGCAGCGCCCTCGCTCAGGATGACCGCATTGTAGGTGCCCTCGCTCAGGATGACCGCATTGTAGGCGCCCTCGCTCAGGATGACCGCCGGTGCTGATGTTTTCGTTCAAAACATCAACCACTTTTATACAACTCATTCCCCTTAACGAAAGGAGACCATACACCATGTCAAAACCCATCATCGCCATCGTTGGCCGTCCCAACGTGGGAAAATCTACTTTATTCAATAAGCTCATCGGTGAGCGTCGCTCCATTGTGGAGGACACCCCCGGTGTCACCCGTGACCGTATCTACGGCGAGACCGAATGGAACGGCCGTGTGCTGTCCCTCATTGACACGGGCGGTATCGAGCCCAAGACCGACGATATCATCCTGTCCCAGATGAAAATACAGGCCGAGATCGCCATTGAGGATGCCGACGTGATCATCTTTATGTGCGACGTGCGTACGGGACTGACCGCCGCCGACCGCGATATTTGCGTCATGCTGAAAAAGAGCGGCAAGCCCATCATTCCCTGCATCAACAAGTGCGACCGTGTGGGAGACCTGCCCTTTGAGTTTTACGAGTTCTACGAGCTGGGGCTGACCATTGATCCCGTGGCGGTCTCCTCCATCCACGGCAGCGGCACGGGCGACCTTTTGGACGCTTGCTGTGAGTGCCTCGCCGATTGGGAGGACGACGGCGACGAGCATGAGGGCATCCGCGTGGCTGTCATCGGCAAGCCCAACGCGGGCAAATCATCCATCGTCAATCGTTTCCTTGGGGAAAACCGCATGATCGTATCCTCCATCGCGGGCACCACCCGTGACGCGGTGGATACCCAGGTGGTCAACGACCTCGGCACCTTTACCTTCATTGACACGGCGGGCATTCGCCGTCAGTCCAAGATCGGGGATCAGATCGAGAAGTATAGTGTGCTTCGCGCCCACATGGCGGTGGAGCGTGCTGACGTGTGTCTCATCATGATCGACGCGTCCGTGGGTATCACCGAGCAGGACGAGAAGATCGCGGGCATCGCTCACGAGGCGGGCAAGGCGTCCATCATCGTGGTCAACAAGTGGGACAGCATTGAAAAGGACAACTCCACCGTCAAGGCCTTCACCGACAAGATCCGCACTTCTCTTGCCTATATGCCCTACGCGCCCATCGCTTTCGTGTCTGCCAAGACCGGCCAGCGAACCGAAGGGCTGTACGATCTCATCAAGGAGGTCTACGAGTCCTCCCACGTGCGTATCAGCACGGGCGCGCTCAACGATGTGCTGGGCGAGGCCATGATGCGCGTTCAGCCCCCCACGGATAAGGGCAAGCGTCTCAAGATCTATTATATGACCCAGACCCAGGTGGCGCCTCCCACCTTCGTGCTGTTCTGCAACGTGGCAGAGCTGTTCCACTTCTCCTATCAGCGGTATATTGAGAACTGCCTGCGGGAGGTGTACGGCTTTAAGGGTACGCCCATCAAAATGGTGATCAAGCAGAAGGGCGACGAGCCGGATATTAAGGTGAAGAGGGATAAAAAGAAGGGTGAGGATGGGGAGGAATAATTCTTCCGTTTCGTTTGGTTCCCTGACAAATTGTTGCTTACGGGGGTTACCGAGAACCAAAGCCTTCCCTTGTGAGGGAAGGTGGCACGACCGAAGGGAGTGACGGATGAGTAGCCTGATAAAAGAACATTTTCCGAAGGAAAATGCTCAAATTTCTTTACACACAAAAGCTTTTTTAGATCAAAAACCTTTTGTGTGACTACTCATCCACCGCTAACGCGGTCCCCCTTCCCTTACAAGGGAAGGCTTACCATGTGCAACCTCGCCTAAAGTTATCATATCGACGTTAGAAAGATAAACAACAATTTATAAAACATCCCCAGATAAACATTTTTTAATAACAAACTCCCAGTAAAGGAGGAATCTCATATGCAATTCTTCGACCATGTAAAGATCAAAATCAAGGCCGGTGACGGTGGCAACGGTGCCATCGCTTTTCACCGCGAAAAGTATATTTCCCACGGCGGGCCCGACGGCGGTGACGGCGGTAACGGCGGCAACATCGTCTTCCGCGTGGACAAGGGTACCAATACCCTGCTCGCTTACCGCTACAAGCATCATTTCACCGCCGAGAACGGCGGCAACGGTATGCCCAAGAAGTTTCACGGTGCCACCGCCCCCGATCTGGTGCTGACCGTACCCGAAGGAACGCTCATCAAGGATGCGGCCACGGGCAAGGTCATCCACGATATGTCAGAAAACGACGGCGCAGACTTCATCTGCTGTCGCGGCGGTCGCGGCGGCTGGGGCAACCGTCATTTTGCCACCGCCACCCGTCAGACCCCCATGTTTGCCAAGAACGGCACCCGCGGGGAGGAGCGCGAGGTGGAGCTGGAGCTGAAGATGATCGCTGACGTGGGTCTGATCGGTTATCCCAGCGTGGGTAAGTCTTCCCTGCTGGCTCGTATCAGCTCGGCGCGTCCCAAGATCGCCGACTACCACTTCACCACCCTGTCCCCCAACCTGGGCGTGGTTTCCACGGGTCACGAGGGCGAGGGCTTTGTGGCCGCTGACATTCCAGGTCTTATTGACGGTGCCGCCGAGGGCGCGGGTCTGGGTCACGATTTCCTGCGCCACATCGACCGTTGCCGTCTGCTCCTTCACGTGGTGGACATCTCCTGCTTTGAGGGCAGAGATCCCATCGAGGACGTGAAGAACATCAACTCCGAGTTAGAAAAATACAGCCCCGAGCTGGCCACCCGTCCCCAGATCATCATCGCCAACAAGTGCGACGCTTTGGACGAGGAAGTAGTGGATATCAAGGCCTTTGAGGACTTCGTGGACGAGAACGAGTGGGAGATGATGTACGTCTCCGCCGCCACGGGAGAGGGCATCAAGGACATGATCTTCCGTGTCAGTGAACGTCTCAAGCTTCTACCTCCCATCACGGTATACGAGAGCGAGGTTGCCGAGAACGAGGGCTATCTGTCCGACCTGCCCGGCGCGGGTGTCAAGGACACCGTCATCCGCCAGGAGAACCGCACCTTCTACGTGGAGGGCGACTGGATCTACAACCTCATGGGTCGCATCAATTTCGACGATTACGAGTCCCTCAACTACTTCCAGCGCGTGCTGCAGAATAGCGGCGTATTTGAGATGCTGGAGGAGCGTGGGTGCAAGGACGGCGATACGGTGTCGATCTATGAGTTTGAGTTTGATTATGTGAAGTAATCATGGGAAAACGAATTGTTCCCTTTACCGAATCCTCCGCATGGCCGATTTTGGCAGAACTGACCGACGAAAATGTGCTCGGGACAGGCGGGCTTTCCTCTGCATCCCCCCGTTTGACCGCTCGCGCGATCTTAAAACGGGAGGACGGCCTTTTCGCGGTCATGTACGCCAAGAAATTCAATCTGTATTCCCTGCCCGGCGGCGGCATGGAGGGAGACGAATCCCCCGACACGGCCATTGCTCGTGAGATATGGGAAGAAACGGGGTGTATCTGCGCCACGATCAAGCCATTGGGCGTTGTTCTGGAAAATCGGTTTCATGCCGATTACACACAGATTGATTATTACTTTGTTGTTACTACCAACGGAGAAGCCGGACAGTTGCATTTAACTCCCAATGAAGAACAAAACGGCACACGCCCACAATGGCATACGTTGGACGAGGTTGTTCACCTCATTCGTGACCGTGAACACGACACAAATCAGCGCAAGTATCTGCAAGCACGGGATGTGGCGGCACTCGCGGCATATCTGCAACGCTGATACCGTAGGGGCGAACTGTGTTCGCCCGCCTAACACATCTTGGTTCAAAAAATTTCGGGCGAACACAGCTCGCTCCTACGCACCTCACATCCTCTTTACCTCTTCACGGGAGGCGAAACGACTCCCCAACAATAAGCAAACAAACAAAACACACAAGGAGGCACTCTATGAACATCTGGCACGACATTGACCCCGCTGAGATCACCCCCACGAACTTTACCGCCGTCATTGAGATCCCCAAGGGATCGTCCTGTAAGTACGAGCTGGACAAAAAGACGGGTATCATGCGCCTTGACCGCGTGCTTTACACGGCGACCCACTATCCCGCCAACTACGGCTTCATCCCCCGCACCTACGCTGACGACGGCGACCCGCTGGACGTTTTGGTGCTGTGCGGCGAGGCCATTTATCCCATGACCCTGGTACAGGTGTACCCCATCGGTTGTATGCGTATGATCGACGGCGGCAAGGAGGACGACAAGATCATCGCCATTCCCTTCTCTGATCCTACTTACCGTGACGTGAAGTCCATCGACGAGCTGCCCGCCCATATTTTCGATGAAATCATGCATTTCTTCACTGTCTACAAGCAGCTTGAAAACAAACAGACCGCTGTCAAGGAGCTGTTCAGCCGCAAGGAGGCCGAGGAGATCATCCAGCAGTCTATCAAATCCTATGAGGAAACCTTTGGAAATCGTCCTCATGAAGCATAAATCAAAGCAGGCTCTCTGCCGACGCCAAGCGTCGTGACAGAAAGCCTGCTTTTGATTCGAAATTACTCTTCGTCAATAAAATAGTCCTTTTCGCTTTTACCTGTGTTTTTTCTGAGCCTTTCAATTTCCTTTTTGCGATTCCACAGGAAGCTCAGGCGAAGTTCGGAACCTGCTTTGATGCGTTTCAGATTCTCCATGTGTCTGAAAAAGATGGCCGAAGCCGCCACAAGGATGATCAAGGTTCCCCACACATCCTGCCTCATAATCAGATAACTGAGTGTAAAGCCGATGGATGCGGTTAAGGGAATAAAGCAAATATAGTCTGTCAAGAGCGCGATAGCAATTTCAATTACCAGGGCAATCAAAAAATATCGCCAGTCATAACAAAGGATCACTCCCGCCAGGCATGCAAGTCCCTTGCCGCCCTTAAAGCCCATATAAAAAGGAAAGATATGTCCAAGGATACAGGCGGCCGCTGTAAATGCATACACGAGGGGCAATTCAGGGAACACCCGTTGCATGATGAAAACCACCAAAAACGCTTTGCTGATGTCAAGCAACGCGCAAATAGCACCTCTTAATTTGCCAAACAGGATGAGCGCATTGGAAGCGCCCGCGTTACCCGAGCCCTTACTTCTTATATCATATCCCTTGATCCTGGCAAGCAAATAGGAAGGATTAAAGGTACCGACAAAATAGCCGGCCAACACGCAGCATGCATATTTCAGAATCAACAACCACACATCCATATGTCCGACTCCTTTCGCCCAAATAAGCAGAAACATCCTTTTGGGATCATCCTTCATGAGAAAAGCCCGCCGTTGCTCCAAAAGAGCTGGATGGCGGGCTTTCTGCTTCATCTAAGGGATCAATAGAATTCCTCGATATTTTTCAGTACGTAATCTCTCATGCGACGGCGAATATATTTGGCATTCCCCATCACGAAATCTCTGACCCACTCAATATCGTCAATGCTCTCAGCGCCTTCATACGCATCCATCAAGGTGTTGGACATATCCTTCTCCCCACAGGAAGAAAGGACACGGCACAGGGTGGAGATCACAGCTGCATCGGCCCCCGTGAAGAGCTCCCAAGTTTCGGGACGGTCCAACTCGATGAGATCGTACAGCATTTTGTATGCCACCAGAGGCTTATATACGGCATTCTGACCGAAACGAACATTTTCTCCTGCCAGCACGTTTTTTGTCCAAAGCTGTTCCTGGGAGGAGGAGATCATGGTCATATAATAGCCCATGCGGCTATTGATGCGGTCAAAGGTCAGGTCCTCTTCGGACACGTTACGCTGGGTCTTACGGTCATACAGGAAGAAATTCGCGTCACCGTCAAGGGAAAGCACGGTAAATACAAGAACTGCAACACCCAAAAGGATCAGCTCAATGGCAAGAATGGTGGATACAGTCGCCACAAACGCAGCCTCAGCCTGCGCTACCACAAGAGGGAAAAGCAAAATACCGCCAAGGATAGCGACGCCTGCCATGATCAAAAGAATCAAAAGCGTTTTTTTGCTGTTTACCTTTACATTAAAATTCATATAGAAACTCCCTTCCATGCACGCGGCATTCAAATATGGGCGCATGATACTATGCTATATTATATCATATCTTTTCCCTTTTTGCAAGAGTTTTCAAAAATTTTCTTCGGATATCTTCGTTCCTTGGACGACTTTTCGGGGATACAAATTTCGAAACAAAGCATTACAACAAGATGCAAATCAGTCCACCGCTTCCCTCGTTGATGATCCTCTCAAGTGTTTCGGAAAGCTTGGTTCTGGATGCCTCAGGCATATGCTCCAGTTTGGAATGGATCCCTTCGTTGACCAGCTCGTAAAGACTCTTTCCAAACATATTGGAATCCCAGATGCGGTGAGGATCCTCCTCAAATTCGCGGAGCATATATTTTACCAGATCCTCGGATTGCTGCTCGGATCCCACGATGGGGTTGATCTCTGCTTCAATATTGGCACGAATCATATGCACAGACGATGCTGACGCGCGGAGCTTGACGCCATAGCCTCCCGATTGACGAACAATCTCAGGCTCATCCAGACTCATGTCCGAAACGTCCGGCATAACGATGCCATATCCCTTTTCGTTGCAGTCTTCCAAAGCATCTGCCACCTTATCGTACACGGATTTCATTTCCGCCAGATGACATAGCAGGCGGATGAGAGACTCCTCGCCGTCAATTTCAAATCCCGTCAATTCACTGAGAACCTGATGGTAAAGACCGTCGATCATATGGAGAGTCACCGTAGCGGCGCCGCGACCAAGATCCACCTCGTCCACCGTGACGGCTTTGAGGTATTCATTATCCGAAAGACTGTCAAAGGCACCTCGAATATCCCCGATCCTTTTTACGCCGTCGGCACAGCGGCGAATACCGGAGATCAATGACGTATGGATCTTGTGGGTGGGACTGAGGGCCGTTGTCCACTCGGGCAGGCGCATCCGAACCTCTGTTACGGGAAATTCATGGAGAACCAGCTCCAGAATATGACGTATATCCTCTGCATCCAGGTCAATACAAGAGACCAAGGCCACGGGAACACCGTATTTTTCCTCCAACTCATAGGCCAAAGCAACGGCGGCATCAGAGGAGGGTCGGGCCGAATTAAGGATCACGGCAAAAGGTTTCCCCATGGCCTTGAGCTCCCTCACCACACGCTCCTCCGCCTCAACGTAGCTTTCTCTGCTGATCTCCCCAATGGAGCCGTCGGTTGTGATGAGCATACCGATGGTCGCGTGCTCGGTGATAACCTTATGCGTTCCCATTTCAGCCGCCTCTGTAAAGGGCATAGGATCCTCGCTCCAGGGGGTTCTGACCATACGAGCCTGGCCGTTTTCGATGGTTCCGAGAGCTTCGGGGACGATATAGCCTACGCAATCGATCATTTTTACCCGCATGGTGGCAGACTCGTCCAGGTGCACCGTAACGGCCTCATCGGGAATAAACTTGGGCTCGGTGGTCATAACCGTCTTCCCTGCTGCTGATTGGGGCATCTCATCTCTGGCTCGCTCGCGGGCATAACCGTCGTCCATATTGGGGAGCACAAGAGACTCCATGAAGCGTTTGATAAAGGTGGATTTACCCGATCGGACAGGCCCTACGACACCGATATAGATGTCCCCACCCGTGCGTTCCGCAATATCCTGATAAATGGAATGTTCTGCCATATACATACCTCCGTGTTGGGTTGATGTTTTTGGTAGAATATATGACCTACGATGTCCGAATAGAACAAAAGGCTGCTACCTTTTGGGTAACAGCCTTTTATCATGATCAGTTATCTGCCGCGGTAACCGCGCTCTGTTCAAAGGCAGTATCCTTTGCCAGGGCATCGACTGCGGCTTTATCGAAATACTCCAGGGGGTCTACGGACAGACCCTTGGCGGTCATTTCGAAATGAAGGTGGGGCTCATCTGCCATTTCAAGAATCGCTGTATCGCCCACCACACCGATCTGGGTGCCGCGGGTGACCGCAGTTCCCTCCTTGATACCGGCGGTCAGGTCGGTGGCCAGGTTCTTATAAACCGTCAGAACATCATCCGCGTGAGAGATGGCCACGCAAGTGCCCATGAGGGTATCCTCCCAGATCTTTGCCACGGTGCCGTCTGCGGCGGCATATACGGGGGCAGATGCTTCGGTGGCAATATCAACGCCCAGGTGGACGCGGTAATCACCCATGGTAGCGGAATAGACCTGGATAGTGGCGTCGTGGTCCTTGTAGAGCTTACCGCTGACAGGCAGCTCAAACAAAGGCTCGTCGGGCTCATCGTTGATCACAGGCTTGGTCTCCTGGCCGTGATAAACGGGGAGCGTTTCCTCTCCTACGCCATTGGAGGGGGTAGAAGGCTTAGTGGCGGCCTCCGTCACAGCACCCGTGACAGCACTCGTGCCAATGCCGCCAATGGAGGTATCAGCAGGATCGGGATTGGGCTTTTTGCTTCTGTTTGCAGAAACGGTCACGGCAATCACGATGGCCACAGCCACCAGCATGGTGAGGAAGGTGACTACTACGGCGCGGTTGGAACAGATTCTTTTGAGCTTTGCGCCGAAGCTCTCTTCGGTTTCGTTGTAATTGGACATATCTTTTCTCCTTTGCTTTCGTTACATCGAGGTATGCCCCCATGGGAGGACTGCCTCGTAGGTACGACCATATTTTTTACCGATTGCGGTACAGTTATGCAGCAGGAGAAAATTTTCGGAAATATTTTTGGCAGACAAAAAATGGGTCAGCTCACTTTCGTCAGCCGACCCGTTTAATTAATAACCGTATTCTAATTCAGAATAAATTCTATCGATCTTCTCGATTGTGCGATCCATATGCCTGCTAACTGACATGCTCAGCTTTTTACTAGCTGAAGACATATGTGTGTTACTGGAGGGATCAAATGCCCCTATCAAACTTGGATAAGCACTTCCCCAGCCAAAGTAGTAAGCAGGGTCATATTCACGGGTGTTCAAGATCAGATCGATCATAGGCTCGGATGCCTCGTCTCTACCATTTTTCGTGGTCAACAATTCATCATAATAGGCTTTGGTTACGGTGTTCTGGGAATAGCAAGCCATAATTTCGATCATGGTAGAAACCGTTTCCATATTCCGCTTGGCGCTTTGAGGAAGGGAAAGAACACTTCCAGCGCTGTGCATGAAGGATTTATAGCCGCCTTGTTGCTGATCATACATGGGATAAGGGAGAATACCAAAATCAATATCAAAGCCGCGCATTCTGCGGACGGAATGCAGTACGTCACCAAAGAAAACCGCATGATTGCCACCGAAGTAGCGTTCACCAACCTCAGTGAGAGAAAGTTCGTTAGCCGTTGCCAGATCATTTATGCTGACAAAAGATTTATGGCCTAAAATAGCACGGGCACTGTCAGTAACGTCTGTTGCTCTCTCTACATTAAAGCTCCACTCAAGCTCTCCGTTTTCGGGATTTTTGGAAACCAACCTAAGACCGGCGCCAATAAACAAACTATATTGTCCGTCAAGGCTATCTACGTAACTCAAAATATCCTGATCGTAGCTCAACACACCGTCACTGTTCAAATCACAGAAGGCCTGCTGCTGGTATTCATAGAATTTTGCATGGGTCCATTGATAAGAAGTAACCACCTTGTAAAGATCAGGCAATTTTCTTTCAGTAGCAAGATCCTTGTTGAACATGAGGGCAAATGTAGCGTCATCATCGCAGGTAAGCAGATCGCCGTTGGCAAAGAACACACGATCGGCAATAGTCATGGACTCCACGAAATCCTGATCCCACCAGCTGTTTGTAAAGTTAATAGCAGAAGCTTCCTCGGAGGACAAATTACAAATGAGTGTATTATTAGTAAAATTGAGAGCATCGGTTACATTAGATATGACTGCGTGGAAATCACCTGTAGGCGCATAAGCCTCGTTCCGCACCTTTGTATAGATCTCGCCGGTACTTACCCTATATTCCTTGACGATCACACCGTGCTCATCGTAAATATGGCTGTTTCTGGTGTAAACCGCCTCGGAAAGTGTATCCTGATGCGCTTGATAACCTTCCGCAAAGATCTCGCGGGTACTCCATTCGCCTTCATCGCGGGTCAAAAATACCAGTTCAAAGCCGTCAAAACGCACATTTGAGAAGCCGGGATCGCCCCAAAGGTTCTCTGTGATCGCTTCGGTTGCAGGCTCGGTTTCAGGTGGCATCGTTTCAGGTGGCATCGTTTCAGGTGGCATCGTTTCAGGTGCTATAGTTTCGGGTGCCATGGTTTCGGGTGCCAGCGTTTCAAAGAAAATAGTTTCTGCTACCGCATCATCAAACGTTTTCGTTTCCTCGGCAGTATCCCTAAGAATTTCCGTCAAGGCTTCTGATAGGCCTTCGGTAACGGGTGTTGCGGTTTCCTTGGAAGGACGCTTAGTGGTTCTCTCCTCCTCTTCTTCCTCATCTTCGTCGGAACGCAAATTGCCCTCCAGCAGATCACAGGATACAAGGGCAGATAACACCATGGCAAGGGCAAGAAGTAATACCAATAATTTTTTCATGTTTTCTCTCCTCAAATAAAACATTTCTTTAGTCGGCCACCGTCTGGGCGGGGGCGGCAGTTGCGGCGGGTTGTTGAGCGGCAGTTTCCGAAACCGTCTCGTCCGTCGCCGATTCGGACTCATCACAGGAAACGAGCATACCGAGAGACAGCACCAAGGCCATCAGCAATACCATGAATTTTTTCATATCCAACCTCCTTTTCACAGTCGTTCATTGGATTTATTATAGCACTTTTACATAGAGGTGTCAATAGAAAAACGGATATCCCCTGCAAACAAAAAAATCGGGTCGGATCACCGAAGTGATCCGACCCATTGATCTTACAGACCTCTCTTGATATAGTGGGTATGCAGGATGTGGTGAGCCTTCTCGCTGTTAGGCTCGCCAAAGTACTCGTCGTACAGCACCTTGACACCGGAGTTGTCCTGAGACTTACGGAGGTCGCAAGCCTTGTCGTCGTTGTAGAGGACGGCGGCACGGACGGCGCGCAGGTCAATAGCGGCGCGGACGGAAGCAGGCTGGATGGGCTGACCACCGCCGTTGACGCAACCGCCGGGGCAAGCCATGATCTCGATGAACTGAACGTCAAGCTCGCCTGCCTTGACCTTGTTGAGCAGGGTCTTAGCATTGCCGGTGCCGGAGGCAACGGCTACGTTGACGGTCATGTCACCCAGCTTGTAGGAGGCAACCTTGATGCCCTCGACGCCACGGACCTCGGGGAAATCAACAGCTTCCAGCTTGGTGCCCAGGATGAGCTCTGCGGCATAACGGAGAGCAGCTTCCATAACGCCACCGGTAGCGCCGAAGATAGCGCCTGCGGAGGAACCGATATCGAAGGGCTGATCGAAGGCTTCGTCATCGAGGTTCTTGAAGTCGATGCCGGCCTTCTGGATCATGCGGCCCAGCTCACGGGTGGTGATGGCCACGTCTACGTCAGGCACACCTGCGGCGGACTGACCGGGTCTACCAACCTCGAACTTCTTTGCGGTACAAGGAATGGCGGATACGAAGAAGATGTCCTTGGGATCCCAGCCCATCTTCTCGGCGTAGTAGGTCTTGACCACGGCGCCGAACATCTGCTGAGGAGACTTGCAGGTGGAGAGATTCTCGGTCATCTCGGGGAAATAGTGCTCGCAGTACTTGATCCAACCGGGAGAGCAGGAGGTGATCATGGGCAGAGCGCCGCCGTTCTGGATACGACTGATCAGCTCGTGAGCTTCCTCAACGATGGTGAGGTCTGCGGTGAGGTTCATGTCGTATACGCCGTCGAAGCCGAGACGCTTGATGGCGGCGACCATCTTACCCTCACAGTCGGTGCCGGGCTCATAGCCGAAGCACTCACCGATCTGAGCGCGGACAGAGGGAGCGGTGCAGATGAGGACATGCTTGGAGGGATCTGCGAGCGCGGCGAATACCTTATCGGTATCGTCCTTCTCGTACAGAGCGCCTACGGGACAAGCGACGATACACTGACCGCAGTTAATGCAGGAGGTGCCGCCCAGAGGGTACTCCATGGGGGAGGCGATGTGGGTGTCGAAGCCACGGTCGTTGGCGCCGATGACGCTGACGCCCTGCACCTTCTGACACATAGCCACGCAACGACGGCACAGAATGCACTTATTGTTGTCGCGGATGATGGAGAAGGAGCTATCGTCGATCTCATATTCATTGCGAGCGCCGCCGAACTTGGACACGCTCACGCCGTACTGGTTGCAGAGGGTCTGCAGCTCGCAGTTGGTGGAACGGACGCACTGGAGGCATCTCATATCGTGGTTGGACAGGAGCAGCTCCAGGTTCATCTTACGGGAAGCAATGATCTTGGGGGTGTTGGTCAGAACGGACATACCCTCGGATACGGGGTAGACGCAGGCGGTGACCATACGGTAGGGCTTACCACCCTCGGAGACCTCCACGAGGCAGAGACGGCAAGCGCCAATCTCGTTGATGTCCTTCAGGTAGCACAGAGTGGGAATATCGATCTTGGCAGCACGGGCGGCTTCAAGGACGGTAGAGCCCTTGGCAACCTCGTAGTCCTTGCCATTGATTTTAATATTTACAGTTTCCATGGTTCAAAGTTCTCCTTTCTCAAGACTTGGAAATCGCGCCGAACTTACAACCGCTCATACAAGCACCGCACTTGACGCACTTGCTTGTATCAATGGTGAAGGAAGCCAGCTTATGACCGGGAGCGATGTAATCGGTACGGGTGATGGCATCGGCGGGACACTGCTTAGCGCACTTGCCGCAACCGATACACTTATCAGCGTCGATCTTGAACTGCAGGAGCGACTTGCACACGCCTGCGGGACACTTCTTGTCCACGATGTGAGCTACATACTCATCGCGGAAGTACTTCAGGGTAGAGAGAACGGGGTTGGGAGCGGTCTGACCCAAGCCGCAGAGGGATGCGGACTTGATGTAATTACACAGCTCTTCCATGCGGTCGAGGTCTTCCATCTCACCGTTACCGGCGATGATCTTATCCAGCAGCTCAAGCAGACGCTTGGTACCGACACGGCAGGGAGTGCACTTACCGCAGGACTCGTCCACGGTGAAGTCCAGGAAGAAGCGGGCGATATCCACCATACAGGTATCCTCGTCCATAACAATCAGACCGCCGGAGCCCATCATAGAACCGATAGCCATAAGGTTGTCATAGTCGATGGGGGTATCGATGAGATGAGCGGGGATACAACCGCCGGAAGGACCACCGGTCTGAGCGGCCTTGAACTTCTTGCCGTTGGGGATGCCGCCGCCGATTTCCTCGATGATGTGGCGCAGGGTGGTACCCATGGGCACTTCAACGAGACCGGTGTTGTGGATCTTACCACCCAGAGCGAAGACCTTGGTGCCCTTGGACTTCTCGGTACCGATCTTGTTGAACCAGTCGGCGCCCTTCAGGATGATCTGGGGAATGTTGGCGTAGGTCTCCACGTTGTTCAGAACCGTGGGCTGACCGAACAGACCCTTGACTGCGGGGAAAGGAGGACGGGGACGGGGCTCACCGCGGTTACCCTCGATGGAGGTCATGAGCGCGGTCTCCTCACCGCAAACGAATGCGCCTGCGCCCAGACGGATGCTCAGGTCGAAGTTGAAGCCGGTACCGAAGATATCGTTACCCAAGAGGCCGTATTCCTTGGCCTGGTCGATGGCGATCTGGAGACGGTTGACGGCGATGGGGTACTCTGCACGAACGTAGACGTAACCCTCGTCAGCACCGATAGCGTAAGCGGCGATGGCCATAGCCTCGATGAGAGCGTGGGGGTCACCCTCCAGAATGGAACGGTCCATGAAGGCACCGGGGTCACCCTCGTCGGCGTTACAAGCAACGTACTTCTTGACGTTGCCTCTGTTGCCGCTGGCGAACTTCCACTTCAGGCCGGTGGGGAATCCGCCGCCGCCACGACCGCGGAGACCGGAATCCAGGATGGTCTGGATGACCTCGTCAGGGGTCATCTCGGTCAGCACCTTACCCAGGGCTGCATAACCGTCCATAGCGATGTACTCCTCGATGTTCTCGGGGTTGATAACGCCGCAGTTACGGAGAGCCAGACGGCACTGGGACTTGTAGAAGGTAGTATCGTTCAAAGAGGAGTGAGACTCGGTAGCCTCGTGACCCTCGGCCACGTCGTTGTAAACCAAACGTTCTACGGGACGACCCTTGAGCAGATGCTCAGACACGATCTCGGCGACGTCCTTTTCTTCTACACGGCTGTAGAAGGTGCCATCGGGATAAAGGATGACCACAGGACCCAAAGCGCAGAGACCAAAGCAACCGGTCTGGACGACCTTAACTTCCTCAGAGAGACCCTGCTTTTCGATCTCGCGGACAAAAGCTTCCTGGATCTTCTGGCTGCCGGAAGAGGTACAACCTGTACCGCCGCAGCATAATACATGTGCACGAATCATAGTTCAGTTACCTCCGTTATACATTCTTGGCGTAGGTGTATTCCTCGACCACCTTACCGCCCTTGATATGCTCTGCGATGACCTTCTCTGCCTTCTCGGCGGTCATCTTGACGTAGGTGACCTTTTCCTTACCGGGCTGGAACACCTCAACGACGGGCTCGTACTGGCAAATGCCGATACAGCCGGTTTGGGAGACGGTAACGGAGCCTGCAAGGCCCTCGCGGTTCACGCCCTCCACAAAAGCGTTCAGCACGGGACGGGCGCCTGCCGCGATACCGCAGGTCGCCATACCGACGACGATACGGGTATCATTGGTACCCTCACGAAGGACGACCTTGTCCTTCATCTTCTCTCTGATCGCAGCGAGTTCTGCCAAAGATTTCATGATGTTCAAATTCCTTTCGTAGATATTACAAATTTTTTGAAACACGATTAAGGTTGCGAAGCATCGTACTGCTCCCGCAAAAATTGTCCGATCCACTGAATGACCTCATAGGTGTCCAAGGGGACGTCTCCCAGCACCTCACGGAGCTGTCTTGTATCCATCTCCACCCTCTGCCCTTTCCTATCATGCAAGAAGGTGAAGTCGATATCGGGGGAGCCCATGATGAGCGTTTCAATGCTTGAAACAATGTCACCAATGGGGGTAAAGTCAATGTGGTCGGTGAAAAACGTAGCCGTAACCACGGTGCCGTGGTCTTCGGGATGCTCCTCCTCATGGCGGGACTCGATGGTCACGCTCCCGCCCGTTTGCTCCGCGGCCAGCATAAGCAAGGGGATGCCCATGCCCACCTTACGGGTGGTACGGGTGGTATAGAAGGGATTCATCACGGTCTCCACGACCTCGGGCTTCATGCCGCAACCGTTATCCGTGATGGTGAGGGTCAGCTTGTTTCCCTCCTCGATCAAGGATATACCGATCAGCGAGGCTCCTGCCTTGACGGAGTTTTTGGTGATGTCAAGAACGTTGAGTGAAAGTTCCTTCATCTCTTATTTTCTCCTTTCAGTCGCAAGAACAGTTGATGCCGCACGAAGTCGCCGCTATACGGTTCGTCTTCCAATTCAAAGCACGCATGCGCGTCACGGATATCCCACAGGTAATGGGCATCGGAACCGCAAAGCATGAGTTTTTCTTTTAAAATGGGGTATTTACTTTGATAATCTTCCTTTTTATCATAGTCCCGCAGCTCTACGCATCCAAAATCGGGGGACTCGGGGATCGTACCCAGGATGGCGATGATGCCGTTAGCTTCCCTATCAATGTGAGCGGGAAAGCACACACCATTGAAGCGTTCTACCAGCGGCGGAACGTCGTCCAAAGAGAGCATGGTAGCGTTGGGGAGCATATCCTCCTCAATGCCTATGGGCTCGTCGTCTTCATCCATGATGATCTGGTCACCAAAGATATCCACACGGTTTTTGATACGGATGCGTCTTTCATCCACCGCGTCTCCGAAGGCCATGGCCTCCTCCAAACGCTCAAAGAGACAGACCACATGGATGTCCTCAGCGGTGGTCAGCTCCATCCCCGCGATGGGGATGATGCCCTGTTTCTTTGCCGCTCCCCAAAAGGCGGGGCAATTCTTTGTAGAATTGTGGTCGGTCAGGGCGGCGATCTGGAGTCCTGCCAACGCGCACACACCCGCAATGTTACCCGGGGTCATGTCGTTGTCGGCACAGGGGGACAGACAGGAATGGATGTGAAAATCGTAGTAGTAGCGATTCATAGTCCCATTCCTGCCAAAGCGGCGGCCACCTCATAGGCGGTCTTGTCGGAGGACAGGATGTTGACGCCCTTGGAGGCGGCGGTCTCGATCACCTGCTCATCCGGGGTCACGTCCTCGGCGAGGATGATACAGGACACGTCGGCCAATGTTGCCACGGCTACGATGTTGAGGTTGGACATGATGGTGATCCAGGCGTTGTCGCCTTGGGCTCGTCCCATGACCCAACTGAGCAGGTCTCCGATGTACACCCCCTCCACCTCGCGATCACCGTCCGGGACTGTGATGGGGGTCAGAGGGAGCTCATGGATCAGTTCATTTACTGTCACGGTTCAACTCCTCCTCCCTTGATTTCAGAAGCACCTCAAGCTGTTGCTTCTGCAAGAGAACGCAACCGTCTTCAGGAACTCTGCCACAGACCACGTCCTCCGCAAAAGCACGGCAGTTAGGCGCGCCGCAGGCACCGCAGTCGATGCCGGGAAGTGCCTCATGCAGCTTTTGAATGACGGCCATCATGCGGAGCGACTCGCCGAAATTGGCGCTGAGCCGCTGGATGGGCAGGTACGTAGGAAGCTCATCAAAAAAGTATTTGTCGGGAATATAATCCCTTTCGTCTCCTTGGAGCTGGGTCTGAGACACCGGCAGATACCGTCTGAGGGTTTGGAGTCTTGCCTTGGCCACGAAGGGGTTTTCCACCACCATGGCTCCGCCCACGCACCCGCCGGGGCAGGCGTTGAGCTCTACAAATTCCAGCCCTGAGATGTTACCGTTGTCAAGCTGCTCCAGGACACGGTTGACGTTTTCAATGCCATCCGCCGCCAGGTACTTATCGTTGAACAAAGCCGAAGCCTCGCCTCCGGTGGTTGCCCAGCTGATACCGATCACCCCTGATTGAGACAGGGATTCGGGTTCTTTAGCACGGCGCATGACGTTGATAAGGCTAAAATACACATCGCTGATGGATAAAACCTCGTCCACCTCGCTTTGATAATCCCCGAAGCCGTTACGGACATAACTGACCTTGGCGGGGCAAGGGGAGATAAAGCATACGCAAATATCCTCGCGCGCAAGCTCAGGATGCTCCTTCATGGCACGCTCACGCGCCATACGCGCGGCAATCTCCATAGGAGGTAGGAGCTGCATGATGTGTTCCTTCAGCGTAGGATATCGCAAGGAGATCAAACGGAGCACGACGGGGCAGGCAGAATTGATGACGGGCTTGGGAATACCCTCTGTTTTCAGATACAGGCGGGTATAGGCCGAGACGAGTTCTGCCGCCTTGGAGACCTCAAAGACGTCGTCAAAGCCGATGTCCTTGAGCCCCTGCAGAACGTAGTCCACGTCATCCAGATCCTCAAATTGCCCGTACAAGGTAGGCGCGGGCAGAGCGATCTTATACTTGCGCTTCAGCACCTTATCCAAACGGCTGTAGGTAGCTTTTTTAGCCTTGCTGGGGCAGATTTTGATACAAATGCCACAGTCAATACAGCGTTCGGGGTTGATCTGAGCGTGGCCGTCCTTGATGCGGATGGCCTCGGTGGGACAGTGCTTGAGGCAAGCCGTGCATCCCGTACAGCGAGTTAGGTCAAGAGATACAGAATGTTCATACGAGTTCATTGCACCCGTGTCTCCTTTCCCGGCTGTGCCGAATTTTTGTGATATGAGACAAGGGGGGCATCAGAGGAGAACCGTCATGGTAATGGTGGTTCCCTCCCCCACCACAGATTCGATCTTCATATCATCAGAGTAGCGCTTCATGTTAGGAAGTCCCATGCCGGCGCCAAAGCCAAGAGAGCGCACGTTGTCGGGGGCGGTTGAAAAGCCCTCCTTCATGGCTTCTTCAATATTGGCAATGCCGGGACCGTGGTCGGTAAGGATCATCTCGATGCGGTCTTCATACACGAGCACCTCCGCCTCACCGCCATTGGCGTGGATGACCATATTGATCTCTCCCTCGTACATGGCGATGGAAATTTTGCGGATGGTCTCGGGGGGGATGCCCAGTCTGCGCAGATTCTTCTTCATCTGCACCGAGGCTTGACCCGCAGAGGTAAAGTCCTCTCCGTCCACCACAAAATGAAATCTTACTGCCTCATTCATGTTACTTCACCGCATTTACGCCGAGTCCGCCGAGGTACAGCTTACCGCAGGCCTCGTACATTCTCTTTTTGGTGCAAAGGATGACCATATCGGATTCCTTTGCCAGACGGATCATTTCCTCAGAGGGGGTCTTGGAACGCACGAAAACCACACATTGCATGTCCATCATCTCAGCGGTGCGGATGACCTGGGGGTTCACAAGTCCCGTGAGGAGCACTGCCTGATCCTTGACATAGGCGAGCACGTCGCTCATCATGTCACTGCCGCAGGCGGAGTGAACCTCGTGATCGAGATTTTCCTCACCGCATACGACGTCGGCATGCAGTAATTCCTTGATTACAGAAATTTTCATACAGCAAGCTCCTGCTTTTCCGAATGAAAATTACATGTACTTTGCCAAAATGCCTTCCATATCCTTTGCAACCAGACGGCCGTAAACCTCGCCGTTGATGGTCAGGACAGGAGCCAGACCGCAGGCACCGATGCAACGGGTAGCCTCAAGAGAGTACTTACCGTCAGAAGAAGTGCTGCCTACAGGGATACCCAGGATTCTGGAGCATTCCTCGATAATGTCACCGGAGCCCTTGACGTAGCAAGCGGTACCGAGACAGACTGCCACAGCAACCTCACCCTCAGGGTTCAGCTTGAACTGGGCGTAGAAGGAGACGACACCGTAGATCTCTTCCAGAGAAATACCGGTACGCTCAGCGATGATTTTCTGCACCTCAAGGGGCAGATAGCCGTAGATGGCCTGTGCTTCCTGCAGGATAGGCATCATCTTGCCCTTGACGTCCTGATACTTGTCAATGACCTTGATGAGCTCTGCTTCCTGCTCGGGCGTGCCGTGGAATACGACTGTTGTCAATTTCTTTTTCATTTGAATGTAACCTCCCGATATAATGTATCAAATGATCGCTCTTCATTATAACATAAAACATAAAAAAAATCTATAGTAAAATCGAAAAAAATAGAAATTTCTTCGTAAATTTTTTGCCAATTTATCATTCAATGTCATTTCGATTCTTTTGGTTGATTTATTCAACTTAATAATGCTTGAAAAAAGTTGGCAAACAAAAAGAATTTTTCAAAAAAACTATTGACAATTCATCTAAAATCGGTTATAATTATCCTTGTCGTGTTTTGCACACATTTCAGACAGGAGAGGAGAAACCCATGAATCTGGATCTTCGCCCCATGTTGCGTGGGGAAATCAACCGGATCGTCATTGATTTTCTTCTTGAACCGGAGTCTCTGGACGGCATTGTTTTCACAGGAGAGGTTCACGTCAGCGGAGAAATCACCAACAGGGGAGGCTATATGCGGTTGGTAGCTGTAGCCGAGATCCCTTACAGAGGTGAGTGTGCCCGTTGTCTTGATCCTGTGGAGGATGTCTTTTCCCTTCCCTTTGAGCGCACCGTCGTCACCGAGGGTACGCTGACCGAGGAGCAGGAAGAGGATAACGTCGATGAGTTCGTCATCATCCAAGGCGGATTCCTGGACATTGACGATGCGGTTCGTGAGTCTCTCATTCTCAGCTTCCCTATGCGCCTGCTTTGCTCAGAGGATTGCCCCGGGTTATGTCCCAAATGCGGCAAGCCCAAGCGAGAGGGTGCCTGCGGTTGTTCCGAAAAAGAGATCGACCCCCGTTGGGCCGTGCTCGCTTCCCTTCGCTTCGATGAGGAGGACGGGGAGAACACTTGAGATAGCGCTTGTCTTTCATGTCCGCAAAACAAAAATCAACAACAGAATGATACCCGAGAGGGTGGTCAGATAGACGGAGCGGTACGGCTCTTTGCCGTGTCGTTTTCCGGAAAGCCCAGGAGGAGGTGGCAAAATGGCAGTACCAAAGCGTAAAGTTTCCAAGGCTCGCAGAAATACCAGAAGATCCAACAACACCAAGCTGGAAGTTGTCGGTCTTTCCAAGTGTACTAACCCCGAGTGCAACGAGATGATCAAGAATCATCAGGTTTGCCCCGTTTGCGGTTACTACGGCGGCAAGAAGGTTCTGGACATCAAGCAGGACGCTTAATTTACACCGTTGGTTTCCGTTGCGGCCGTCGGGTGGTCCGTCGATGCTTTGCAACAAACAAAGGGATTCCGAGTACCCGTGGGGTACGGGCGAATCCCTTTTGTTTTATTTGGGGTGGGGTGGTTAGGCAGATAAATTGTTGTTTAGCATTCTTTCCACTTTTCTGCCCACGGCGGCAGAAAAGTTCCAAAAGAGCGCCGCTTAGTGCAGAACCTACGGTTCTCCCTAAGAACCCAACTCCCTCGTGACGCACGCCGCTCCCCGAAAGGGAGTGGAGCGGCTATCGCGTGTTTTGTGTCAGCCAACGCCGATAGCCCGCCCCTGCGGCGGAGCGCCTTGAGGCTCATACCGTACTGTTTAGAAAGCTTTAGTTGGTTTTAAAAAATTCAATAGTAAAAATAGCATTGAATCCATAGTTCTCACGGCGAAAGGAGATTTTTTGATTAAAAAACAATATTATTTGTCCATTCGCCATCAGAACTATAGCTTCGCTACATGACCCTGAACCTCCCCTGTTCGGCCAACAGAAACATGTCAATTGGCTTTTCGATGAGCCCCGAGGCGCTCCGCCGTGGGGGCGGGCTTTCGCTGGTGGCTGAAAAGAAATACGCAATAGCAGACCACCTCTGTGGTCTGCGTGCGTCACGAGGGAGTTGGGTTCTTAGGGAGAACCGTAGGTTCTGCACTAAGCGGCGTTCTTTTGGAGCTTTTCTGTCGCTGTTGACAGAAAAGCGGATAATACTCTAAACAACAATTTACAGGCCTACCCCCCCATCGTGGGACACGGTTCGCATAGGTTGAACATCCCCGAGCCAAAGCCCCACCACAAGTGGTAAACAACAAAGTATGGCTTACGCCTCCCCTTTCACTTCCCAGCTCCCTGCCACGGGCTTGAGGCGGTCAAGGATGGCGGTGAACTCGGGGGTGGAACGGAGGAAGTCGAAGGTGGGAGAGGATAATCGTCCCTGCATCTGGGTGGCATTGTTATTGGAGGCATTGGTTGTAAAACCATCCGTGACACGCCCTCGAAGCAAAAGGCAGGTATATGCGCCGCGACCCTCGCACGCCACAAAGGCGACGGCATGATCTGCGGCGGCGGAGAGATGGTACAGAGCTTTTTCCGAATCATGCTTACCTGCGTAATAGTAAGCCAATGCCATGTGAATGTCTTGCAAACGGGTATGGAAAAAGCCGTAATTGCCGTCCTCGATCATCAATTCGTGGAGAGTGAGTTGCTTGTGGTAGAGGATCGCCATTTCATCCGCTGTGTAGGCGGGGGTGCCGTCATCCAATATCTTATTGACACTGAGTTCTTGATTCAATAAATCCAAAAGATGACTCAACAGGCTCTGGTGAGCGCTGTGTCCTTCGCTTCCCGTCTGTAATCGGGCGTACATACCTTGATTGGTGATATAAATGGATGGCAGGCTTCGTGCAATCTCCAAGGCCTTGTCCAGTTCGCCCTTGTTGTCGTAAGAATAGCATAACACTTGCTTGGCGGCTTCACGGTATCCGTCGATCGTACATCCGTCCAAAATGCGGTTGGCAAGGCGAATGGCCTCGTCCAACTCATGCAGGCAATCATGGTTGGCACAGTATTGACTGAAACGGACATACATCAGATCGTGTATGAGACCAAAACTGTCGGGATACTCCCGTAGACCCGCTTCCAATATATCAGCGGCTTCCCATAGCTGTCCGCGGGAGCTGTGCTGATTGGCTTGATCCTCGATATCGCTGATCCTCTGCTCCTTCTGCTCCAAATTGATTCCCAAGAGCTCGTCCGACGAGATGTTGAACAGGTTGCATATGGCGGGGATCAGGGACAAATCGGGGGCGGTCTTACCGCTTTCCCATTGGGACACGGCGGACACCGATACCCGCAGGTACTCGGCCAACTGCTCCTGGGTCATGTCCCGCTGACGGCGATGTTTTTTGATTATGGTTCCGATTTCCATGTGAATCTCCTTTCGTGAGGGAAATTGTTGTTTGCGGATTTCTGACCAACGTGGTCGTAGGGGCGAACTGTGTTCGCCCGTAATAAAAGTATATTGATAAGCAAAGTTTTTTGGGGAACGGCGGGCGAACGCAGTTCGCCCCTACGGGTTCATAGTAAGCCCACGCAAAGAACAATTTTTTATTCTCTATTCTCATCAAAAGCGCTTTTGTACCTTCATTATACCACATCTCGGGGATTTGTAAAGAGAATGTTCCTCAAGAAAAAGTTAAGCGGTACTGAAATTTTATCAGTACCGCTTGTTTTTGCCTGAATTCAAGGGGGAGAATCAGGCGGAGAAACGAAAAAGATTCTTTAAAAAGATGTTATAGCACCGTCAGCTTTTGAAGCTCGCAAAGCGTTCTTTCATCTCCTGCAAGCGCGGGTCATGAGCCGTCAGGGGAGATTGTGTCAGCGCATCCAGGCACCTTTGAATATACTTTTCAATATGCTGAATGCAATAGCCGTCACGACCGTCATCGCAGGGCATATCAATAAGCATAAGACAGGACGTTTCCTGGGGTACAGCCAAAAACTTGATACATTCCTCACGCAGAGCAAACAATTCTTCCATGGCTGTAAATGCATCATCCGCTCTGTCGAGCGTCAAATATTCTGTGATCATGCCGTACAACAGAGAATCCTTTTGGAACACCTGGCGCATGGGGATAAAATCACTACAGGAGAGGAAGGCGTTAAGCATATTGAGCATATATTCGTTATATACCACAGTGCGCTCATTACGGCCTCCATCCCATGCACAATGAATCTGCGCCGCCATTCGAATGAGCCTTGCCATAAACCTTGCTTTGGTTGAAAAGCTCTCTCGGCATTTTTGAAGGGCAGTTTCGTAATCTCCGTCAGCCATAGCGACTTCGGCTTCAAAATAAGTACGATCACCAAATATTTCAGGAATCTGTCCCGTAAATTCTTCGGCCTTTGCAGGCTCTCCCAAGCTTTTATAAAAGCGTGACAAAACGTAATATGTGCGGAACAGATCGACCAATCAGACTCTTCAATTCCTCAAAAGCAGCCTCCTGTTCCGCATCCTCCATCCCCAAAAGGTTGTCTGTTGACACCTCAAGTACACGCGCCAAGGGAACAATTTGGGAAATATCCGGCATTCCCGCATCCGTCTCCCATTTAGAAATGGCTTGTATAGACACGCCGAGAAGCTCGGCAAGCTCGCTTTGGGTCATATTCTTTTCCTTGCGAAAACGACGAATATTCTGACCTACGGTTGGTTTATTCATATAGGCTTCTCCTTTTTGTATTGTCTAAAGTATTACGGTACCGTGACCATATCATACCAGAAAAAAGTCAAGGAGTAAAGCAACTCATTCGAAAGAAAACATCCACGGAACGTGGAGTTTAAGACACCGTCACCTCTGTCACCACCATATCATGATCCGTAGTTCCGTCGTACTGGGTATCCATGGTGCGGGTGTTTTGGGTCTTGATGGGCGCAATGGACAGGATGTGGTCGATGGAGCGGTCGGCGTAGGTATGGAGGCCGTTATGGGCAAGGGTGACCCAGGGGATGTAGGTTTTGACCTTCTCGGGGGAGGTGTTGAAGTCGCCGCAACACAGGAACGCGCCGTGGGTGTCGGCGTGAGCCTTCAGAATATCCCCAAGGCAGGAGAGGCACTCGGTGTTGGCCTCCTCGCTTTCAATGGACAGATGGGTGTTATAAACCGTGACGAGGGTGCCGTCCACATCCAGCACGCAGTAGCCGCAGGAGGTGCCCTGGGTGGCGATCTTCACGGGGAAATTCAGGGTCTCGGCGGCGGTGATGGGGTATTTCGACAAAATGGCGGTGCCGTACTGTCCGCCCTGGAAGTCGCGGATCTTGATGAAATAGTGGTAGGGGATACCCGTCAGCTCAGACAGACGGGTGGGCATATCCACGCCGTTGGAGCGGGACGCGCCCCTATCTACCTCCTGGAGGGCGATAACGTGGGCACGGCTTTCGGTGATCTTCTCGGCCACCAGGCGGAGGTTTTCGTCTGTATACTTCCCTTCCTTGAAGTGAGCCGAGCAGATATTGAAGGATGCAAGGGTGAAGGTGGGCATGGTGTTCTCCTTTGTGTGGTAAAATGTTGTTTAGCGTGGCGACCGGCGCGCGCTGTCATCCTGAGCAAGGCCGCTGGCCGCGCCGAAGGATCTCCTTCTGCCTCTCCAAACCATGATCATAAAAGGACTTTCGTTTATCACGAGATCCTTCGACTCGGGCGTCGCCCTCGCTCAGGATGACTATTTCAAGGTGGGGCGAAACTATACTAAACAACAATTTACGCTTTCATCTTTTTGATAAAGTCGCGGTAGAAATACGCGCTCTTTTTCCACTTGGTCTCGCCCGTGGCGAAATCTGTGGTGGCGATGCCAAACTTGAAATTGGAGGCCGCGGACCACTCGAAGTTGTCCATGAGGCTCCAAAGATAGTAGCCGCGGACGTCAAAGCCCTCGTCGATGGCCTTTTCCAGCCACTCGAGGAAACCGCTGACGTAACGGATGCGGTCGTCGTCATGCACCATACCGTCGGCGGCCACAGGCTCGGTACCCTCAAAATAGGTGCCGTTTTCGGTAACGTAGATGGGGATCTTGATATCGTAGAGATCGTGGAGCAGGTGGATGGCATCGTAGACCGCCTTGGGGTAATACTCGGTGCGGTTGTTGAGGAAGTTTCCACCTTGGGAGAAGTCCATCTGCGCTTGCTGGTTGACGGTAACGGGGACGCGGTTGTAGACGTTGAGGCCGAAGTAATCCAGCGGCTGGCTCGTCAGCTCAAAGTCGTGGGGGTGCATCTCCATGAGGGTACCTTCTTTTTCAAGATGCTCAAGGATGTAGTCGCTGTACCTCCCTGCCAGGATGGGGTCGCAGTAGAACTTCCAGTTGCGCTCGTCCTGGTCGATCATGAGGGCAATATCCTCGGGGAAGTTCGTCAGGGCGTGACGCTTCCAGATGTCGATGACCACACCGATCTGAGACTTCAGATTATGGGCTCGAAAAGCCTCCACGCCTTTGCCGTGAGCCACCAGGATGTTATGTCTCGCCTGGTTTCCCCACGCCTCGTTGGTGTGTCCCGGGGCAAAGCCGCCGTGGGCGTAGCCGACATAGGTGGCGATGGGCTCGTTGACGGTAGACCACATGGGGACGATGTCACCGTAGGCGGTAAACATCTTATCGGCGTACTCACCGAACCACTCGATGGAATCTCGGTTGCGCCAGCCGCCCTTTTCCTCCAAAACCTGGGGAAGATCCCAATGGTAGAGGGTCACGTTGGGGATGATGTCATTTTCCAGCAAAGCCTCAAAGACACGGCGGTAGTAGTCCACGCCCTTGGGGTTCAGAGGGCCGACACCCTCGGGCATGACGCGGGACCAAGAGATGGACAGGCGATAGGAATCCACGCCCAGAGCCTTAAGGCTGGGTAGATCTCGATCAAAAAAGCGGTGGTAGCTGTCGCAGGCCACGGCAGGGGTCTCGCCGCCAAAGGTCTTGCCCGGGGTTTCTGCAAAAATATCCCAGATGGAGGGGGTGCGGCCGTCCTCGCGGGCGGCGCCTTCGATCTGTCCCGCGCTGGTGGCGGTGCCGAAGATAAAGTTCTTGGGAAATGGCATGGAAATGCTCCTTTCTTGCTAAAAATCGCTATATATGGACTTGCCTTTTTCGTTTAACAAATGTGTTAGTTCTTCGTAAGTGAGGGTCAATGTCGCAGGCTCAAAGCCTTGGTTCTCGCATTTCAGCACAAGCGCGTTTCCGAAAATCGACGCATTCGGTAGGTCACCATGGGAATACAGCCCCAAGGTCTCGTATAGATCAAGGATGCGCTTGCTTTGGTGGTCGTAGATACAAAAAACGTAGGGCGCCCCCCAATAGCAGCCGTCAAAAACGATCAAATTTTTAAAGGATACGGCATCCGAGATGATATAAGATTCCTCGCCGCTCAGCACCTTTTCGGGGAAAAAGTCAAAGTCTTCAAAGGTTTCGGTGTTCAGGAGAGTGAAGCCGTAGAGGGTCTTGCGGAAGCAGAGGTAGTCGGTGCCACTTATGGTCACGGGATAGAAGGGTTTCTCCCAGTTATGGTCATCAACAGCGGTATATTCATAAGTCAGGCTGTCTTTTTTCATGGTGACAAGGGCTTTTTCCTTGCACCAAGGCTCGCCGTCGTATTCGAAGGATTCTACGTGGACGCGGACGCCGCCGATTTCCAGCTCATAGACCTCTTCAGGAGTAAAGCTGGAGTCCCCAAGGTAATCGGAAATATATTGTTCTAAAGATCGTGTCATGGTTCTCTCCTTTCTTGGGGAATTAAATTGTTGTTTAGCGTTGTTGTGCCCCGCCTTGAGACAGTCATCCTGAGCGAGGGCGATGCCCGAGTCGAAGGATCCCACAGGAAGCAAAACCTTTTTATGACAATGGTTTTTTACAGGTATAAAGAGATCCTTCGGCGCGGCCAGCGGCCTTGCTCAGGATGACCTCGTTGGTCAGTAAACGCCCATAAACAACAATTTATCCCCCAAACCTCCCCCACGGCTCAACGTCCGCAGGCGGCGTGGACTCCGCGCTGACCGTCTTCCCCGTCACGGGGTGAACAAAGGTCAGACGATGCGACCACAGGGCGATGAAGGAGCATTTGACACGGCTACCGTACTTGCCATCCCCTGCCACGGGACAGCCGCGGGAGGCAAACTGGATACGGATCTGGTGGGTGCGCCCCGTGTGAAGCTTGATCCTCACCAGGGTCAGGCCGTCGGGCAGGGTCTCCAGCACCTCGTAGGTCAGCTTGGCGGCCTTGGCTCCCTTGCGGAGGGTACCGTCGGCGGCTGGGGTCACCACGAAGGCTTTATTTTGCCGCTTGTCGTGGTAGAGATAGTCCTCCAAGACCCCGTGAGCCTCGGCAGGCGGGGCTGATAAGACGGCCAGATAGATCTTCTCATAGCACTCATGGTCACCAAACAAGGCCGCCAGCTTTCCCGTCATGGCTGGGGTCCTGGCAAAGACCATAACCCCGCCCGTAGGGGTATCCAGACGGTGAACCAAGCCCGCTTGGGGGTATCTTTCAGCCAAATATGTCAGCAGACTTGCCTGCCCCGACGGGTCGGGCTGTGAGGGCATCCCCTGAGGCTTGGAGACCAGGAGCAGGTGCTTGTCCTCGCATAGGATCACCGGCTCGCGGATAGGTGCTGTCATAGCTTCACTTCCCTTCCGCGCCAAGGCTTTTTTGGTAGGCGATACGGGGATCTCCGTTTTGCAGATAAATGATTCCACAACGGATAAAGCCATTCTTTCGGAGGGCGTTCTGCATGGGGATGTTGTCCCTGTGGGTGTCGATCTTGACGTTGCCGCAGGTGGCAAAAGCATAGTCGAAGCAGAAGGAAGCCACCCCTGCCCCGTGTTTTGCCACGGCGATGCGGTGGATGACCCCGTAGGGCTGATCATTCAGCCACGCGCCGTCGTAAATTTGGGCGTAGGTGGGGTCGTTGCCCTTGAAGAAGCAGAACACCCCCGCGATCTCGCCCCCATCCAGGCAGATGTGACAGCGGCCGAGGGAAATATCCTCCTCGATGACCGGCATACCGGGATAGCCACCGTTCCATTGCTCCATGTTGCCATTCTCCCGCATATAGGCGCGGGCGTGGTCATAAATCGCCATAAGTACAGGAAGATCGGCATAGGTGGCCTTGCGAATGGTCAGATTTTTGTTCATGCCTGACCTCTCTTTTGGGCATTAATAGCCTCCAAGCGGCCCACCAGATGCTTGCCGCAATCACACATAAACTTGGCGGCGGTGGGTAAAAAGTCCTTGTCAAAGCGGGTCAAAAAGCTATCCGCCTCAAAGGTAAATTCGCCCTGATAGTCGATGTCGGCCAAAGCTTCCAGCACGGCCTCCCAGTTGATGCGCCCCATGCCGGGCAGGGTGTGATCATCGCTGATATAGCTGACGTCGTGGACGTGGAGTGCGCCCAGACGGTCATGACCAATGGTTCTGATGGCGTCCTGAGGCTCACGGCCACAAAGGGCTACGTGGCCGATATCAAGGCAAACCGTAAACAGATCGGGGCGGTTCTGGGCATCGTAGTAGGCGGCCAGCTCCTCGGGGGGCGCGGCCACATCGTCGCAAATGCGATGGGTGACGGGGTGATTTTGCCACATATTCTCCATAGCGACCCTCACACCGGTATTTTCAGCGAGGGGAGCGAGGCTTGCGTAGAACTCGCGATTCATCTCAAAAAGCTCTGCTTCATGGCCGTAATACCGTCCCTTTTGCAGAGGATGAACCACCACCTGCTTTATCCCGAGATAGGATGCAAATTCAAAGACACGAGGCATGAGGGGGAGCAGCTTTTGGGTATAATGATCATAGCCGCCGCCAAAGGGGGCATGTGCCTGATTGAACACAACGCCACGCTCGTCGGCCATGGCCCTAAGCTTTTGCGCGGTTGGCTTCATATCCGTATCCCAAAGATACTCATTGTTGGCAAACATGGTCAGATCCAAGGCAGGATATCCTGCGTCCATGAGAAGACGGATACCTTCAAAAAGGCCGAAGCGGGCAACCATAACATGAGTCTGTGTGGAGAGTAACATAGGATGGCCTCCTTTGATTTTCTCAGAATATGTTTTCATTATATCATAAACCCTTCTTCAAGTCAATATAGTAAAACAAGAACACGGCCTGTCCTTACGGGCAAACCGTGTTCTCGTTTCAAAAGAGAAGATTCAGCGATCAGGCCTCTTCGACAACCTCGCACTCGCAAACAGCCTCTTCTGCCTCGTCGCAGTCGCACTCACAATCGCAAGCGCACTCGTCGGTAGCGGCCTCAACCTCAGCAGCCTTCTTGCAGCAGAGCTTCTTCTTGAAAACCTTCTCAAAAAGAATGAAAGCGGTAGCGGCGGCAGCCAGTACGCCAACCACGATAGCAATGATCATGGGCGCATGGTTCTTCTTCTTGGGCTTCTGGAAAAACATGTTGAAATCCTCCTTTCAAAAATAGCTATCAGTCCGCAAGGGACAAATATACTTGTTGTTATTATAGACCAAATTCGTGAACTCCATATGAATTATATCTATCATTTTTTCTTTTTCACGGCAATTTTTGAGCATCAATGCACGAAGGCATCGATAACCTGAAAAAATTTATCTTTTTTTCAAATAATTTCGAATCTGCTATTGACAATCACTTGAACTTGTGCTATAATCTAATCAAAGGAACGTGAAAGGCCATTGGCTTTACGTCTTAGGAGCATCGCACGAAAGAAAGGAGGATTCTTAATGATGAATTTCAACGTAATGCTTCTTCTTAACGCCGCCGAAAACGAAGGCTTTGACATGGGTATTCTCTGGCCTGCCCTGGCTTGGCTGGGGGTGCTCATCCTGTCACTGATCGTCGAGGCACAGACCGCCGATATGGGTGCTATTTGTTTTGCACCCGGAGCACTGGTGGGCATGATCCTGGCCGTGCTGAGTGTGGATCCGGTCATCCAGATCGTTGTCTGCCTGGTCATTTCCATCACCCTTTTGGTGCTTGCCAAGACAGTCCTCAAGCGGTTTGTGAAGAAACACCACAAAATTGAAAAGACAGACGCCAGCGCCATGGAAGGAAAGATCGCCACGGTCATCGAGGAAGTTGATAACAAGCTTGATCAGGGAGTCGTCAAGATCAACGGTCAACTTTGGAGTGCTCGCCTTGAAAACGAGGGCGAAACCGCTGCTGTCGGTGAACACGTAACAGTCGTTCACGTATCCGGCTCTAAGCTGATCTGCCAACGCCAAAAGTAAAGGGCATCTCTAAAATCTCCCCAATTCATTTACGATTTTGAAATTTTTCACAGGCGAATAACGCCGGAAAGGATTACTTATGACATCTATCAATTTCATGCTCTCCCCCGTTGCCCTGTTTGCCGCAGTATCGGTACCTCAAGTGCTTTTGATCCTCCTCTCCATTGTCGTGGTGGTCGTGCTTCTGATCGTCCTGTCCAACATTCACATCGTTCCTCAGGGCCGCGCGTTCGTCATTGAGCATCTCGGCTCCTACAGCAAGACCTGGGAAACCGGTATTCACTTTAAGGCTCCTTTCGTCAACCGCATTGCAAAAAAGGTCAACCTTATGGAGCAAGTAGTTGACTTCCCTCCTCAGCCTGTGATCACCAAAGATAACGTCCGCATGCAGATCGACACCGTGGTCTTTTTCCAGATCACCGACTGCAAGCTCTACGCCTATGGTCACGCCACCCCCATGACCGCTATTGAAAACCTTACCTCTACCACCTTGCGTAACATCATTGGTGAAATGGAGCTTGACCACACTCTGACCAGCCGTGACATCATCAACACCCAAATGCGCGCCGTTCTTGACGAGGCCACTGATCCGTGGGGTATCAAGGTCACCCGTGTGGAGCTGAAGAACATCATTCCTCCCAAGGAAATCCAGGACGCCATGGAAAAGCAGATGAAGGCTGAGCGTGAGCGCCGTGAAGCCATTCTCCGCGCCGAGGGTGAAAAGAAGTCTGCCATCCTGGTGGCTGAAGGTCAAAAGGAAGCTGCCATTTTGAAGGCAGAAGCCGAAAAGCAGGCTGCCATTCTGAAGGCAGAGGCCCAGAAGGAATCCGCCATTCGTCAGGCAGAAGGTGAAGCCGAGGCCATCCGTCAGGTGCAGGAGGCTACTGCCGCCGGTATCCGCATGATCAACGAGGCTAAGCCCTCCGAAGCCGTGCTGACCATCAAGAGTCTGGAGGCTCTGGAGAAGGTTGCTGACGGTCAGGCTACCAAGCTGATCATTCCCTCCAATATCCAGGGTATTGCCGGTCTCGCCGCCAGTATCAAGGAAATGGTTACCGAGGTGCCCGAGGCTGAAGCGCCTGCCGAGAAGCCTGCTGTCAAAAAGACCGTCCAGGCGAAGGGTGCAAATAGCAAATAACTCATAAAATCAGAACCAATATACAAACGCGCATAAAAACCTCCTATGGTAGAATTGGAGTATATTCTACCATAGGAGGTTTTTATCAAAAACATATTATTACACAAATTTCTTATAACATTTATACCCATACCCGGGAATTATTTCAAAGCTATTTGATAGAAAAGAAAGCAGAAAGAACTTGTTGCCATATCTATCATTTTAAGAATTACTTATTTATAAATGATACCATCAGAACAGTGTATCGCATAAAAATCAATATTCCGATCCCAATTTTCTTCCTTGATTATGCATTGCCATTGCTCCATCGTGCCTTCATAAATAATTTTCGTTAATTTTCTGCACCCTATAAATGCATAAGATTTAATGTTTATTATACTCTTCGGCAAAGTAATCTCGTTAAGTCCTTTACATCCTGCCAAAGCATGCGTTCCTAAAATTGACACAGTATCAGGAATTACAATACTTGGCATGTAGTCAAAGCCAAAGAAAGCACTTTCTCCAATCTCAGTGCAGATACCATTTTTTTCAAACTCTACACTAATAATTTTTGCTTCCGCCGAGGAATCGGTATAACGCGACTCAAATAAATAAGCAGGTACTTTTTCCACCATAGAACCAATCGTTACTTTTATTCCTTCGCCTTCTTGACCAGCCCTAAAAAATACATCATGGAAAGCAGTTAAGTCTTGCATTTCACGAGCATTAAAATAAATATACTCTATAGAAACACACTCATAAAAAGCCTTGTCTGCGATGACAGTAATGTTTTCATTAATTACAATCTCTGTCAAGCTGCGACATTGGAAAAACAAAGCCCATGGAATAGAAGTTACTTTTTCGGGGATATTCACCCTTTTCAACATACTACATTCTCTAAAAGCTTCTTCTCCAAAGGTTTCCACACTATTTGGAATATCAATATCTGTGAGGCTTGCACATTTTTCAAAAGCACCTCTACCTATACTCGTTACACCTTTCGGTATATTAACAACCTTAAGATTGCTACATCCACCAAACAATTCATCAGAAATACAAGTCATTCCATTAGGAAGGCGAACGCTTTCCAATTTTGAGCAAGAATAAAAAGCTCTTTGCCCTACATGCTTTACATTATCGGAAAGCTCTACGTCTATTAAATCTGCGCAAAAGCTAAAACAGGAATTCGCCAATCCAACCGTATCTTCTCTTGGTACTACGCTTTGAATTGAACTATCAGCATCTATAATCCAAGAATCAACGTAGAAAACATTATTCTCGACTTGTATTAATTTTGAGCATTGGAAGAATACATTTTCTCCAATTTCAATTACGCTTTTTGGAATATCAAGATTCTTTAAATTATCACATTCTCGAAACGCTTGACTCTCAATATATAAAACGCCTTCATGTATTATAACATTTTCCAGATTTTCACAATCTTCCAGCATTCCGTAACTAATAGACTTTAAATTACCAGGAATTTCAAATACTGTAAGGCTTTTACACGCTTTAAACGCGCAGGCACCTATACTTTGAATGCTTTCGGGCAATGCGACATGCTCCAAGGAACTGCACATGTCAAAAGCGTGATCGCCAATACACAGCACAGTTTCCGGAATAATAGCATTTATCAGCTTGTTACAATTGTAAAAAGCATAATCGCAAATTTGGGTGACTCCGACAGGAAACGTCACATTAATCAAGCTATGACAATTGAAAAACGCATGTTCATCAATAAGAGTTACGTTATTGGGAATCACAATACTCTCAAGACTCTTACATTCAGAGAAAACATAGTTATTTATTACGCTCAACTGACTAGATAAAGTTATATTTCTCAATTGGGTACATTTATTAAATGCATATTTACCAAGAAAAATAACCGCTTCGGGCAATACAATATCCTTTAATTGTGAACAATCTTCGAAAGCAAACTCATCAATTTGTGTTATACCATTATGAAGCATCATTTCCTGCAACTGACCACAATGAGCAAAACAAGCATACGAAATTTTGGTTACCTTTTCAGGTATCTCCACAGTCGTAAGATTAGAACACTTATAAAATGCATAATTTGCAAAACCTACTGTATTCTTTCTTATTTCTGCAGTGGATATTGTTGCGTCCGCTCCTATTACCCATTGATCTACATAACTAATTCCATTTTCAACCTCAATCAAACCATCGCAATCCAAGAAAGCATTTTTATCAACAATAACAACACTATCGGGAATAGAAATACTTACCAACTGTTTTTTATGTGCAAAAGCACCGGATGCTATTCTGGTTACAGGCAAACCCTCATGTTCTTTCGGAATTCCAATGTCAATATCTTGACAACTGCCTATATTTTTGACACTGTATGAAGCATTATCATCATTCAAACGGAAGGTCAACCCCTCGCTATATTGATCTTTATAGCAAATAATACATTGCTCATTTTCGAACTTGTGGCCTTTTGGGTTGATCGCAGGCACTTCACTTTCTTCATAAACGCCACAAGAGCAATTACGTTTCTTGGTTCCTGCAGCCAAACAAGTAGCAGATCTCTCATTCATCCACTCGCTCCAATTATGTACATGTGCATCTTGTATCGTTTCAAGCGGCTCAAGCATTGTGTCTGTGTTTTCTTGGATAGTTTCGCACAGCGTATCTGTAGTGTTCTCAAGCCCCGCCATAGATTCATGCTCTGATTCCAATTCAGTCATTGATTCAGAATCAGATTCCGGCTCAATCACGGTTTCAGAATCAGATTCCGGCTCAATCACAGTTTCAGAATTAGATTCCGGCTCAATCACGGTTTCAGAATTAGATTCTGGCTCAATCACGGTTTCAGAATTAGATTCTGGCTCAATCACGGTTTCAGGATCGAAACTTATTTCCGTACAGTCAGACTCGATCACTTTGTCAGTTTCTTTTTCATAGCTTTCCTGATTCATGCCGCCGACATCATCTTTCTCCGTAACATCTGATTCGAGAATTACCGGCTCCGAATCGCTCATCACACTTCTTTCATAACCAACGCAAGCTGAAAAAACAAGCGCGAGTAGAAAAAAACATATACACATCACGATGATGCGACTTTGAGTTTTTTGACAAGATTTCAATTTAATAACTCCTTCCCTTCAATATATCGTCAAAATTAAAAGGCGCCAATAAATATTTGGGCAGTGTGAATAACATAGTTTCTCATTAATTAGACCAAATGAAAGCAAAACGGCCAACATACTGTTGGCCGTTAAAATTGGTGGAGATAAGCGGGATCGAACCGCTGACCTCTTGAATGCCATTCAAGCGCTCTCCCAGCTGAGCTATACCCCCATGTGGGAACTCTCGTTCACAACGGATATGATTATACCATACCTTGCGTGATTTGTCAATAGCTTTTCAAAAAATATTTCAGAAAATTTTAGCGTTTTTTTCGATATTTTTTCAGAAAAAAGCAATGTAGGTACTTGCATTTTTTTTTGCTATGTGTTATAATGAACAGGCAATGTGTGCAAAGGGTTTTCCCTTATTCAAGCGTGACTTTTCAACACATAGAAAAGCACAGAATCAAAGAATGGAGTTTATGATTATGAACAAGAGCCAAATGATCAAAGCTGTCGCTGAGAAGAGCGAACTGACCCAGAAGCAAGTTGGCGAGGCTTGGGCCCTCATCGAGGAGACCATCCTTGAAGGCCTGGCTGCCGGCGAGAAGATCCAGCTGTCCGGTTTCGGTACCTTTGAGGTGCGCGAGAGAGCCGAGAGAGCCGGCCGCAACCCCAAGACCGGTGAAGTCGTCACCGTTCCCGCTTGCAAGTATCTTGCATTCGTATCCGCTAAGGCTGTCAAGGAGAAGCTGAACTGATATGCGCCTTGACAAATATCTAAAGGTAACCCGCATCATCAAGCGCCGCACTGTGGCCAACGATGCTTGCGATGCCGCTCACGTGTCGGTCAACGGCCGCCCCGCCAAGGCTTCCTATGACGTCAAGATCGGGGATGTTGTTGAGGTCACCTTTGGGGCGAGAACTTTGAAATTCAAGGTTCTCGATGTTAAGGAAACTGTCGGTAAAAACGATGCCGCCTCTCTTTACGAGGTCATTGACTGACAGAAGAGGATTTCAGCTCTATTTCCCTATCCATATCATATGGGTTCATCCCTCCGCATATACTTCAACAGTTGCATTTTGCAAAATTGATATGGCGGAGGGATGGATATGACGGATATGGAACACCCCCATAGTTTTTTTGCCAACAATCGAGAAAGCATGACGGTTAGAGGCGTTACAGAGGTTCTCAGCTTTGACGAAAGCGGTGTCTTTTTAGTCACGACCTGTGGTCAGTTGACCTTGGAAGGCACGAACCTTCATGTGACAGTTTTGAATACCAAAGACGGTGTCGTTGAGGTTACCGGAAAGCTATGCGGATTGCTTTATGATGATAATGAGCCTACGATCAATGGCTCGGACAAACACAAGGGCAAGCGTGGATTATTTGGGCGTTTTCTTTCCTGAGAGGTGCCTGAATGCTGGAAATCTCCCAAAAGCTCCTGTGTTTTTTGTTTCTGGCTTCCTTTGCCAGCGGCATAGCTATGGGCGGAGTCTACGATCTGCTTTCCCTTTCGCGCCTTGTTCTCGGTTTTTCCTCAGATCAAAAGCATCCAAGAACACTTGCAGGTTCCCGTAAAAAAATATTTACTGCCTTGGGGCGGTGTCTACTCTTCGCAGAGGATCTTTGTTTTGTCCTGCTTTGCGGGATCTGCCTCTTACTGTTATTGTATTTTATCAATGACGGCGTGTTTCGCTTTTGGGCTCCCATGGGTTTGTGTTGCGGCTTTTTCGTGTACCGTGTCACCTTAGGTCGGTTGATCATCTCAATTTCCGAACGACTGGTGAAGCTGATTCATCGGTTACTGAAGGGGCTGCTCTCCTGTCTACTCCTTCCGATCCGTTGGATTTTAGGAGTTGGATTTAAATGTGTTATCGCCCCTCTCATGAGATGGCGCGTCCAGAAAGCAGCCGATCGTCGGATCGTAAAAACCGATCAGCAAGTCCTGAAATTCAAGCAGCGGGCCGGACAATTATTGGGCATGGATATCCAAGAACATACGGAATAAAAAGAAAGGGAAAATGAATATGTCTGAAAATCACGGCAAAAATCCCATAGAAGAGCCTCAGGACCTTATAGAATCTCCTTCTTCCGGTTTCCCGACCAATGAGGCGGAAAAGGATACAAAATTGGGTCTGTCCATGCTTGGCAAGGTCGCATTGGGCGTGGTGGTTTTGGTATCCTTGATCATCAGCATTTCCTGCCTTATGCGTTTTAACCAGTTGGAAGCTGAGCGCAAGGAGCTGGAAGCCGAGCTTGATCAATACAATGATGCTATTCGGGAGCTACAGGATATCATCAATTCCCCCATGGATGATGAATTTATCATTCAGCAGGCCAAGGATAAGTTGGGTTACTATTTCCCCAATGAAAATATTTACTACCCAGATGTGAACGATTGACACAGGAAAGCAAAAGAAAGGAGGCAACGCATGGCTGAAGGACAAAAAAAGGGCAGCAAAAAAGTCATTGCCCAAAATAAGAAGGCTTATCATGATTATTTCGTTGACGAGCGGTATGAAGCCGGTATTGCCCTTTTCGGTACCGAGGTAAAAAGTCTTCGCAAGGGGGCTGTCAATCTCAAGGATTCCTACTGCTCTATCAAAGAAGGCGAGGTTTTTGCTCACGGCATTCACATCAGCCCCTATGAATTCGGCAACATTTTCAATCGCGAGCCTCTTCGTGATCGCAAGCTACTGATGCATAAGCGGGAGATTATGAAGCTGAACGGCGCACTGACCCAAAAGGGTCTGACGCTTATTCCTT
The DNA here is from genome assembly GCA_015063685.1 of Oscillospiraceae bacterium. GTDB lineage: Bacteria > Bacillota > Clostridia > Oscillospirales > CAG-272 > CAMEON01. The sequence continues at coordinate 723 of SVTR01000006.1, read as the reverse complement.
TGTCTCTTTACTTCTCGGGACCTTACGTCAAGGTCGAGTTGGGTCTTTGTCGAGGCAAAAAGCTATACGACAAGCGTGCATCCATGGCCGAGGCCGAATCTGATCGCGAAATCGAGCGACGCATGAAGTCAAGATCTCACGGATACGACGATTACGATTGATTGTTTTCCGTAGCAACAAAATTCAAAACAACTGACGAGCACCGCGTGCCGCCATACGGTTCCCCTTTTATATGGGGGTGTACCGGTTTCGACGGGGATCGTGAAGTGTGATAAGCGGGTCAGGCCGGGTAATCCTGTTAACTGCCCAACCTTAAAAATTAAACGACAACAATTCTGTTGCAATTGCAGCCTAATAGGCTGTGACGCGGCCCTATTGCGCCGCCCGTCTCCCGGAGAAGGACCACGGTCTCCGCTGAGGCGTCATGTTAGTGGTGAACTTGCATCGGTGTTTCGCCATTGAGCCGATCAAGCACAAAATGGCTGCTTGCGCCGCGGTTTGTTCCTGTACCGCGCCGTGAGGAGATCTGAACAGTAACTGCACCCGGAGAAAGTTGCATGAATCGGTTTTCGGACAGGGGTTCGACTCCCCTCACCTCCACCAAACGTGTATTGGGCGAACACTTACTTCTTTAGTGGCGGCTTCGCCGTCAAGGTTTCGCTCTGATACGAACAGAAAACGCCATCTTAGATGAAAGTCTAAGGTGGCGTTTTTCTGTTCGTG
>SVTR01000005.1:14728-80156 GCA_015063685.1 Oscillospiraceae bacterium | reverse complement strand
AGCGGCGTGCGTCACGAGGGAGTTGGAGTCCAGAGGAGAACCGTAGGTTCTGTCTTTGGCGGCGCTCTTTTGGAACTTTTCTCTCGCCGCGGAGAGAAAAGTGGAAAGGATGCTAAACAACAATTTATAGGCGTATTACCTCTCGCAGGACAATTGGTATCTTGTATCTCGTATCTGCCGAGCTCGCTCGGCCGTATCTTGTATCTCACCGATAAATAACAATTTATCTAATCAAATAAGAAAGGAGTCCTCCATGCTCAAAGGCTTTATCTGGTCGATCCTCATCCTGGCAAGCGTGATTGCCGTGGCATGGCTGTGGCAGATCCTTCGCTTTATCATCAAGCGAGTTATCCTTCGATTCCAAATCGGCAGGATGGGCTACAGAGTGCGTCCCTTGCGCCCCCTGTGGTGGCTCGTTGATCTTCGGAATCATTGCGATCTGCTCCTGGAGACCCGCGATCCCATACCCAAGATCCTGGCTGTCAAGCTCATCCCCACCATCATGCCGGGGAGCGAGTACAGCATCGGAGAAAAAGGCAAGTGGGATCACAAGCTGAATTTCCTCGTGCCCATGGGCATGGGCGTTCACATGATGAATTTCGGCTACCGCAGATGCCTGCCCCGACGTGTGAATTTTCACAAATATCCCCACGCCGTCCCCGTCTATCTCTTTCACCCCCACCCCTTTGCCATCACGCGGGGGCACCGAGGGGAGAGGAAATGGAATATCAACGCACGCGCCGTTTCGGTGCCTCTGTGGGTCGATGATACACTCATGCTCGACGTGCAAGCCCTGCGCGACCTGTCCTCCATGATGCCCGAAGGCAGAGAAAAAATGCTGGGCCGCTCATAGACAAAAGATCCCGTCCGACGGAAACACCGCCGAACGGGATCTTTATTGCGCGATATTACTGATAAATCTCCAATTCAATGATACTGAACCAGCTCTCCCCCTCGCGGTACAGCCGCACGTAGCGAGCCTCCGCGTCAAGGTCACTCAAGGTGACGAATACCTCGTCCTTGGCACCCTTGTAGATGGTTTCGTAGCTTTGACCGTCCGTGGAGACCTCAATGCGGTAAGGTACCCAAGCCGACTCCAAATACAAATTGATGGCAGAGATGCTTGTCACCGTCTCAAGATCCACCTGCAACCAAGCCTCGCCCGAGGGCAGAGAGCCCCAGCGGGTGTCGTAGTTGCCGTCCACGGCGTAATCCTTGACGTAAGCGGCTTCATGGGCGGTGGCAGTCACGGGCTTGTCCTTAGCGATGTTCTCGCCGAGACCTTCATCGGGATGGGTTGCCTTGTCCTCCTCGGTGGCCTCAAAGACCTCAAACTCAAAGATGGAACAGAAGCCGCCCACGGGGATGCTGACCCGCAGATAACGCGCCTTGTCGCCGTGAAGGTTGATCTTGTTGGCGTAAGTATCATTTGCCGAGAAAATGCCGATGAATTGGAAGTTTCGTCCATCCTCGGAGGTGTAAAGGGTAAAGGGTGCCTGCAGAGACTCCCAGGTGATGATGATCTCCCCCACCTCATAGACCTCGCCCAGATCCACGGTGAACTTGTGGGTGCTCTCGGTGGTACCGAGACCGCTCCAACGGGTGATAAAATCTCCGTCCAAAGCATTTTTCGCCACAAAGTCACCCTCGTGTCCGTTGTCGGTGGCGGTCTTGCCCAGGGCAAGATTCTTCTTTTGTTCGTCTTCGGTGGGGATCTTGTAGTCATCCTTGCGGATGTAATCAAATTCGGTGTCAGGGACAGCGATGTTCTCCACGTCCCTCACCACCGTCAGCTCGGGGTAATTCAGGGTCTTTCTGTCACAGCGGACATCAAAGGAAGACCCGCCCACAAAGAAGGTGTAGTCCCCCTTGTCCACGATGTAGCGGCTGTTTTCGGTGTCGTAGCTCTCGAGCGCCTCCACGGGAATGCGGATGGTCAAAGTCTCGCTCTCGTCGGGGGCAAGGAGTCGGGTCTTACCAAAGCCCGCCAGCTCATAAGCGGCCTGCTCCAGGGTGGTCTCGGGCTTAGACACGTAGACCTGAGCGATCTCACGGCCTGCTGTCTTACCCACGTTCTTGATGGTGACCTTGGCCGTCACAGAGCCGTCCTTCTGCTTTTCAATAGAGAAATCCGAGTATTCAAAGTTTGTGTAGGACAGACCAAAGCCGAAGGGATAGGCGGTGGCCACGTTGAAGGTGGAATAGTAGCGATAACCCACGTAGATGTCTTCGTAATAGGTAGCGTCAGAGGCGTTACCCGGGAAGTGGCGGTGGGCAGGGGTGGTGTTGTAGGCCGTGGGCCAGGTGATGGTAGTCTTGGCCGAGGGATTGACCTCGCCTGTCAGAACCTTGGCCACCGAAGTGCCCGCACGCTCACCGGGATATCCTACCCAAAGAATGGCATCCACGGTGTCTCTCCACGATATGATTTCCATGGGAGAGCCGATATTGAGCAGCACCACTACCTTCTTGCCCTTGGCATGGAAGGCAGCAGACACACGGTCAATCATGTCCTGCTCGGTTTGATTCAGCTTGAAATCACCCTCCAGGGTGTTTCTGTCCTCGCCCTCGGTGGAGCCGCGGGAGATGACGATGACGGCCACGTCAGCGCCCTCGGCGCATTTCTCGGCGTAAGCCTCGGTGACCTTCACGTCCTTGGATTCATCGGCGGGGGAATGCTCCTCACAGCCCAGGAAGGGGCTGTTGGCGGCGTCAAAGACGGTCAGTCCGTCAGCCTTCCTGAGTCCGTCAAAGATGGAGACCGTGGTCTTGGCGGACACAGAACCCGAGCCCGCACCGCCGTAAATGGTTCTCACGGCACCGTTGCCGAACACAGCCACGGTGGTGCCGCTTGCCAGAGGCAGGGAAGCACCCTCGTTTTTCAGCAGCACCATGGTGTCGGCGGCGGTGTTTGCCACCTGCTCGCCGTGATTTTTATAGTCCAGACGGACACGCTGATCGGGATTGTTGAAGGCATGGCAACGTACCACCACGCCGAGAATATTGCCGCAGGCAGTATCCAGCATGAGGGGATCGACCTTGCCCGCCTTATAGGCAGTCAGAAGCGTATCGGGATCGGTAGCGTCTCCGGGCATATTGATGTCGTTGCCCGCGTTGACCTTCTCTACCACCGTTCCGCCGGAGCCCCAGTCGGACATGACATAACCGCGGAAGCCCATCTCACCACGCAGATAAGTGGTGAGCAGGTCGTAGCGTGTAGCCACTCGCTGACCGTTGATCAGATTGTAGCAGGACATGACGGTGTAAGGATCAGAGGACCCAATGACCATACCGAAGGCCTTGAGGTAGATTTCCCGGAGGGCACGCTCGGTGACATTGGCACTGATTTGACCGCGGGCGGTCTCCTGATTATTGGCAGCAAAGTGCTTGAGAGATACACCTACACCCATGGACTGGATGCCGTTGGTGTAAGCAGCGGCGATGTAGGCCGTCAGGATAGGATCCTCGGAAACATACTCAAAGTTACGTCCGCCCAACACGTTTTTCTGAATGTTCATGCCGGGGGCAAGGATGATGTCGATATCCTGCGCTATAGCGTCCTCGGCCATGGACACACCGATCTCCTGAGCCATTTTTACGTCCCAGGAAGATGAGATATTGATGACCGACGGATACCAAACGGTGGTGCCGTAGCGCACGCCCGCAGGGCCATCGTTGACGGTGATGGAGGGAACACCCAAACGGGGGATCTCATAAGTACCACCCGAGGCATTCTCCAATTTGACGTTCTGGGTGCCCGTGACCATGTGAGCCTTTTCCTCCAAGGTCATGGCGGCCACAACGCAACGCACGCCGTCGGCGGTGAGCTGGGGGAGGCCGTTTTTCAGCTTAAGAGTGGCGGTTTCCCAAATGATCCCCACTTCGCTACCGTTCCCTGGGACGCCGTTTGCTTCGATGATGAGGGTCATTTCGCTACTTGCCTTGTCCTCGCCGCAGGAGAGGGTATAATCTGCCGTTCCCTCGGTGAGATCAACGCTTTGAAAGTCCAAAAGCGATTCGTTTTCGTCATACAGCGATAGAACCAACTTGCCGCCGTGAGCCTCTGTCAGATTTTCATATTTAACGGTCAGATTCACCTTGACCTCATCTCCCTCCACCGTTAGGGTGTTGGGAATGAGTTCCACGGAAGCCGTTGGTTCGGCTTCTGTTTCAACGGTGGTTTCTGGCTCCGACATTTCTTCGGATCCGTCGGAGGTCACGGTTTCAGCAGAAGTTTCCGCAACGGTAGGTTCTTCCGTTACGGGCTCAGACACGGGAACGGTGTCTTCATAAGTATCCGCCCCGGGTGTTGTCTCAGGCTCGTGAAAAACTGTACTTTCGGTTTCATCGGGCACATGACCTTCAGTTGCCGCGGGAGCCTCTGTGGCGGAAGTCGGTGTGGTGCTTACAGATGTATCTGTGGGGTCATTGGACGAATCCGAGCACGCACAGATCACCCAAAGAAGGCTGACAGTAAGCAACAGAGCAAACAGTATCTTGGTGTTTTTCATGATGCACTTCCTTTTTTCAGGTTGATAACGCGTAGCTCATTGACCTTGGCATCGGATATTTCATCATCAGCTCTGCCGCCGGAATACCTGGCCATTTGATAGACTCGGAACAGCTCCTGCTCCTCAGGCTCTATGGCGATCTCCTTGCCGATCTCGGCAGTTGTCATGGAATAGCGCATCTTATAGCCGTTTTTGATCCGATGGATCATGTAGTCAATGAAAATGAACCGTACACGGGCGGAATTGCTGGTCTGCTCCACCCATTTGAGCTCGTTTTTGAGCCGCTTCTTTTTCTTTTTGACGGTCTCCGTTTCGGTGTGGACAATGGATTTTTCATCCCGTCCGCCCAAACGGCGCCGCCGTGTAATGTCGATACCAATGCTGGCGAGTAGCTTGGTGACAGCCTTTACGAAGGGCTTTGCCAGCTTCTGACCGAATGCAAGAGCGGCTTTGGCCAGCTTTTTCCGCATGCTGGCTGTCAGCATTTGCAGAAATGCCCGTGTCCCCATGACCGCGGAAAGCCCTGCGGCGATGACGCAAAGCATACGGATCAGATCCGCGTTGGCCATGATCCAGGTCATGGTGATCTTGTTGATCTGAATCGAGAAAACAATGGCGCCTACGAACAACGCCAGCCAGAGGAGAAACTGGGCAAATTTGCGCTTGTCGATATCACGCCACACCTCAAGCACACCCGAAACAGTCTCGTCCTTGGGCTTTTTTTGACGGGCCTCGGTGTTTTCCTGCTTTCGGCGCGTGGGCTTCACGCGGGTAGCCTGATCTCCTGTCTTTGCGGCTGCCTTTTCGGGCTTGGCCTTTTTGGTCTTGGGACGAAGCTGATTGGCACGCTTGCGGCAGATGGCAGCCTGCTCCTTGGCGTCAGAGTAAACCGAAATTTTTTCAAACATCTCGGCGGCTTCGTCAAATTCGGTATACACCTTGCCGTTTTCCAAAAGATGAAGGGCCTCGCGGTAGACGGTGTCGAAATAGTGCTTTTCAAAGCGCTCCAAAAGATCGCGGGAATTGCGGAAGGTTTTGATGGTGCGAAGCATTTCTACCGCGCGTCCCATGGCCTCGGTGTCGGTTTCAGAGTTGGAAAGAATGTCCGTGGCCATCTCGTAGGTGAGAATATTGGCTCTGACCGTATATACGCGCATGAGCTCGCGGGCATCCATGTAGTCCGAAATAAGGCCCATGACGCGTGCCGCTTCCCGATATTCCTCTACGGTCACGTCGTCCCGTCCCTCAAAGGAGGTGGTGATCTCCCGATAAGCGGGCGCTGATGCCCCCTTGATACATTTGAGTACCATCTGGGGAGAATCCTTGTAGGTGTCCAGCAAACGGAAATCGTCTGCCAGAGATAAAAGCTCCCGCCATCCGGAGGTGTTGGCAAATTCATAGGAGGCTTTGGTGTAAGCCGCGCTGAGCTCGCTTTCGCTCATGGGCTTGCGTCTTGTATTATCCGCCATAGCTATCCTCCCCTGCGTCTTCCAAAATGATGGTCTGCACCGAGTTGCCGAACTGTTCCAGCGTGTCGATTCTGTCAAGCACCTCCTCGTGAGTGCCGAAGGAAATGATGATGATTTCGGTGTCCCGCATACCCTCGCGGATATCACGCTCCAGAAGGGAAGCGAAGGAGGCACCGTCTGTAGGATTCATTTTGGCCATTTCCTTGAGGATATCAACCAGGTGTGCGTTACTGCTATCGCAATCAAAGCGTGTGGACATTTCACCGTCCATGGTCTTGCAGTTGGCGGCAAAGCCTACGGCAAAGCCACCATAGACCGCGTCACGGACGAGGGCGGCGCAGAAGGAAAGTCCCCGTTCCGCACGGCGATTGTATTCCTTACCGTCGATCTTACTGCCCATGGCCAAATGGAAATCCATATAGATCATGAGCCGACGGGAGGCGCAGTAATCCCTTGCGTTGACCTTCAGAGGAGAGGCATTAAAGCCGGTCATAGGAACTCTGGCCGAGGCCTTAAAGTTGATCTGGGACACGGGATCGCCAAAGCGATAATCTCGGATGCCTGCCAGAGAAAAGGGATCGGTATACAGCGGACGGAAGCTGACAAACTCGCCCTGCATACGGCCCACGGCCATGTTTTGCAAATTCAAGGGAATGGCCTTGGGATAAACGTAAAGCTCCGCAGGCGCCTCCAAAGGAATGGGGGCCTTTTTGGCGTAAATGGTGGCTACCTGTAGCTTGTAGTGACCTCTCTGCTTGGCCGTCAGCTTGTGGTGGCGCTTGATCTGCATGTAAGGCCATAAATTGAATCGGCTGATCACGTACTGCATGGTGCTGCCGGGATCAGGCTCGTATTCATGGAGATCCAGCTCGTTGAAAAAGTAGGATTCAATGTCTACCATGAGTAAAGGGAAAAAGCCTGTGTTGCGGATGGTTTCCACCATTTCTACCTCTTCACCCTCATATACGCCTGTCTCGGTGAAGGTTCGCTCGTATTCGATGCGATAAAGGCGGGAGGCTCTCATGGCACCGTAGATTTTCAAAAGAATGAAAAGCACCAGGAGCACACCCAGCACAATGAGGATGGCCTTGAAAGCGGGGGAGGTGAGAAAATCCCCGATTTTCTCCAAGGTATCGGCCACCGCCGTTCCCGCGGCAGATTCAAACAGAGCCAGATGGTCAGATAAAGCCTCGTTTATTGAAAACAAGCCCATCTTCAACGCTCCTCAAAGACAGCCTCTGTGGGAACGGTCACCATGCCGAGAATATCGTCGATGATTTCGGTGGCGGCGTTCTTCTTGATACGAGCGGCATTCTCCAGGGTCAGACGGTGATCCAGAACCGGGTGAGCGGCGCGCTTGACGTCGTCGGGGATGACGTAGTTGCGTCCGGCAATAGCCGCATAACCCTTGGCGGCCTTCATCAGAGCCAAAGCACCACGGGGAGAAACACCCAGGAGCACCTTGGGATAGTTGCGGGTTTTTTCAATGATGGAGGTGATGTAACTCATGAGCTCGCGGCAGATGTAGACCTTTGGCAACTCCTGAATGGCGGCTACCAGTTCCTCAGCGGTGACCACAGGCTTCAGAGTGTCCAGGGGGCTGTCCTTGTCAAAGCGGGCGAGAATGTCCACGCCCTCCTGATGGTTGGGGTATTCCATCTTGCCTTTCATGAGAAAACGGTCCAGCTGGGCCTCGGGCAGGGGGAAGGTACCCATGGACTCCACGGGGTTCTGGGTAGCGATGACCATAAAGGGCTGGGCCAGCTTGAAGGTCTTGCCGTCGATGGTGGCCTGGATCTCCTCCATGCACTCGAGAAGACCCGACTGGGTCTTGGGGGTGGCGCGGTTGATCTCGTCGGCCAGGACGATGTTGGCGAAGATGGGACCGGGGACGAACTCGAACTCGGACTTCTTCATGTTGAAGAAGTTGACGCCGGTGATGTCGGAAGGAAGCAGATCGGGGGTGAACTGGATACGCTTATATTCGCAGGACACCGAGGCGGCCAGAGACTTGATCAGCACTGTCTTACCCGTACCGGGCACGTCCTCCAACAGCACGTGGCCGCCGCAGAGCATAGAGACGATGAGCATGTCAATGGTGTCGGATTTACCAACGATAACTTTACCGATGTTCTCCTTGATTTTGCTGTAAACGTCGGTAATATTGTGAGAGATTTGAGTGGCCATAAGGACATTCCTTTCCATTATAATGATTACCATTATTTTACTACAACCCTTCTTTTTTGTCAAGTGGAATTTGTGCAGAATGGCAAAATATAGGGCGCATACTTTGTTGAGATGCCAATTGACGAAACGACCGAAATGTGATATAATACAGCCGAAAGTCTAAAGTTGTTCAAAATGAGGAGGTATTCTACAATGAAAAACAAACGGGTCCTGTCGGCCTTTTTGGCCACATTAATGTTGGCCGGAACGCTACTCAGCGTGGCGGCTTGCGGTAGACCGGATGAATCTTCTTCCGATAGCGGCGATGCAAATGCCGGCAGTCAAGTGGAGAGTGAAGGCGAAACCAAATACGACCCCGGTATTGAAGTGAAGAACTACGATACGGAATTCAACGTAGTTGTTGGCGGTACTTTTGACACCAAATATTACTTCCTTGAGGAAGGTGAGGGTGATACTATGAGCGATTCGGTTTACGAGCGTCAGCTCAAGATCCAGGATCATCTTGGCGTTACCTTCGCGCATCAAAATGGCGGTGGATGGCTTCAATACGCAAGTAACATCAACCGAATCGTTATGTCAGGCGGCGATGATTACCAAATGGTTATGACCCATGTGTATCAGGGTGTAACTGATCTGATCACCAATAACAGTCTCTATGATATGTCGCAGCTGCCGTCTGTTAATCTGGATGCTCCCTGGTGGCATTCGGATTTGATGGATGAGATCAAGATCAACGATCAATATCTCTTAGGCTATAATGACTTTTGCCTGTCTCACGTCAACGTGATTTCCTTCAACAAAAAGATCCGCCAGGATTATCAGTTGGATAATCCCTATGACCTTGTCCGTAATAAGCAGTGGACTTTGGAAAATTTCGTGGCTATGGCTTCTTCTGTCAGCAGTAATACGGGTGATGCGTCGTGGGGTACTGAGGATACCTTTGGTCTCACCGGTTGGGGTTGGGTGCCGTTGATTGATTTCGTCACCTCCAGCAACCTGAAAATTGTTGACAAGGATGCTGATAACCACTTCTACATTGCCTATGAGGATCATTCGGAGAAGGTTCTTAGCTTGATTGATACTGTGACCGATATGTATAATGCGGACTGGTCCTGGATGTGGAAATCCGTCCACCAGGATACCGACGTGGTAGATATCACCACAGGACGCGCGCTATTCTATTTCGTATCCACTCCGAACCTTGTCACCTTAAAGGGTGAAGAGGTAGACTTCGGTATTCTGCCGTATCCCATGTACGATCAGGCTCAGGAAAATTACCGTACCCTCAACTGGAACGGTCTCCTTGGCGTGCCTGCCTCTATCAAAAATCCTGAGATGGTGGGTGACGTTTTGGAAATGCTGAACTACTATTCTGAGCCTGTGAAGGATGCTTTCTATGAGAACCTGTTGGGCTCCAAGGTGGCACAGTCTCCTGATGATGTTGATATGCTGAATATCATTTGGGATACCGTGGTCAGTGACGTAGGTATTGTTACCTGCAATTCCTCGACTGCCATGGATAACCTGGTTTACATGCTGCCCAAGATGTGTGAGAACGGCAATAACAGCTTTTCTTCTTACATGAAGGCTAACAAGCGTGCCGCGCAAAATCGTCTTGATAAGCTTTTTGAAGGTAAAAAATAAGTTTTTGGAGAAAAAATCCGTATAGCCCAAAACGGGGTGGCCAAGGCCACCCCGTTTTAGGTTGCATGAGTATCGGATCAACCGCAGCAGCAGCTGATGAGCACCAGCGCGATGATGAGGATCCAGATCCAGTTGTTATCAAACACGTTGCACAGACAGTTATTCATGGTATACCTCCAAAATATGAAATGGGAAGGGAAGGATCATCCCCTGTCCAATATCATTATATGTCGAAGGGTACGAAATGTGCGGAGAAGAAATTGTTTTTTGTCGGAGAAACAAAGGCGGCTCCGCGGTTATGATACCCATTGACTTCCACAAGGATTACCGTTCTGATTACAGAGCTAAAAGAGCGCCTCTTTGAAAAGAGGCGCTCTTTGCTTTTATGGGCATCTCTAAAAACTCATCGCATGCCGATATGACGGTGCTTTTTCCTCCATACGTCACAAAATTCTTTCGCATAGGGTCAACTATGCGTGCAGATTCTTGTTTAGTCTGACGAAAAAATCCCTCGCATCTCGCCGCACGCTGAGTATGTAGAGATGCCCTTATCTCAATAGGCAATGGTGGTCATCAGCGCGTATTCGGGCTGAGAAACGTCAAGGCGTGAGCATTGTACCACAATGGGCTGATCGGATTCCACCAGAATGGCATAAGGCTTGTTGCGGGGAATGGTCTTGCCCTCATCGTTGACAGCCTTATCCAGACGGATGTGGTTGGTACGCTCGTGAGCGCATTCGGCATGAATGCCGCGCAGAGGTTCGGCATCCTCAAAGTACAGGGTGATGTTGATATGTGCCGTCTCACCGGATAGATTCAATACGCAAACGGCCTCGTGGCTGACAAATTCACCCTTGACCGTGTCACTCATATAACCGTCTGCAATCAGCCAGACGTTCTTTCCCATAACAGACATAATAAAACTCCTTATTCGTAATTTTGTTGATCAATACGTCAGTCTTCCTTCTTCTTGACAAGGAAGGCAAAGCCCAGAATAGCAGTCAGAGCCAAGGCGGACAGAGAAGCGGAGGCGCCGCATCCTCCGGATGCTTTTTCGGTTTGTGCTTCGCTTGCAGCCTCGGTCGCAGCCTCGGTCGCAGCCTCAGTTGCGGGCTCGGTCGCAGGCTCGGTAGCGGGTTCTGTCTCAGGCTCGGTAGCGGGTTCTGTCTCAGGCTCGGTAGATACGGTGGACTGAATTTCTCCGGCCACATCGGCACCGCAGTTGTCGCACTTGAAATCACCGTCATTGTTGATGTGCTCACCGATTTCCCTGGTTTCACCGCAGATGTTGCAATCCCCATCGCATTCGTAGTCATACACGTGGCCGGCGGTGGTTCTCGTCTCACCGCAAGTGTTACAGTCGGTATCGCAATCATGATCATAGACGTGGCCCGTAGCGGGAATAACAGATGCGTCAGACATGGTCAATCCGCAGTATTCGCAAACGGTTTTATCGGTCAAGCCATCTTCGGTACAGGTGGGAGCCTTGCCTTCGACTACGGATTCGACGTGAGCTTCAAGCTCGCGGATTGCGTCACAACGATCGCAACTGATATCGCAGGGATAAGTGTACACATGCTTATGCTCCACGGTCAATTCATTGATGGTGAGGATGTTCACCAGCTTGTCCTCTTCGTCGGCTACGGCAAAGCGGAGAGTCACGGTTTGTCCCTCATAGGCGGAAAGATCAGCGGCGATCTTGCCAAAACGAGCGTTGGAAACGTACAGCTCGTTCAAACCGGAAACGGCAGCAGCGGTGGTTGTAATAGCCTCGGTGGCTTCATCCAGGGCACCGCCCACACAAGCATACCAGCTATAGCCGTCTACGGACCAATAGTAGCCCTTTTGGCCGTTGGCAGTCTGTGCCCAGCCGGAGATGGACAGGAGATAATCGTTATCGGTGGTCAGCGTAGTACCGTCTGCTGCAGCAGACTGGGACGCGCCCGAGGTAACGTTCATGTAGGAAGGAAGATCGGTATAGGGAGCAAGAGGCGTGCCGTCGGGGCCTACGCCATTGATCCAGTCAACAGAAGAAGCAAAGGGAATGTCAACCTTGGCATATGCCAGAACGTCCGCGTTCTTATCATAGACCTCGGGAGGCGCGATGTAGCCTGCGGGGCGGTTGTCATTCTGCTCGCCATCCAGAAGACCTATGAGGGAAGCGCGGTCATAGGTGCCGTTTACGTCATCTCCCTCGTAGTCGTATACAATGGCCAGACTGTTGCCCAGTACACGGGGTTGACCGTCGGAACAACCGTTTCTGCGGATATAGGCACCTTCCTCAAGGGTGATGAAGGTGGAGGATCCGCCGCCGTCAAAGAGGAGCGCGTCCACGCAGCCAAGCTCCTTGCAGAGGGAGGGGAGATCCATCTGGCGGCTACCCTGATATTTCTTGTCATACTGGCTGGTGATGCCGATGAGGATAGCAGAGCCATCTGCCTTGATACCTACGATAGAGCAGGGGTACTGATCCTGGTTGGTGGGCTGACCCGTCAGTCTGCCGTTTTCCATGAGGGTGAAGAAGCCACCGATGATCTGGACGGCGTTGCCTGCGGAGCCGGATCTATTGGTTACAGACACCGAAACCTTATCGCCAACCTTGAAGTTGCCGTTCGTCAACCTTGCCATAGCTTTGCCGCGAGCAGAGAGGACCACGGTATGTTCGCCAATGTCGGGGCGGTCAGCCGTGTCACCGCTTTCAAAAATATGGGTGACCGTACCTGTGACCGAATCGTCTACGCCGAAGGCCGTAGAAGCGCACTCCAGATAGATCTCATAAGCGTCCTCATAAGCCAAAGATTCGCTATAGGCGCGCTTGTTATAGACAACGACGGAATTAGGCGCGGGGAGACGGTTGATGCCGTCCACAACGGCCTTTTTGCCATTGGAGGTATTGATAGCCGAGATGGTCAGATTGGGAGCCGCACCAATGTCGTAGGTGCCGTCATCCAGCACGTAGAAGCAGGTCTGACCCGATACAGTCCAGTCCTTGTAATTTTTGTTGTCCATTTTGTTTTCGTCAGTGAACCAGTTCGTGTTCCAAATTTCACCGTCGATCATCATGAAGCCCATGGACATACTGCTACCGGCACCGCCCTTGATGGAGGGTCCCGTGGCGGTGACATGGTCACCGTCGTAGTCGGTGGTAGTCATGAGCCAGGGAGACGCGTTGACAGCCGCCAGCACGGTGCTGTTTTCGTTTGCCTGATTGTAGGCTACGGCGGCGTCACCCACGGTAGCCTTGCCCCAGTTGTAGGTGCCGTGATTGATGACCTTGAAGGCGGCATTCGAGCCGGGGATGATTTCGGCCACGTTCAGCACGCCGTCGGAGTAGAGGGCGTACTTGGAGCCCTTGGGCAAGAGCATCTGGGTGTGGACGACGCCCGTGTCCTCGCCGTTGAGGTGGATGTTCTCGCTGACGATCTGAGTGGCACCCGTGACACCCTCTGCGGCTGTGTCCACAACGGAGACAACCACAAGCTGGCTGAGGATCATGAGGGTACAAAGCAGGAGTGAGAAGATATTGCGCAGATTTTTCATGATGTGTCCTTCTTTCTTTTGTTTTTATTTGATTTTCATTCAGAGAGTTCGTAAATTCGTTTGGGCAAATAAATTGTTGTTTGCCGGCCGTGCCCGCGGCCATCGCTCGAAGATGTGCATCCCGTGCGTACCACATACCACGATGGAGAGTTGGTCAAATAAATTGTTGTTTATGGGCGTTTACTGACCAACGTGGTCGTAGGGGCGAACTGTGTTCGCCCGTAATAAAAAGTATATTGATAAGCAAAGGCTTTTGGGGAACGGCGGGCGAACGCAGTTCGCCCCTACGGGTTCATAGTAAGCCCACGCTAAACAACAATTTATCGTTGTACCGCCCCTCGCGGGATGTTCGTGGCGCGGGATGCACTACCCTGAGCGGTGGCAGGCGGCACGGCCGCCAAACAACAATTTATCTAATCAACTACCCATCGCGGTATGCGGCCTGCATAGGTTGAACATCCCCGAGCAATGGCAGCCGGCACGGCCGGCAAACAACAATTCACACGCCCAAATATCCCTTCAACACCTTGAGGGTATTCCACACGCCGTCCATATGGCTTCTTTCATATCCGTGGCTGGCATACACCCCGGGGCCGATGAGACCGTGACGGATGTCCGCGCCTGCGGAGAGACATGCCTCTACGTCAGAGCCGTAGAAGGGATACACGTCCACGGCGTAATCCGCGCCCTCAGCCTTGGCGGCTTCAATGAGCTTTCCTACCACCTCGTAGTTGTAGGGACCGCCCGAATCCTTGGCACAGATGGACACCTTCTTCTCGGTGCATTCGAGTCCCGCACCCACACAGCCCATATCCACGCTGATGGCCTCGGTGATACCTGCGGGAACCGATCCGGAACAACCGTGACCCACCTCCTCGTAGACCGTTATGTGAAGATATACGGGACGGTGGAGGGTAATATTTTTATCTTTTACGTACTTGGCAAGTCCCAAAAGGATGCCTACAGACAGCTTGTCGTCGAGGAAACGGCTCTTGATGTAGCCGGAATCTGTGACTCGTGTGCGAGGATCAAAGGCAACGATATCGCCTACCTCAATGCCCAAAGCGCGGGCATCGTCGGCAGAGTTTACGTCCTCATCCAGCACCACCTCGGTGGTGTTGAAATTGCGGGGGGAAGAGCTATACTCACCGTTGACGTGCACCGAGGCGTTGCAAAGCTGAAGCGTGCCCTCAATGATCTTTCCGCCTCGGGTATGAACGCGGACGTTTTCCGTTTCGCCATTATCAGCCTTCATGCCACCCAGATTGGTGAGGCGCAGGCGGCCGTTTCCCTTGATCTCAGCCACCATACCGCCCAGAGTGTCTGTGTGAGCAGCCAGCATAAGGCCGTCGTTTTTGCTTTCTTCGCTGCCCTTGGAGAGTGTGACCAGCACACCGCCCTTGGTGGAGATCCTTGCCTCATAACCGAGGGACATAAAAGCATCCTTGACCCATTCTGCGGCTTTTTTTGTGTAGCCCGTGGGACTGTCAATGGCGAGGAGCTTGACAGCCTCCTCGGTTGCGTAAGTTGCGTATGACTTGTTCATGATGTGCTCCTTGTTATTCCAAAGTGATTGCCTTGATGTACATGACGTCCCCTGCAGAGGCGTTGTCAAAGTAGTCAAATCTGATCTTGTGGATCTCTCCTACCCAGAAGGATTTACTCGATAGGTCGATCTCCAGGACGTGATATTCGCCGTCCACGGTCAACCGCTCACGCAGTCTCGCATCTCCCGTAGGCTCCATCGTTTCACCGGCGCAGAGGAAGAGATCACATTCGTAATATTTCTTTGCGTTGTCTGTGGGGATCATGTATTCGATTCTGAGGATCGTGTAGACGTCTGCGGTCAGATCTTTCCGATAATTCCCGTAAGCAACGGTTACGTTGGCGTCTCCCTCGGGACCGGCCGTCAACTTGGCGGCTTGTTCCTCCTCGTCGAAGGTCACCGTGGTACTGACGTGGTTTGATAGGGCGTTGACGCTGACCTGTGAGTCAAAGACGAGCTGTGTGATGTCACCGCCCACCGAAGGAATACGGGTGTTGATATAGTTCTCGTGAAGATCAGCATTGTCTGTAAAATCCTTGTGTTTGGTGAAGGTAGCACGAATGCTGTCGAGATTGCCGGCAGTCAGGAGGTAGCTGTACTCCAAGGGCTCAAAGGATACCAGCTTGATGGTGTTATAGGGAGCTACGTAATTACAGGAATTGGCTCTGGCATTCAGAGAACCGTCGTACTCATAACGACCGGCCTTGAATCTGTCGACGTTAGGGACGTATAAGCCGAGACCGTACCCGTCGGCGGTATTGACCCAGGCACACCAGGTTTCGGTGTTGGCTTCCTTGACGGGGAAGGTGCAGTCTTCGACGTAATTCACGTCTCCCCAGAAATTGAGATTATCGCGGGAAGAAAGTTCGTCCCCGGTCCAGGCATCCTCGCCGTCGTACCAGAAGAAGGTGTCCAGATAACTGATGGTGTAGAGAGCGGGTAACTCCTGAGCGGCGTAAGGATGCGCCCAACCCGAGAAATCCACGAAGCGGTTGTCCACGCGGATGGTGTCCTCTTGCAGAGTGTACGTGTTTTCCATATAACTGGGCGTCAGCTGGTTATCCAAAGACCAGTCCTGTGGCTGGGACTTGATGTACACCGAATTCTCGGTGATGACCAGATCAATGAGACGGCTGGGATTATTGTATTGGTCTCCACCCTGTACAGGGTTATAAGGCCATTGAGTCTCGAAGGAAATACCGGGCTGGTACACGCCTTCAATGGGACCCGTGCCGTAGAAGGACTGCTGAATGAGTCGGCCTGTGTCATGCTTGTTGACCAGATTGGTCAGCTTGGGAAGCTGATCCTGATTGTCGCGGATGTAGTTGATGGTGCCGCCCCAACCCAGATCAATGCCCAGCCTGAAGCGCTCGTTTTCGATGTAAAGGGAGCTTTCGGGGACGGCCATCAGCTCCGTAGATGCGTCTTTCAGAGAAAACGTAACCGTCTCGTCAAGAATGGGTGTAACTGTCAAGCGGGTAAGAGACGCACCCACCAGATCGTCGATGAACCCATTAACTACGCCCGAAAAGTTGCCGCTTGCGGCTTCCAGGAAATAGTCGTCCGAGTGCTCAACGCCGTCTGTCAGATAAGTGGTAACGATTTTGACAGGAGCAGTCGAATCGTAGGAAAGGGTCAATCGGTTGAAGGTCTCGGTGAATTTATCGGCTGGGAATTGGATGGTCAGCGTATCGGAGAAGGAAAAAGCTCCGCCGTCTACCGTTTCATATCCTGAAACTGTGTAAGTCAGCCCTGAAGGAGAGGATACGTTGGCGGTATCGCCTTCCTCGGTTACTTCGAAGTCTGCGGGAGGCAGAGGCATCTGGGTTTCAGGCTCTGTTTCCATCGGAGAAGGATCCGTTGTTTCTTCAGGATCACTTGCGACAGTCTCGTCGGGGTTTTCTTCCGTAGGAAATTCCTCGGCGGGCTCGGAGGGAGCTTCGGTGATGGCTTCGGTCGGATCGTCGGTTTGATCCTCTGTTTCGACCGCAGTCTGTGTTTCAGGCAATGTCTCTTGTTCTTGCGCTTGGCTGTTTTCTTCGATTGTCGACGTTTCCTCGATATCCTCATTGCCCGTGCAGGCAACCGCGCTTGTTAAAATGGTGGCGCTCAAAAGGCCGATCAGGCACTTGCTCAACAAATGATTCATTTGCTTTCTCCTTTGGATTTTGGAAAATATTCATCTTATTTTATTTTACCACGCCGAAATGGATTTGTCAAGGGATTGCACCTGTTTGCTTCTATATTTTCACCTGTTGGAAAAGGGTATAAATGGGCAAAAGGATTCCTTCCCGTATCTCGTGGAATTTGCGGTTTCCACTTGACACAGACCACAAATCGTGGTATTATATATAGTTGGGGAAGTGTTTTGCAATCACCCCCCGAAAGGAGAATCCCATTACAATGGTTATGTGTTCAAGATGCCACAAGCGCCTTGCTGTGGTTTTTATAACAAAAATGGAAAACGGCGAGCGGGTCAGCGAGGGTATTTGCCTTCGTTGTGCCAAGGAAAGCGGCCTGCCCGTCAATCATATGCTGGATGGCATTGCCAACCAGATGGGGATGACCCCCGAGCAGCTGGAGTCCATGGAGGACAGCATGACGGATATGATCACCCCCTCGGATCACGACGATAACGAGGACGGCGGCGCCCCCGCCATTGATCTGCCCCGTCTCTTTGGTGAGGCCATGGGAGAAAATCTGCCCACAGACCGTCCTCAAGGCCCCAATCCCCCGACGCCTCGTCCCGGAAACGGCAAAAACAACCGCCGTCCCGGCGATAATCGCCAACAGCGTCCCGCTGAACCCAAGCTGAAGTACCTGACCACCTATTGCCGCAATCTCACCGCCGCCGCCAGGGAAGGGAAGCTGGATAAAATCGTGGGACGCGAGCGGGAGCTGGCAAGAACCATCCAGATCCTTTGCCGCCGCCAGAAATCCAATCCCTGTCTCATTGGTGAGCCGGGTGTGGGTAAAACCGCTATCGCGGAAGCCTTGGCCATTCGCGTGGCAAGCGGCAACGTTCCCTATAAGCTGAAGAATAAGGAAATCTACCTGGTGGACATGACCGCCCTGGTAGCGGGCACCCAGTTCCGCGGCCAGTTTGAGCAGAGAATCCTCGGTTTGCTTGGTGAAGTCAAATCCGAGGGCAACGTCATCCTCTTCATCGACGAGGTGCATAACATCGTAGGCTCGGGAGAGGCTGAGGGCGCCGTCAACGCCGCTAATATGCTCAAGCCTGCCCTGTCTCGCGGGGAGGTGCAGATCATTGGTGCCACCACTCTCACCGAATACCGTAAGTATATCGAGAAGGACACCGCCCTGGAACGCCGTTTCCAGCCTGTCACCGTAGAGGAGCCCTCTGTGGCTGAGGCGGTGGAAATGCTGGGCGGTATCAAGCACTACTACGAGAGCTTCCATAGCATCAATATCCCTCAGGGCGTGCTCTATAAAGCCGTGGTCATGTCCGAGCGCTATATCACCGACCGTTATCTGCCCGACAAGGCCATTGACCTTCTGGACGAAGCCGCTGCGCATCTGTCGTTGTCCAGCGCGTCTCTCAATGAGTCCTACGAGCTTCGCGACAAGCTGCTTTCGCTGAAGGGACGCCGTGAGGCTATTGAAAACGCCGAGACCGCCGCCGGAGATGAAAAGGCTGAGCAAAGGCGCTACGAGGAGCTGGCAGGTATTAAAGCCGATGAGCTGAAATACAGTGCCCGCCTGAGCGAGATTGAGTCGGATTGCAAGACCATCACCCTGACCCCCGCCCACCTGGCAGAGGTCATTGAGGTATGGACGGGTATCCCTGCCACCACCATCACCGAAAACGAATTTGAACAGGTGGATCGCCTGTCGGATCGCCTGAAAGCCCATATCATCGGTCAGGACGCCGCCGTGGACGCCGTGGCCCGTGCCGTCAAGCGTAACCGCGCAGGTGTCAGCGCCAAGCGCAAGCCCGTTTCCTTTATTTTTGCGGGGCCTACAGGCGTGGGTAAGACCGAGCTGGTCAAGCGCTTGGCTGCCGACCTGTTCCACTCTCCCGAGACCCTCATCCGTCTGGATATGTCTGAATTTATGGAAAAGGCCTCGGTGTCCCGCCTCATCGGATCCCCTCCCGGATACGTTGGCTACGATGACGCAGGCCAGCTCACCGAAAAGGTGCGCCGCAAGCCTTATTCCGTGGTTCTTTTCGACGAGATCGAAAAGGCTCATCCCGACGTGCTCAATGTCATGCTCCAGATCCTTGACGACGGCCGTCTCACCGATGCTCACGGCAAGACCGTAAACTTTGAAAACACCATCATCGTCATGACCACCAACGCGGGCTCCGACAGATCTACCGCTACCATCGGCTTCTCGGATTCCGACAATATGGACGAGGACGCCACCATGAAAGCCCTTTCAGGCTTCCTGCGCCCTGAGTTTATCAACCGTGTGGATGAGATCATCACCTTCCGCTCTCTCGGTCGTGCCGATTTCGTGTCCATCGCGCGCATCATGCTGGATGAGCTGAAGGAGGCGCTTACCGAGCAAGGGGTCAATTTTACCTATACCGACGAAGCTGCCGACTTTGTGGCACGCGAGTCCTATTCCGCTCGCTTCGGCGCCCGCAATATGCGCCGTTATATCCGCCGTCACGTGGAGGATCAGCTGGCTGAGGCCATCATTGCCGACTATCAGCGCGCAATTACCCAGGCTAAGCTCATCCTGGAGGATGACAAGCTGACCGTGGTCTGTATGTAACGTCCTTGTCACCGCCCGCGTGTCTGAGCGCCTTTGCCCTTGACTCTTTAGCTACCGTCTTATACTTTCTTCCAGGAGGTAACCATGCCCCCCATTTATGAAAACCATTTGTCCAAATCCGCCCCCCGTGAGGGAAGCACGAGCCGCTCCGATCCCGCCCGGGATACCCTTGATGTGTTGGAAACCCAACTGGGTACCAACCTTCAAAGCGGGCTCTCTCCCCAGGAAGCCGAAAAACGACTGTCGGATCGGGAAGAGGTCAGTCTGTTTGCGCCCCCCAATCCCAAATTTCGGGATTGCTTCAAGACCGTGCTTGCCGAGCCTGTGATGTGGCTGTTCCTGGCGGTCTGTGTCGTGGCCATGTTCTTTGAAAGACCGGCACTGGGGATGTTCTCGGCGCTTTTGATGCTCCTCCATGGTACGGTTCGCGTCTTTTTGAAGTACCGCACCTTGAAATTCGAGGCGAGGATGGGCGCCTATGACGTTCCCCTGACCCGCGTGATCCGCAACCGCCGACTGCTGCGGGTGAGAGGAGACCGAATCGTCCCCGGAGACGTGATCCTCCTGCGGCGGGGAGATAAGATCCCTTGCGATGCCCGCTTGATCACCGCCCGAGGACTGACCGTATCAGAGGATACCCTCCAAAGTGACGAGAGCTTGCGGAAAACCCTGTCCTTGGATAAGGATGCCGCCGTTATTCCCGAAACTGTGCCTAACGATCACTCTCCGGAAAATATGGTATATGCCGGTAGTGTCGTCCTGGGCGGACGGTGCAAGGCGTTGGTGACTGCCGTGGGCTCCCATACCCATCTGGGCGGTCTCTTAGGAGGGAGCGCGGTTACCTTGAACCATGCGGTACCTTCGTACCTTGAGAAGATCAAGAAGCGCCTGTCCATCTGCAATCTCATATTGGCGGTGGCGGTTATCCCCCTCACCGCGCTGGGAATTCTGACCCAGGGCGGTCGCTATGGGTTCTTGGATATTTTCCTTTCTGCTTTGGCGTTGTCTGTGCTGACTCTGACCGAGCATACCGTGATCATGGGGCTTTATCAGTCAGCCTGCGCCCGTCAATGGGCGGCAGATGACGCGGACGTGCAGAATTCTGCGGAGATCAGAACGGCGGAGGATGCTGAGCGCCTTTTGCGCATGGATCATCTGATCCTTTTGGGCTCATCCACCCTGCACGACGGATACCCCCATCCCCGATATATCTTTACCGAGGGCGACTTTTTTACCATGGAGCATAGCCACCGCGAGGCTCCTGCCGTCGCTTTCTCAGAAAAATTGTACCTCTTCGCCATGGGACAAGCTGAGCGCTTAAAAAACGGTACCTACGGTTATTTCCCCGAGCTTGAATCCGTGGTGAGTCAGGTGTGCGAATTTACCGAGCCGGATACGGAAGCACTTCTTCTCCGACTTGAACAAATGACCTCCGATGAAGATGGCGTCACGGTTCGATTTCATCAGATGAGGCCCATGACCCTGTATCTCACCGACGATCCCGAGGATCTTGACTACTGCCACACCTACCGTGGAGAAGAAGGGGTAATGTCATTGGACGATGCCACCGTGGAGGAATGGCAGGCCCTGGTCAAGGATACCTACGCTCAGGGATATCGGGTGCAGATCCTGATCTCGGAATGCGAGGGTACGCGCTGTATTGAAGGACTTCTTGCCATGTCGGCAGACGGCTGTCGTAAAACCAAAGGATGCCTGGCCGAAATGCAGGATGCGGGGATCTGCGTCACGGCCTTCCTTCGCCGTGCGACCCCCGAGGACGAGCGGGTGCTTTCTGCGGTGGGGCTTATGGATCGCGCCCCCGCGCTGGATCTGACCGGTTGGGCAGATGATGTCGATCTGCACGCCGCTATTGATTCCGGTATACAAAGCTTTTTCGGCTATAAAACGCAGGATGTTTTGGACTATATCCATGAGATCCACCGTCGCGGCGGATGCGTGGGCATTGTTTCCTCCGAGCGGCAGGATCTTGCAGTTCTGGAGGCGGCAGACGTGGCCATCACCTGCGCCCCCGCTACCCTGAGGGACGTATTGGTCAAAGAAGAGCCTTGGGTTACCGGTGCCGAGGGTGCCGTAGCCGACGGAGAGCCTGATAGCCCTTGCGCCTCTGATTCTGTGCGCCAAGCAGCCGGAGTGATCATCCGCCGATGCGATGTTCACGGCGGCGGTGTTTGCGGTGTACGCCGCGCAAGACTGGCCTCGGGTCAGCTTTTGCGGGGACTGCAGCTTTCCATACGCTTTGTGATCCTGTCGACGGTTCTGAGAATCCTGACTCTGATGCTGCCCTTGGTGTCAGGTGTTACCTGTGTGTCTGCCCCCGCTCTTCTTCTGTCCGGACTCCTGACAGATGCTTTGGCCTTGCTTTGCTACACCAGGTGCGACCTTTCCGAAACCCTGTACCGCAATCCCACAGGGCCTTGGGTGGAGGAATTGTCAGCTCCCCATAAGCGATATCCCGCAGAGCTGATCATCACGGCGGCCACCTCGCTGATCCCCTTTGCCGTAGCGCTGATTACGCGTATTCTGAGCGGCTCCGCTCATGGGGATATGGCTTATTTCTGCGCCTTGTCCCTGTTGCTGACTCAGCTGGTGATCTTTGCCACGGGGCACCGTCCCCGCCGCCACAGACGCGGATTCTTCGTGCTTGTGCTCATGTTTTGCGTCTATATCGGATTTTTGGCCGTAGCCCTGGCTTCGGGACTTCACGTGCTTTGGTGCTTGCTCCTGCCGTTGATCCAGCCGGCAGTATGGCTTTTGAGCTACGTTGTCTGTCGTTGGCTGAAGAAGATTTCCTACGTCGCGTGATGTGCTTGGAATGCTGCCGTCAATAAAAACGGTTGCTATAAGTCAAAATGCACATGTGGAAAAACAAGATTTTGTGCAAGATTACAAAATTAACCCAAAAACCGACAAAATTCAAAATTTATTGGTGACAAACCTAAGATTTTGCGCTATAATGTAATGTATCAGTAAATTTTCACTTTGGGAGGTTGCCGATGACCTACATTTTATATGCTTCAATGTTTCCTATGATGTCGCTCTCTATTCTTGCGGAAAGCTTTTCAGTCGGCACCTTGATCGTGGAGCTTTTGATCTTTGCCTTGCTTGTGGCATTGATATTTATGTTCAAGCACCGCTTTATGAAGATCATTTGTGCTTGCGGCGCGGAGGTTTGTCTTTGGCTGACCAGCAAAATGGCCTTTGGGTCAGATGCCTTGATCTCCCAAATTCTGACGTGGATCACGGCGTTGGTGGCCATCATCGTGGTTATCACGGTGGTTAATCGGATCGATTGGAGCAACCTGCGCGGTAAGCGTCAATAAAGTACAGGGCATCTCTATATACTCAGCGTGCGGCGAGATGCGAGGGATTTTTTCGTCAGACTAAAGGTCACCTCTAAAAACTCTCTTGACGGCGAAGCCGTAGTGATTTTTCCGTCATATTTCACAGATTTTTCTTCGCGTAGCTCTACTACGCGCGCGAAAAATTGTATCATCTGACGCAAAACTCCCTTGCGGCTCGCTCGCCAATAGAGTTTTTAGAGGTTCCCTAAACAAAAATCTGCACGCATAGTTGGCCCTATGCGAAAGAATTTTGTGACGTATGACGGGAAAAGCACCGTCATATCGGCGTGCGATGAGTTTTTAGAGATGCCCTACATATTAGCGGCCGTCCTTGTGGACGGCCGCTTCTGATAAAGCATCATGCTGGAGGGACTATGAAAACAAAAAATTCCCCCGTGAGTTATCTTTCTTGGCTCGAAAAACATACCTCATCTCTGGAGGGTAAGACCGTAGCCGTTACGGGAAGTACGGGCGGGCTCGGCAGGGAATTGTGCCGATATCTTCTCTATCTCGGCGCAAGACTGATTTTGGTGGATCGGAATTCCGCGCGGGCAGAAACGTTGCGCCGTGAGCTGACGGCAGAAATGCCCACGGCGGAGATCTCCCTGATCACCGCTGACCTGTCGGACATGGACGCTGTCCGCACCGCCACAGAACAGCTGTCGGGGGAGCCGCTGGACGTGTTTATTCACAACGCCGGCGCCTACAGTATCCCAAGAAAAATCTGCACCACGGGATACGATAACGTGTTCCAGATCAACTTTATCTCCCCGTACTACATGATCCGCAAGCTCATGCCTACGCTGGCCGAGCGACAGGGCAGGGTGGTGGTGGTGGGAAGTATCGCCCATAACTATGGGAAAGCTGACCCGAAAAGCATTGATTTCGCGGATCGTACCCGGGCCTCCAAGGTCTACGGAAACGCTAAACGCTACCTCATGTTCTCCCTCTACGAGCTATTCAAGGACCGCACCGACGTGACCCTGAGCGTCACCCATCCGGGCATCACCTTCACAGGCATCACCGCCCATTATCCCAAGGTGATCTTTGCCATCATCAAGCACCCCATGAAGGTTATTTTCATGAAACCCAAAAAGGCCGCCCTGTCGATCCTGCGAGGGATTTTCGAAGGTTGCGAGACCTGTGAATGGATCGGCCCCCGATTCTTTGACGTTTGGGGATTGCCTCGGAAAAAGCTGCTGAAAACCTGCGGAGAAGAGGAGCGGCGCTTTATCGGTCAAGCGGCAGAAGAGATCTTTGGAAAAATTTCCACTGAAAAGCTCGCATGAGATTTTTGATCGGTGCTATACGGCACCCTCCTCCCAAAGAGGCTTCGGCCTCTTTTTTTTGATTTTTTCGCATTTTTCTATTGACAAAAGCATTACTGTGTTGTATAATAAAGTGTCTCAAATGAGACAAAAGGAGAAGCCTATGAAAATCTGTACGTCGGAGGTCACCCCTCGGCAGATCCTCAGCCGGCACCGCTTGTTTTCAGCTTGCTCGGACGATCTTTTGGATGCTGCCGCCGCGACCTGTGAGCTCAGAGACTTTTCTCAGGGAGAAGAGCTGAAGAGCTATACGGAGCGCCCCTTTTTGTGTATTATCTCTACAGGATCCGCACACGTTTACGCGAAGGAACGGTCCTCAGATCTGCTTCTGCGTATTCTGAGGGAAGGAGATACCTTTGGCGTTGCCACTCTGTTTGGTCAAACCGGAGAATCCGCTATAACCAAGATCATTGCGGCAGAGCCTACGAGAGCTTTGTGCATGAGTGAGGCGTCGGTGCGCTCCATGATCCTTCGGGATGGCGATTTTGCTATGCGGTACATTGATTTTTTGGCGGATCGCATCCGCTTTCTCAACAAGCGCATTTCCTGCCTCGGCGCGGGATCCGCAGAGGATAAGCTGTGTACCTGGCTCCTCAATCAGTTGCCTGAGGATCGTGAGCTCCATACCTATACCTTGCCTATGTCTCTCAGTCAACTGGCAGATACGCTGGGCCTTGGCCGCGCTTCTCTCTATCGCGCCCTTGATGAGCTGGAAGCTCGGGGTGTGATCACGCGGCAGGGAAAGACGTTGACCGTTCCATGCAGAGCCGCCTTGAAAAGCTTCGGTAAATCCGAGCATCCCTGAGTCAAAATTTTTTAAAATAGAAAGGAACCCCCATGATGAAGACCCGTATTTTTTCCCTCGTATTAGCCCTTTGTATGCTCCTGACCGTCGGCGCCGTATTGACCGCCTGCAACGGCAGTTCCGATCCTGTGGATACTACAGCAACCGATGCCACCCAGGGCACGGCTGATACCTCCGCCGAGACCACCGCTCCCACCGCCCAGAAAACCGACGTAAAGGTTATGGTGCTCAATGGTACCACAGGCTTTGGCATTGCGCCCCTCATGGACAAAAATGCCAAGGGCGAGGCCGCCAATAACTATACCTTCTCTGTAGAGACCGATGCTGCCAACATCACCGCATCTCTCATCAACGGTTCTGTGGATATGGCCGCGCTGCCCACCAATGCCGCCGCCAATATCAACGCCAAGAAGCCCGGAACCGTTCAGGTAGTTGCCGTGAATACCTTGGGTGTGCTCTACCTCATGTCCTCCGAAAATGAGGCCATTACCTCCATGGAGGATCTCCGCGGCAAGACGGTTTACTGTCCCGCTCAGAACCCCTCCTTTATCTTCACCTATCTCTGCAAGGAAAACGGTCTGGTTCCCGGTACAGACGTGACCATTGATACCACCTCTTATGCCCAGCCTGCCGATCTGCGTACCGCTCTTGTAGGCGGCAAGGTGGATATCGCCGTTCTGCCCGAGCCCATGGTTACCATCGCAAAATCTGCCAATGATAAGCTCTCCGTGGATCTTGATCTTACCGCAGAATGGGATAAGTGTGCTACCCCCGGTTCTCTGGCACAGGGCTGTATCGTGGTGCGTACCGCCTTTGCGAGCGAGCATCCCGAGGCCGTCAAAGCCTTCCTTGCCGAATATGAGACCTCTATCACCTACGTCAAGGAAAATCCTGCCGACGCAGGCAAAATGATCGCTGAACAGGGCGTCTTTGCCCAGGCCGGTGTCGCTACCAAGGCCATCCCCAATTGCAATATCTGTTTCCTCGCCGGTGAAGATATGAAGGCTAAGCTGACCCAGTTCTACACCGTCCTGCACAGCGTAGCTCCCGCCTCTGTCGGAAACGCTGTCCCCGGTGACGATCTGTACTATATCGCGGAATGAAAAAGCTGTGGAACGCCATCCCTTGGTGGGGGAGAAAGCTGATTCAATATGTCCTTGTCACGACCTTTTGGTTGGGGATATGGGCTTTGGCCGCTTACGGTGTAGGGGAGTCTTTACTGCTTCCCACACCCATAGAAGTGCTCAAGCGCCTGTGTGAGCTCTGCGGTCAAGCTGATTTCTGGACTACGGTAGTCACCTCTCTTGGCCGTATTCTGTACGGCGTCGTGATCGCGGTGCTCTGCGGCACTCTTTTAGCCGCGGCTACCCATTTTGTACCGTTTCTCTACACGCTTTTTTATCCCCTCATCACGGTCATCCGCTCCACGCCCGTAGCATCCTTTATCATTTTGGCATATCTGTGGATCGACAGAAACACCTTACCATCCTTTATCGCCGTCCTGATGGTTTTACCTGTGGTTTGGGCAAATCTTCACGAGGCCCTGGGGGCTGTTGACAAACAACTCCTGGAAATGGCGGAAGCCTTTGGGTTTTCGGGATGGAAAAAGCTCGTGCGGATCTACCTG
This sequence comes from Oscillospiraceae bacterium, assembly GCA_015063685.1. GTDB lineage: Bacteria > Bacillota > Clostridia > Oscillospirales > CAG-272 > CAMEON01. Next base: position 53,394 of record SVTR01000005.1, on the reverse strand, counting down.
CCGTCTGTCATTCCCGCATTCCTTGCCTCATGCCGATCCTCTGTGGGACTGGCATGGAAGGCGGGCGTGGCCGCAGAGATCCTCATCGTGCCCTTGGTGTCCATCGGTCGGATGCTTTCCGAATCCAAGCTGTATCTGGAAACAACGGATTTGTTTGCCTGGACGCTGACGGTGATTCTGCTGAGCCTTCTGCTGGAGCTGATTTTGCTCTTTGCCATCAAGGGATTGTCCCGACGTGGGAAATCCCGTTTGCCCTCGGAGGTGACCGATCATGAGTGATATGCTGACCTTTGAAAAGGTATCTCTTACGCTGGGTGATAAGGAGATCCTTCGTGATTTTGATCTGCGTCTCTCGTCGGGTGATCGCCTGGTGGTCATGGGACCCTCGGGGCGGGGAAAAACCTCTCTGCTTCGCCTGGCCGCAGGCCTGATCAAGCCCGACAGCGGCAAGATCCTTCGATCCTCCGCGCGCATTTCTGTTCAATTCCAAGAGCCGCGCCTTCTTCCATGGAGAACCGCTCTTGAAAATGTCAACGCCGTGCTGTCCGACAAAAAGGAAACCCTCCCCGAGGCTATGAAATGGCTTTCAGCCGTCAAGCTGGCGGAAGCGGCTGACAAATATCCCGCCGAGCTTTCGGGTGGCATGGCACAGAGAGTGGCTTTGGCCCGTGCCCTGGCCCATGACGGAGATCTGTATTTGCTGGATGAGCCCTTCCGTGGGTTGGATACCGCGCTACGGGAGGAAATGATCCGTCTCGTAAAGGCTGAAACCCAAAATGCCGCTGTACTACTCATCACCCACGACCCTGAGGTGGCGCAGCAGTTCGGAGGCAGTATCCTGGAAATGCAACCCTGAAATGAAAAATCCCCGACGTGTGTCGGGGATTTTTTGTATAAAGATCAATTGAAAATTACGCGGCGGTTTCGGTTTCAGCCTCACCTGCAAAGGTCAGCGTGCACTCACCGTGACCTTCGCCGTTGTTCTTGACCGTGAAGGAGACGCTCTCCGCATCAGCGGGGAAGATGACCTTGACAGCACCGCTTTCGTCAGGGGTATATTCAGTCTCGCCTACGACTATAGAGAAGCCCTTGCCCTTGAGGGTGACGGTCGAAGCGCTACCGCTATAGCTATAAGTGGTAGCTTCACCGCCATCGAGAGCGACGGTGATCTCTTCCTTGCCCGCAGGGACAGGATCTTCCGCAGTTCCGGCATAGAAATCCAGGGTAAAGCTCACTTCAGCAACCTCAAGGGAGCTGTCTCTGCTGGCTACGGCGATCGAGACCTGGTCGCCCGCCTTGACGGTCAGATACTCACAGAAGGTGCCGTTGGTGTAATAAGAATTGACGGATGTTGTCTGATTGGTCATAGCAATATGGTTGCTGGGGGTCTCGGAGGATACCATCAGGACGCCCTGCTTGTCAGACGACCACTTGTAATAGACCGTTTCCTCCTTGGGGACGGAGGCTATCACGGTCTCGCCCAATTGCTCAACAACAAAGGGATTGTTCAACGTGCCGGGAATGGCTTCCAGGGAGAAGGTGACCTCCAGATCAGCGGCGGTGGTGTTGGTGAGGGTAATGTAAGCGGGATCGCGGGGGCCGTCGCTGACCAGCGGGAATTTCACCAGACCCTCGGCGTCGGGGGCATATTCTTTGTCGCGGTAAGAAACCTTTACGTCGGGATCGGTCATCACAAAGCTGCGATCCAAGGCGCCGTAGGTGACGTAAACGTGGGAAGCACCTGCGGGCAGGGTAATGGTGGTGGTCTCATCCACAATGACGAAGGGGCGATTCTGGGTGCCGTTGGGGATGTTGTTATCGACTCGGATGGTGAGAGCCTTGCTGTCAGCGGTGACCACCAGTTCTGTGTCATCTATGAGATAGCCCCCGGGGAGGGCATTGATGCTGATGGCATAGGTACCGGTTGTTAGAGTGACGGTGCATTGACCTGCCTCGTTGAAGTAACAGATGATGTCTGACGAGCCGTTTTTAGGTGTTAATCTGAGAGAGAGGGAGCCCACAACAGCGTCATCCTGATCCATAACGCTGATGGTGCAATCCACCTCTACAGCGGCCTCGGTGGGAGCCTCAGTAGGTGCCTCTGTGGGGGCCTCAGTAGGTTCCTCTGTGATTGCTTCGGTAGGCGCTTCGGTGGTCTCCTCAGGCTCTTTCGAGGGTGCGCAAGCCGTCAGGAGCGCACTGCCTGCCAGCAGGAAGCACAGTATCGCGGTAAGACCCGCGGATTTTTTGTTATTCATGATCTTTCCTCCATATTTGCGGATAAGTACAAGCCCATCATCCGCCAAATGATATTTCAAAACAAAATATATTCTATCATAAAATCCTTGTAATTGCAAGTGCTTTCCCGAAAATTGTCGCATCAAAAACGAAGCCGTCAGTATATAACGCTGATATCGCAGGATAAGCTGTCCAACACCCGACGCCGTAAAATAAAATAATAACCCCTGCGAACGAGATAAAGGCGTTCTGCCTCTTGTCTGACGGTAAAAAACATCCCTTGTCCTCCCAGGCCCTTGGTAGACCAGAGCCGCGGTGTCACGACCAAAACGGTTGTATCGGGAGACGACGCCATGGCCTTGGCAGACCGCTCTCCGAAGGTGTCGCCTTCAAAGGTCACTTGATCCGAAAAGATCACCACGCGGATTCGCTTTTGATGCCGGAGCTCCTCCTTCATCCGGCGGTTGGCTGACCGTGCGCGCATGGCGATTCCCATGAGGGTCATAATGAGCAGAAGAAGAAGGAAGGGAAGGATGGTGACGAAAAACGCGGATAGCAGTAAGCCGACCAGAATGGCCGCCACCACGGCGGTGATCCGTCTGATCAAGCGAAAACGGCGGAAAAAGCGGGAGATACGGCGAAATATCATGCCCAAGGTGGAGCCTTTGAAGGTTTGGATTAGATATCTCGCATAGCTTTTTTTGGAAAAACGACCTGCGTTGAATGCATTGATGCCGAGAAGCTCTTGCGCCGCTTGTCGGCTTCCCGGCGAAACAGGGTGCCTTTTTCGGCCCTTGATTGGTAATCGGTCAAGCGATCCGTAGGCTCCCTTGACTTCGGCTATCTGTCTTTTGAGATCCGCGTTCTCCCTTCGCTGATCGTCCAGCTGTTTTTCAAGTCTCGACGCTTGCTTTTTGAGCTTTTTGATCTCCTGCCGCGGGGTCTTGAAGCTGCTCACGGTCGATCTCTTCTTTTGATGACGCATGATGAATTCCTCTCTGTCGGTGCTTGGGCTTTGTGTTCGTACCTCTGAAGAAAGTGGGAACCCTCAAAAGAAAGTTCCCACAAATCTTATGTATTATGCTTCATTGTCTTCGGGATGCCAGGTGATTTCTTTGAGGGCAGGGACGAAGTTGGCGACCTCTTCGGCGGTGCCTGCCACCGCGCGACCCGATACGGGATCGTAGAAATACTGATAGCAGAATACGCTGATACCCACGCACTTCTCAAGATTGGCGGTATATTCCACACTGCGCTTCATGATGTCGGTGTGCTGAGCCCACTCGTTCTTGCCGGCTCCTGCATAGTTGTCCACCTTGGCCAGAGCCTTGCCGAAGCTCATACCGATGATGAGTGTAACCTTCTCGGTCTTGATGATATCCTGCCAGATCTTGCAGGTTTTGTCGAATGCCCAGGAGGCGTGCTCAAAGCCGAAGTATACCTGGGGCATGATGTAGTCCAGATAACCCTCCTCGGCGCACCACTTGTATACGTCTGCGTAGTGAGCTTCGTAAACAGTATTGATGTTACCTGCGGGGCTGATGCCAAATACGGCTTTCTTGTCGTGGGCCTTGGTGGCCTCGTAAAGACCGGAGACCAGCTTGTTGAGATTCTCGCGTCTCCACTCACCCAACTCAAGCTTGCCGCCCTCGCTCTTGTAAGCGTTGTAGGCAACGGCGTCAAAGGAGGCATCGGTGGTGGGGTAGAAGTAGTCGTCCATGTGGATGCCCTGCACGTCGTATTTTTCAAGGATCTCTACCGCACCGTCGATGATGAGCTGGCGAACCTCCTCGTAGGCAGGGTTCAAATAAACGTTGCTTTTCACGGTGGTTACGAGTTTGCCCTTGGTAGAGCTGTCCGTATACCAATCCTTGATCTTGTAGCCTGCGGGAACCTGATTGATCTCAGTGGTGGTCATACCGCGCAGAGGGTTGATCCAACCGTGAACCTCCAGGTCGCGCTCATGGGCGGCCGCAATGAGGATCTCCATGGGATCGTATGTGAAGTCATTGGCATAGCTGCCTGTGGTATAACGGCTGGGGGGATAGACCTCGGAGGGATACATACTGTCAGCGTAGGGGCGCATCTGTACGATAACGGTATTGAAGCCGCTGGCAACCACGTTATCAAGGATCTCACCGATGCGCTTGGTGTAGTCAGCTTCATTTCTCTGTCTGCTGCCGCTGGTGTATACGTTCTGCATATCGAACTGGGAGATCCACATGGCCTTCCAGTCAGAGGTGATGGCCTGGGGAGGCTCGGGCTCGACGATTTCAGCGAACAGAGTCATATCGGAGGTGATGGGAGTAGAGAAGTCAAAGCGGCTTTCTTCACTAAGGGTATCTGATGTATACCAGCCGTTACAGTGGCTACCGTTTTCGGGAATGGCTACCTGGCCCTTGGACACGGGATCATAGGCGAGCTCACCCTCGATGACGATCTGATCCTCGGGATTTTCGACTGCGTTGCTTACAACAAATTTTACGGTGTATGTTTTCATGGTTACTTCCTCGGTGGGAGCCTCAGTAGGGGCTTCGGTAGGAGCTTCTGTAGGAGCTTCTGTGGGAGTTTCGGTAGGAGCCTCAGTAGGGACTTCGGTGGGAGCCTCGGTGGGTGCTTCGGTAGGAGCTTCTGTGGGGGCTTCTGTGAGAGCCTCGGTAGGAGCCTCGGTAGGAGCCTCGGTGGGAGCTTCTGTGGGGGCCTCGGTGGGCGCTTCAGTGGGTGCTTGGGTTCCGGGCTGGGTCTCGCTGTTGACGTTACCGCCCTCACAGGCGACTAACAATACGAGAGAGAGACAGAGCAGAGCCAGAGTCAGAAGGAGAGGCAATCTTTGCTGATGATGTTTCATGACGGATCCTTTCTTATGTAAGAGTGAAGGGAGATTCAGAAGCATACGAAAACGAGTGTACTTTAATGAACCGTACAGACGATTTTACCCGGATCTCCCATAGTGACACGCCCATTATAACACATCGCCGACAAATATGCAAGAGGATTTTTCCTTTTTGGGAAAATTATCGCGATTTTTCCATAGAATCGATAGTCCATGGTAAATAAGCGGAAAATCGTCAATATTTACAGAATTGTGATAGTTTGCCGTGTTTCACCTGTTGACAAATCACATATTTTAAGGTATAATAAAATGAGACATATTCTATCTACCCGAGAGGTGTTTTACATGTATATTTTAGGTATGGAAAGCTCCTGCGACGAGACCTCCGCATCCGTTATCGAGATGGATACGGGCATCCGTCGCATCTGCTCCAACATTGTGGCATCCCAGATTGATACCCACCGTCTCTACGGCGGAGTGGTGCCCGAAATCGCCAGCCGAGCCCATATTGAGGCCGTCAGCCGCATCACAAAGGAGGCTTTGGACGAAGCGGGGATCACCCTGAAGGAGCTGGGGGCTATTGCCGTGACTACCCATCCCGGTCTCATCGGTGCACTCCTGGTAGGTGTTAATTTCGCCAAGTCCCTGGCCTATGCCAATGGCATTCCCCTGATCTCCGTCAATCATATCCACGGACATATTGCCGCTGCCTATCTCACCGACCCCACCTTGGAGCCTCCCTTCCTCGCCGTGGTGGTTTCGGGCGGTCACACCTGCCTGTACCTGGTGGAGGACTACACCACCTTCAATCTGCTGGGCGGCACCCGCGACGACGCCGCAGGCGAGGCCTTTGATAAGGTGGGGCGGAAGATTGGACTCCCCTATCCCGGAGGTGCCGCCATGGACAAGCTGGCCCACGAGGGTGATCCCAAAGCCTATAAGCTCCCCTCCTGCGCTATCACTCCCGACGAGATTGCTTTCTCCTTCAGCGGCCTTAAGACCGCAGCCATTAACCTGATCCACACGGCAGAGCAAAAGGGTGAGGAAATCAACCGTGCCGACTTGGCCGCCTCTCTTACCGCCTCCATTGTGGACGGTATCGTCAAAAAGACCGACCTGGCCCTCAAAACCACTGCCAAGGGAGCAAAAACCTTGGTTCTGGCAGGTGGTGTGGCTGCCAATTCCCATTTGCGAGCCGCCCTTTTGTCCTTGGCCGAAAAGCGCAAGATCCCCTTCGTCGTCCCCGAGAGAGGCCTTTGCGGAGACAACGGTGCCATGATCGCTGCCGCAGGCTATTACGATTACCTGGCAGGCCACAGAGCGGACACCTCCCTCAACGCGTCTGCCTTGGATGACGAAGAAATGTGAGATACGCAAGCTCCCCTTCTTTTATGAAATAGCCACCTTGCGTGCGTCAAAAGAAAGGAATTACCATGGAATTTGAAGAATATAGCCCTGAACGCCCCATTACCGTGTCACCCGCGGTGGTTAAGCGCCTTCCCCGATACTACAGATACCTCAGAGAGCTCATTACCCAGGGGCGTATGCGTATCAGCTCGGGTGAGCTTTCGGCCATGATGAACGTCACCGCCTCCCAGATCCGCCAGGATCTTAACTGCTTCGGCGGCTTCGGTCAACAGGGCTATGGATATAACGTCAATTATCTCTTCGCCCGCATCAGCGAGATCCTCGGCGTGGGTGAAGGCTTTCATGCCATTATCATCGGCGCGGGAGACCTGGGCCGAGCCCTTGTTCACCTGTCCATGTTTGAAAAAAGAGGCGTGGATATCATCGGTATGTTTGATACCGGTGAGGGTCAGGAGGGCACCCAGGTAGCAGGGGTGGATGTCATGCCCCTTGCCTCCCTGGAGGAATTCTGTACCCAGCATCCCGTGGATATCGCCGTTATCACTTGCCCCAAGGAGCAGGTCAAGCCTATTGCGGATCGCCTGGTGGCCTGTGGCGTCAAGGGACTTTGGAATTACATGGGAGTAGAGCTGAAATACAGTCGCCGTGAGATCGTTGTGGAAAACGTCCACCTGGGCGACTCTCTCATGATCCTTAATTACAAGATCGCCTCCCGTGACGAAGAGCTGCGGGAATTGGAGCAGGTAGATGAGCACATCATAGAATCCGGCTCAGACGACATGTGACCCACAGCAAGGAAGGATAAATTATGAACCGGATCAAGATCAAATACGATACATCAGCCCTCGTTCTGCCGGGAAAGGTCATCGATATCATGGACAGGGCTTCTCTCACAGACCTGAAGGTACTCTTGGCTCTGTGCGCGTCCCCTGAGCTTTGCGGCAACTACCAGAGCGACCGCGGCTCCCATTGCATCGCGGAGCTGGCAGGATGCGATACGGACGGTGTAGGGGCGGCGCTGGCCTTTTGGCGCGGCGCTGGCCTGATTGCCATCGAAGAAATCGCTGATATTGGAACGGATACCCATCATATCAGCCCGACGCCTATCAAGGAACAAATCCCCGTTGCGGAAGACGGACAACAGACGTCTAAAGCCCCGGAGACAGAAAAAAAGGGAGCAACCAAGCTCCGTCCTAAGGATGAGCTACCCCATTATACCACCGAGCAATTGTCTGCATTCCTTGAATCCCACAAGGAAACCGCCGATTGGCTTCACGAATGCCAGCGGGTCTTCGGTAAAATGTTCAATACCCATGAGGTCAATACCATCCTCGGTTTCGTTGACTATCTGGGATTGGACTGGGAATACGTCCTTTGTCTATTGGCCTATTACGTCAGTACCAGAGAGCGACGAGGCTTGCCCAAGTCCATCAAGGGCACCGAGACCATGGCCTATGATTTTTATAACAGGGATATCCAGACCCTGGCGGCCCTTCAGGAGGAGATCCGACGCCTTGAGCTGTACGCCGAGACCGAAGGGAAGCTCCGCGCCCTGTTCGGTATGGGAGAAAGAAGCCTGACTCCCAAGGAGAAAAAATGCTTTTCCACCTGGTTGTACGATTTTGGCTTTGGTGTGGATATCATTCGTTTGGCTTACGATGTAACGGTGGATGCCAAGGGTGCCCCCAACATCAGCTATATGAATTCTGTGCTGTCCAACTGGAACCGTGACGGCTTGCGAACCGAGGAGGCCATCAGAGGGGCAGACGAAGCCCACAGGGCCGCCGCCGCGAGCCGGCGTTCAGAGAAGAAAAACGGGGCAACCGCGCCCACAACGGAGGGCTCCTTCGACACCGACGATTTCTTTGCCGCCGCCGTCCGACGGAGCTTTGGGGATGAGGATCCCGCAGACGAAGGAAAAAAATAAGGGTGCGGACAGCACCGAAAAAACAGTAGGATGTCTCAAAATTCTATTGCTGAGCGAACAGCGAGCGTTTTTTAGAGATATCCGGTCAGATCATGGAGTTTTATTATGGGATATAATCAAGAAAATTACCGCAGGATCAGGGAAGAGTACGAAACCAAATATCTCCGAGCCCGCGAAGCCGCCGATGACCGCAAGGCTGAGGCGTACCTGGCCATTCCCGAGCTTCGGGAGGCCGACCGTGAGATCAGCAACATGGGACTTCAGATCATGAAGGCCTCCCTCAGCGGAGACTATCAGAAGACCATCGAAGAGCTGAAGGAAAGAACGGCGGCCGTCAGACAGGCACGGGAGGCGTTGCTCGTCAGCCATGGCTATCCCGCGGACTACACGGATATCAAATACGAATGTCCTTTGTGCAGCGACAGCGGCTTTGTGGACGTGAAAATGTGCACCTGTATGCGGAAAAGGATCATCGAGGCAGGCTACGAGGCGTCCGGTATGGCCGAGCTTTTGAGAACGCAGTCCTTCGATAATTTCGACCTTTCCTACTACCTGAGTGACCCCACCGTCTACCATCGCATGGAGCAGATTCTCGGCATGATGAAGCAATACGCCGAAACCTTTGATCCCGCGACCTCGGGCAATCTGATTTTGTTCGGCGGCACGGGACTTGGGAAAACTCATCTGTCAACCTCGGTCGCGGGCGTGGTGCTGGATCATGGCTACGACGTGTTTTACACAGGCGCTGTGACCATGCTGTCAGATTTTGAATTTCAGCGCTTTGGCAACAGTATGACGGGGGATGCGGGACAGGATACGAGTCGGTATTTCTCCTGCGATCTGCTCATTGTAGATGACCTGGGTACCGAGGTTTCCAATCAGTTCACCGCATCTGTTCTTTATAATTTGATCAATACCCGTCTCAATCGTAAGAAACCCACCATTATCAGCAGTAATCTCTCCCAGGCAGACTTCCGCAAGCGCTATTGGGATCGCATCACCAGCCGCGTGCTGGGCGAGTACACGGTTTTGCCCTTCCTGGGAACCGACATCCGCTCTCAAAAATTAAGAAAGTAAGGAGATCCGGTTATAATGAGCAAAAAAACCTTTAAGCACGGCATCCATCCGGCAGGTGAAAAGCATCTGTCTGCCGATCAGCCCATTCGGCTCATTTCCGCTGAGGGAGAGATGGTATACCCCTTGTCCCAGCATATCGGCGCGCCGGCCACCCCCCTTGTCAGCGCCGGTGAACAGGTGTTGGCCGGTCAGAAGATCGCGGAAGCGGGCGGCTTTGTGTCGGCGCCTGTTTATAGTGCCGTTTCCGGTAAGGTAAAAGGGGTAGCGCCCCATATGACGGCTTCGGGTGAGACCGCCCCATGTATCATCATTGAAAACGATGGTCTCCATCAGTGGGTCGACGATCGGTTCCGTCCCGACTTTCCCGATCGAAGCGTGCCGGGATACGTGGATGCGCTGATGTCCCAAGAGCATGTGGCCCGGCTGACGTCCGCGGACATCCGCAACGCTATCCGTGAGGCAGGACTGGTAGGTCTCGGCGGCGCGGGCTTCCCCACGGTGGTCAAGCTGACGCCCCCCGATGACGGAAAGATCGAATATCTGATCGTCAACGCCGCGGAGTGTGAGCCCTATCTTACCTCTGACTATCGGCTCATGCTGGAGAGAGGAGAGGAGCTTTTGGCCGGATGCGAGCTGCTCCTGCGGCTGTTCCCTAACGCCAAGTGTCTCATCGGCGTAGAGGACAATAAGCCTGCGGCCATCAAGTCCCTGACCGAGAAGGCAGGGAAGTACCCCAAAATCTCGGTGATCCCCCTCAAGGCGAAATACCCTCAGGGCGGTGAACGTATGTTGGTATACGCCCTGACCAGGCGCAAGCTGAATTCCTCCCTTCTGCCCTCCGGCGTTGGGTGCGTGGTGGTCAACGTGGCCACGACGATTTCGGTCTTCCGCGCGGTTACCCTTGGCCAGCCTCTGACCCACCGTATCATGACCATCACAGGTGACGCGGTGGCGTCCCCCTGTAACCTGGAGGTGCCTATCGGTATGTCTTACGAGCAGGTCATGGCGCAAGCAGGCGGGTTTATCTCGGATGCCGATCCCGAGAAGGTGATCACCGGTGGCCCTATGATGGGGACGGCGCTCTATACCATGGAGATCCCCGTGACCAAAACCTCCGCATCGGTTCTGGCTTATCGCTTTGACCCTGTGGCGGTGGATGATCCCTCTGCCTGTATCCATTGCGGCCGTTGCTTGTCGGCTTGCCCCGAGCATTTGTTGCCTCAACTGCTGTCAGACGCGGCAGAAAACGAGGCTTTTGACCAATTTGAAAAGTACGGCGGCATGGAGTGCATTGAATGCGGCTCCTGTGCCTACGTCTGCCCCGCGAAGCGTCACCTGGTGCAAAGCATGCGCTTTGGCAAGCGAAAGACAGGCGCCTTGATCAGAGCAAGAAAAACGGCAGAGGCCGCCAAGGCCGCTGAGAAAGGAGGGAAGGACGCATGAGTCATACTGAAAATGTGAAGACCCACACCACGAGAAATATCCACGTTTCAACCTCACCCCATATCCGTCATGAAGTTACAACGAAACGCATCATGACCGATGTGGTCATCGCCCTGACCCCTGCCTGCCTCATGGGTATCTACACCTTTGGCTACCAAGCCCTTTTGGTATTGCTGGTGACCGTGGCCACCTGTCTGCTCACCGAGCTGATCTATCAGAAGCTTATGAAGCTCCCCGTCACCATCTCGGATATGAGTGCCGTGGTCACGGGTATGATCATCACCGTCAATATGCCTGCCACCATTCCCCTCTGGATGCCCGCCATCGGAGGTGTGTTTGCCATTTTGGTGGTGAAACAGCTTTTTGGTGGCTTGGGCCATAATATCATCAATCCCGCCTTGGCTGCCCGTTGCTTCCTGCTCATTTCCTTCGCCGCCGCCATGACTACCTTCCCGGATACCATCCGCACCCTCTTCGACGGTGACGTAGTGGATGCCGTGACGGGCGCCACCTCCGCGGTGGACGCCGTGACGGGAGCGACCCCCTTGGCCGAGGTCAAGGCAGGCGCCGACGTCAATATCTTCAATATGATCTTCAATACCCATAACGGTTGTATCGGTGAGGCCTATCCTCCCGCGATCCTCCTGGGCGGTCTTTATCTCATCGTCAAGCGTGTGATCAGCATCCGCATTCCGGGTATTTACATCCTTTCCACCCTGGGCTTTGTTTGCCTGATTCAACTGATTTCGGGTCATGGGGATATGATCAATCCCGGCTATCTTGTGGCTCAGGTGTGTGGCGGCGGTCTCTTGCTGGGTGCCTTCTTCATGGCCACCGACTACGTGACCTGCCCCATTACCCACGGAGGTCAGGTGATCTTCGCCCTGCTTCTGGGTCTGCTCACCGCCATTTTCCGTGTCCTCGGCGGCTCTGCCGAGGGCGTGTCCTATGCCATCATCATCGGTAATCTGCTGGTTCCCCTCATTGAAAAGGTTACCATGCCCCGTCCCTTCGGCGTATCCCGCAAGGGGATGAAAAAGAAAGCATAAGGAGGTGCTGATATGAAAAAAATCATGCAAGGCACCCTCGTGCTGTGTATCATTACGCTCATCGCGGGACTTTGTCTCGCCGTGGTGTACGAAGTAACCAAGGATCCCATCGCCGCGGCAGAGGAAAAAGCTGCCATGGCCGCCTATGAAAGCGTTTTCCCCACGGCGGATGCTTTTGAAGCGCAGGACGTTCCCCCCATTGCTCCCGGCGCTTCGTCTGTCATTGAAAAAGTCGCGGTGGCCAAGGAGGGAAGTAATACCCTCGGCTGGGCATTGACCGTCACCTCTCACGAGGGCTACGGCGGCGATATCACCCTGGCCATGGGTGTTTCCCCGGACGGTACCCTGGTGGGTATCTCGGTGATCGCCCAGGGCGAGACGGCGGGCCTTGGTGCCAAATGTAAGGATCAGGCCTTTGCCGACCGTTTCGCAGGTATCACCGGCGGCTCCGTCAACATCGTGAAGACCGAGCCTCAAAAGACAGGTGACGTGCAGGCCATTTCAGGCGCTACGGTCACCAGTAACGCGGTGGCTGGTGCGGTGAATACAGGCCTTTCATACATCAACACCACGTATCTCGGCGGTACAGTACAGCAGGAGGAGGTGACTGAGCCTTGAAGCAACTGAAAAAGAATACTCCATTAGAGCGTCTCTGGAACGGTATCATCAAGGAAAACCCCACCTTTATCCTCATGCTGGGTATGTGTCCCACCCTGGCGGTGACCACAGGTGCTATCAATGGCCTGGGTATGGGTCTTTCCACCGCCGCAGTACTGATCATGTCCAACATGGTTATCTCTCTTCTTCGCAAAGTGATCCCCGGCGGCGTCAGAATGCCCGCATATATCGTGATCGTTGCCTCGTTTGTGACCATCATTGAAATGCTGCTCCATGCTTTCGTCACATCGGTTTACGACTCCCTGGGCATCTTTATCCCGCTGATCGTGGTCAACTGTATCATCCTTGGCCGCGCTGAGGCGTATGCCTCCAAAAACAAGGTTATCCCCTCCATTTTCGATGGCCTGGGCATGGGTCTCGGCTTTACCGTGGCGCTGACCCTCATCGGTATGGTTCGTGAGTTCCTCGGTGCGGGTACCCTTTTCGGGATCCAGGTCATTCCCGATGTGATCCCCCCCATCACCATCTTCATTTTGGCCCCCGGCGCCTTCTTCGTGCTGGCTTGCCTGACCGCTCTCCAGAACAAGCTGAACGCTCCCTCGGCTACCAATCGCCCCGAGGGCGAAGCGTCCATGGCTTGCGGCGGTAATTGCGCCAAGTGCGCGGGCTCCTGCGGCGCAGGGAACCATCAGGCTGTGATCTCCGACGTAACTGCCCGCAAGGAAGCAGAAGCTCAAGCGGCCAAGGCTGCCGCCGCCGAGAAGAAGGCTGCGGCTGACAGAGCCAAGGCCTTGCAAGCCGAGAAAGCCGCTCAAGCGGCGGAAAAAGCCGTAGGAGGTGACAACCATGACTGACTTTACCGTGATCCTTCTGACGCTTGTCAGCACAGTTTTCATCAATAACGTGGTTCTGTCTCAGTTTATGGGCTTGTGTCCCTTCCTGGGCGTTTCAAAGCAGATCAAAACAGCTGCGGGTATGGGCGCGGCGGTGATCTTTGTCATTACCGTGGCATCTGCCCTCACATCTGCCATTTACCGCGGAATCCTCCTTCCCCTGGAGCTGACCTATTTGAATACCATTGTGTTCATTGCGGTCATTGCCGCCCTTGTGCAGTTCGCAGAGATGTTTCTCAAGAAATTCAGCCCGCCCTTGTACACCGCCCTGGGCGTGTACCTGCCTCTGATCACTACCAACTGTGCCGTACTGGGTGCCGCGCTTACCAACGTGCAAAAGGACTATTCCTTCGGCATGAGCGTGCTTTCGGGATTCGGTACTGCCGCAGGCTTTGCCGTGGCCATCATCATCATGGCAGGTATCCGTGAAAAAATGGCTCATGCGCCCATTCCCAAGGCCTTCCGCGGTATGCCCATCACTCTGCTCACCGCAGGACTTATGGCCATCGCCTTCATGGGCTTTGGCAGTATTGCGTGACCCCATCTTATTACTCAGGGATCTATCCCCGTAACGGAGGTTAATTTATGTCCTCAGAACAAATCATTGCCATCCTCGTAGCCTCAGGCATCGTAGCCGCTTTGGGTATCGTGGTTGGTATATTCCTTGGCATTTCGGGTAAACTCCTGGCTGTTCCTACAGACGAAAGAGCTGACGCAATCCGCGAATGCCTCCCCGGCAGTAATTGCGGTGGGTGTGGCTTTTCGGGCTGTGATGCCCTGGCTGTCGCCATATCTAAAGGTGATGCCCCTGCCAATGCCTGCCCCGTGGGCGGTGACGAGGTGGGAGAAAAGATCGCGGCTATCATGGGTCAGGACGCTGTGGCCGCCGTGCGCCGTGTTGCCTTTGTCAAGTGCTCCGGTAGCTGTGACAAGACCCGCTTCATTTACCAATATTATGGCGATAGCGATTGCAATCGGGTGGCCCTGGTGCCCGGCCGTGGCAGTAAAGCCTGCGCTTATGGTTGTACGGGCCTGGGCACCTGCGTCAAGGCCTGTCCCTTTGACGCCATCCACATCGTGGGTGGCCGAGCCGAGGTCATCCCCGACAAATGTAAGGCCTGCGGCAAGTGTATTGACGCTTGTCCCAATCACCTGATTGAGCTGGTGCCCGCCACCGCAGGATATGCCGTCCGATGCTTCTCCCAGGAGAGGGGTAAGGCTGTCCGTGAAATGTGCGACGCAGGTTGTATCGGCTGTGGTATCTGCGCAAAAATCTGCCCCGTAGGTGCTATTACGGTCAATAATAACATCGCGCACATTGACCAGGATACTTGCATCGGCTGCGGAAAGTGTGCCGCCAAGTGCCCCGCGAAGGTCATTATCTCTCCCTTTGTTCAGCCTGTCGCTGAGAGTGCCGAAGATACCCCGGCATGAAACGATTTTTTTGCCTGCTCACGACACTGCTGATGATGACTTCGGGGATCACGCTTCTGTCGGGATGTGGTAAGCGATCTGTATATACGTCTACGTATTTTGACGCATTTGACACGGTGCTCACCCTCCACATCCCCGCAAGCTCTCCCACCGAGGCCAACCGCATCAGCGGAGAGATCCATGATCTCGTGCTGGAGCTTCACCGTCAGTTTGATATCTATCATACCTATGACGGTCTGAGCAATCTGAAGACGCTCAACGATCATGCAGGAGACGGTACACCCATTTCCCTGAGCGAAGCCACCTTGGATCTTTTGACCCTGGGAAAGCGCGTGTATACCCGGACCGACGGTCGTGTCAATATCTGTATGGGTGCTGTTCTTTCCCTCTGGCATGACGCCAGAACGAAGATAACGGCTCCCCCCTCCGAGGATGCGCTGTTATTTGCCGCCGAGCATACCAGCCCCGACGTTTTGGTCATAGACAAAGAAAAGGGCACCGCCATGCTTACCGATGCCGAAGCTTCGGTGGATGTTGGTGCCATAGCGAAGGGCTATGTGGCTGATCGTGTGCTGGCCTATGCCGAGGAGCAGGGAATCAAGGATCTTCTCTTTGACCTGGGCGGGCACGTCCTGGCGTTGGGTGTGCATCCCGACGGTGCGCCTTGGCGTGTGGGCATCCGTGATCCTGAGGATAGCAGTCTTTACACTACCCTGGAGATATCTGATGCGTCTGTGGTTACCAGCGGGTGCGACCAACGCTTCTACCGGTGGGAAGGGAAGACCTATCATCACCTCATTGATCCCGCCACCCTTGCCCCCGCTGACCATCACGCCTCTGTAACCGTGGTCATTCCCCTGTCCCATACGGATGTGGCAGACGGACTGTCCACCGCCCTTTTCATGATGCCCGAGCAGGATGGTAAAAGCTTGCTTTCCTCCTGGGTCCCCGGTGCAGAAGGATATTGGATCTCAAATTGAAGCATTGGCGACAGCCGATGCTGAGCGAAAGGAAACCGCCGTATGTCAGTACAGAAAGCTCAACGGAAAGTGAAAGCAGGAGATATCATCCTGCTGGCCGTCGTTCTGTGCTCTGCGGCGGTTCTTTTCCTGTTTCTCCTGCTTTTTACCTCCCACGGTGCCGAAGTGGTGGTATCAATGGACGGCGCGGAGATTGGCCGCTATGCCCTGGATCAGGACACGCAAGTGACCCTCCCGGAAGGACATATTCTCGTGATTAGGGACGGCGAAGCCTCGGTCAGCTACGCGCCCTGCCGTGATCAGATCTGCGTGAACCATATTTCCATCAGCCGTAGCGGCGAGACCATCGTTTGTCTCCCCTATCGCCTGGTGATCACGGTGGAGGAGGGGAGCGCATGATGCGTAAGCATGACAAAAGCCATGAAAAAGGTCGCAAGCACCTATTCTCCCCTCGACGGGTAGCTGTCCTCGGTATGCTGGTAGCGGCGGCCTTTGTGCTCAGCTATATCGAAATGCTGCTTCACTTTTCCGTAGGAATCCCCGGTGTCAAGCTGGGACTTTGCCATATCGTTACCCTCTTTGCCCTGTATCGGCTGGGGCCCAGGGCAGCGTGGTTTACGGGCTTTGTGCGGTTGGCCTTGAATACCCTCCTTTTCGGCAATGCCATGATCCTGCTTTACAGCGCCGCAGGAACGGTGCTCAGCTTGGTGGTTATGATGCTTCTTTATAAGAGCCCCGTCTTTTCCAAGATCGGCGTCAGCCTGGCTGGCGGTGTCAGCCATAACGTAGGTCAGATCATTTGCGCCGCGCTTATGATGGAAACTCCGGGACTCGTTTGGTATCTTCCCGTTTTGCTGGTTTCAGGCTGCTTCTGCGGCGTGATCATTGGTTTTTTAGGTGGTTTCCTGGTTGACCGTTTTGAACGTGTCAAGCTTTTGTGATCATAAGCGTCCCAGAGTCTCCACAGCGTTGGCCTCGCAAAGCATCCGCCCGTGCTCAGAGAGATACAGCTCCGTGTGTCTGTGGCGACTGACTTTGCCGTATTCCTTCAAAAAGATGTATTCATCAGGTAATGAATAAAAAATGCCATCGGGCACCTCCAAGTACAGATGATACGTGGGCGGTGTCCGATCTTCTTCTATGTAGGCGGTACTCTGCCCGCAGTAACCCATATGATAGAGCCGACGGCAGGCGGCCAATAAGGTATTCAAATCTTCCACAGATAGAATTACGCGGCGCAGAGTGGCTTGCTTTTGATCGTAAGGAGCTTCATTCATGACAACATCCTCCCCGGCATCCTCTTCCCCTAAAAGTGTGTCATCACAGGACAACGCCTGTCGGATCAATGCTGCCTCCTCCGGAGTCAAAGGAGACGAGCACAGACCCTCCTCCCGATGATCGGTGACGATTTGAGATTCATCGCTCAGCTTAGTAACAAAGATCTCACATCCGCCGCATTTGGAGGTGTACATTTGTACCAGTAGCCGCTCTCCCGTTGTGTGAAATCCCGTTTGAGCCTCCGCGTCATCGAAAATATGACGGAAAGCGTCCCGCGTGTGCTGATCCGTATAGCTCATATTCTTCAACTGGGGGGCGTTCAACTCATAATGTACCATATCCGGTGCCGTCAGCATGATCTTCAATTTGCTTTGATTGATGAGGATCAATTCCATAAGTAAATACTCCATTCCTTGCCGATTGGTAGGCAAACCGAGGGGGCGGTATGGCGCCCCCTCGGTCGTCTCTGTTATTATTATAATCCAAAACCGTGAAAAATGGTACCCCTAAATTTTTGGTAATTTTCCGAGTTAGCTCGCCTTTCAAGATAAAAAGAAAACAGCTCACGACGTTGTGTGTGAAAACACTTGTCGTGAGCTATTTGTTAAGCTATCATGCTTCGGTGGAAGTATCCTTTGCCGCTTTCTTGGCAGGCACGGGATCAATCATGTAACGCTGAATCACGGGATAGGCCGCATACGTGTACATAAAGGACGCGAAAGCCAAGAAGCACAGGAAGGGAATAATGATGGCCACACCCAAAAGGCTGGTGCTGATCTGCATCATACCCAAAGCCAAGCCTACCATGAGGGCGGCCAACAGAATGATACCCAGGGCAGCCATAAGGTTGCGTTTGATACCCAATACCGCGAAGATCAACGCGTTCTTGAAGATCTTGGTGATCTTGATATTGAAGGTGACCAGCATCAGATAGGTGTAGAATCTCATGGCCGCATAAACGATCACCAAAGCGATGATGGCAAAGTACATGAAATTGTAGAAGCCGGTGCCGGGCATAGCGCTGAAATACTGGAAGTCGAGGTAAAGAACGCCGCAGAAAATACAGTCCAGAAGACCCAGAATGAATCCCTGCTTGAGATTGCGCTTGATGGCGTAGAAATAGTCGGAAAGGATAAATACGCCGTCGCCGCGCACCAGGTTCCGCATGATGTAGGTTGCGCCAACCTTTTGCCAGCCGTAGGTGATCACATGGAACAACAACAGAGCGGCAAAGATCCAGTTGATGGGAGAATTATATGTGGGCAAAGTGAAGTTCAAGCCCGAAATAGCGGAAAGCAGAGAAACACCTGCGGAGGTGGGTGCAATGGCCTGGGCACCGATAAGGGGAGCGTACAAGGGGTGATTCATGGCAGGCTCCTTGGGACCGGCCATCTGAATCAGGAAAATAAGCACAAAGGGAAGGATCTGAACCAGGAGAAGCAGGTTAATGGTGATGAGCTTCCAGAATTTTCGTTTCCATTGCTTGAAGAAAAATTTCAGATTTGGGGTGGTGTCCTCGCCCTTTTCTACACCCGGGCCGTCGTTCATGGGACTGAGGAGGGTAAGCTTTTTCTTTTTCACGATTATATTTCCTTTTCTTTATGTTATCCCTCAAAAAGGGATTCAGACCAATACGAATAAACAAAGGGCGTAACCAAAGCACAGAAGAACCGTTAAGAGCGATCCCAAAAGGATCAGCCTCAAATGCTTCATAACGCATAAAAACGTGTGGGCAGGGGTCTCGTTTTGCGCGTGAAAATAGCCAATGGCGGTTCTTCGGGCGCTGACAGATAAGAACCATCGGATCCCACTTTTCAGAATCACCATGATCAAAAAGCATCCAAACAAGGTCTTACTTACAAGTAAAGTCTCCTCGGAAGACACACTCCATGCCCTGAACCACAGGAGGGCTACAGTCGCACCGTCAGCAATGCCGCACAGCCCGGAGGTAACGGTAATCAGGGTGTTTGAAAAGCCCGTCAAGCCGGCTGCGGCCAGTAACAGTAAAACCGGTAGATTGTGAAGACACAAGCGAAGAAAAAAGGAGGCAAAGGCTGTCTCTGCTTTGGGCAGATGTGCCGTGATCAGGCCGCTGAGATCCGAAGCCCTGAGGAGAGGAATAGTTGCATATCCCATCCCAAAGCCCGCCAAAAGGAACAGGATTGTCCATAGGGCCAAGCGCCAGGGGAGCACGGTATCCCTCACTTTTGCTATAGCAGTGGGCTTGTCAGCAGCAGAGGGAGATTCCTCCGCCAATGTGCTATGCCCGGTTAGAACGTCCTGAAAAATGGGGACTTCGGCAGAAGATAAAAACGGAATATCCTTCATTGTGCGCATAGGGTGAGCTCCTTATGTCGAGAATCATAAGGCATACACAGATCCAAAACAGGAGGGTGCTTTTTCAATGCCTACTACACTATACGCGGATGTGGGAAAAATATGCTTTCGGGATCTGATACCTCAGGAATTGCCGCTGAGCTCGTCAGCACGGCGGGTACAGGCCTTCATGGCCTCCTCCACCATACCGTAAAGATCGCGCTCCTTCAACACGGCCATGGCGCGCTCTGTAGTACCGCCCTTAGAGGTGACCACGGAAATCTGCTCTTCCGGGGTCAAGCCCCCTTGCTTCAGAAGCAGGGCAGAGCCTACCACCATGTCGCAAACAGCAGGTAGAATGTCATCTCCCGTCAGGCCTTGAGCGGCGGCGCCGTCGCAGATGGCCTTGATAAACGCAAAAACGTAAGCAGGGGAGGAGGAGGTGACTGAAATGATGCGATTCATCTCGCTCTCGTCAATGAGCATCACACATCCGGATGCTTCAAACATGGAAACCACAAAATCAAAGTCTTCCTTGGCTACAAGATCGCTGCGGCAGATCACGCTGACACCCATTCCGATGAGCATGGGCGTATTGGGCAGTACGCGAACCACGGGAGCGCCGTGAAGGGCAGTGCGGATGGTATTTACCGTAATACCTGCGGCGATGGTCACGATAATCTTCTCTTGAATGCCTTCTACAGCGGAGAGCGTGTCCAAAAGCTCAGGGAAATTCTGAGGCTTTACAGCCAGTACGATCACGTCTGCCGCGAGAGCTACTTCCGTCTCTGAGGAAGCGATCATAGCACCTTCTGTGGCATAGCGCCTGCATTTCTCCGTCAGTCGGTCAAAGAGGATCAGATCCTTGCAGGATACGCTTCCACCGTCAGCCGTCATGCCGCCGATGATTGCGGTTGCCATATTGCCTACACCAATAAAACCAATTTTACGTGCCATTGAGGTCGCCTCCCAAATCAAACATATCTTGACACTATAGTATAGCATAAAAATATGATAACTATATGAACAGAAGGAAGTTTTTTCTGAAATAATTCTTGTTTTTTTTCTTTGGAAATGAGAATGTCAAAAACGTGAAAAGGCGCTCGGTATATCTTGAAAATTCCTTTGCTATCAATGTATTCTACCCGGAGTAGAGCGCCGAATCTTTCCATTCTACTGTACAAAAACCAGCCGTATACTTCCCGCGCGCGACAGTAGGTTGAAAAAAACTTGAATATGGTATATACTAAAGACAGAAAGGCGCAGGTCTTCGGCCCTAAGTTGACCTGAACGCCGAAACGCCAAAGAAGGGGATTGCTATGAAAGAAACCAAGATCCAAGATCGTTCTAATGCCGAAAGAGACGTCCGTGTTTTACGCAGAACTAAGCACAAGGCTTTGTATGTGCTGGCCAAAATCATCCGCGTAGTTACCGTCCCTCCGGTGATGGTGGGGACCTTGATTATTCTGCTCACAACCCTTCGTACAGATGTGTTCGCCAGTTTCGGCCAAAGTCTTTTGACCCTACTGTTTTTGGCAATCATCCCAGTGATGGCTTACCCGATTTCCTCTATGATCCCGTCCATCAAGGCCAAGGGGCGTGAGGGACAGCGCAATCTTGCCTTTGTCCTCTCTCTTATCGGCTACGCTGGCGGTATGATCTACGCAGTAGCCGCCCGGGTCAGCGAGCCGCTGATGATCGTTTTCGGCACTTATTTCCTGTCGGTGATCGTTTTGACCATCATGAACAAGGTTATCCGTGTGAGAGCCAGCGGGCATGCCTGCAGTATCGCAGGTCCCATTGGATTGGTCTGTTATTTCTTGCCCCCTGTGTGCATTGTCATCAGCCTTTGCCTTTATGTAGCTATTTTCTGGGCCTCTGTCCACATGGGTCGCCACACCGTCAAGGAATTCGTCTGGGGCTCATTGTCCAGCCCCCTGTCACTTGCCCTGACAGCGGCCTTGGTCGTGCTCCTGTGACGTTTTCGAGGCTCATGAAAGAAACGAAAGGGAATCTCTAAAAAATCTATTTACGAGAGCGCCGTGAGAAAGTTTTTCGTCAGTTGATACAATTTTTTTGAACGCGCAGTGGCGCTACGCGAAGAAAAATAGGAGAAATATGACGGGAAAATTACCACGGATTCTCCGCCAAGAGAGTTTTTGAGGTGACCAAAATATACCGAATAAAAAGCCACCGCCAAGAAAGGGAAATCCCTTACCTTGGCGGTGGCTTTTATGATTTGTGCGGATGCTGAAGATTACATGAAGAACAGGAAGCAAAGGAGAACGACGACTAACAGCGCACCCAACACCGCAGGAACAATGACGAGAAACGCGGAGAGCACCATGGCTGGGATGTCATTCTTTTCAAGACCGCCCTCTGCCTCAATCTGATTACGTAACTCTTGCTCGGCCTCTTTGTTCGGTTTTTTCAGTAATTTTCTTTTCTTATCAAATAACATAATGTTAATTATTCTGCATCAGCACGGTGAGAAACCTTCTGTGTGTTGGGAAGATCGAAGAGATACTTGCCGTTCTCGTCAATCTTCTTGTCCAAGAAGTGGCAGGCCACAAAGTGTCCCTTTTCAACCTCAACATAGGGCGGGGGAACTCGCTTGCACTTGTCGCAAGC
This sequence comes from Oscillospiraceae bacterium, assembly GCA_015063685.1. Classification (GTDB taxonomy): domain Bacteria; phylum Bacillota; class Clostridia; order Oscillospirales; family CAG-272; genus CAMEON01. The sequence goes on along the minus strand of SVTR01000005.1, from coordinate 31,309 downwards.
CATGTAGCATCTGGTGTGGAACTTGCATCCCTCGGGAGGTCTGATAGGGCTGGGGATGTTACCCTCCAGAATGATGCGTTCCTTCTTCAGACTATCCATATCCGTGGTGGGAATGGAGGACAGAAGTGCGACGGTGTAGGGGTGTCTGGGATCCGCGAAAACAGTTTCAGCGGTACCAAGCTCAACCAGGTTGCCCAGATACATAACGCCGATACGGTCGGAAATGTATCTTACGACAGAAAGGTCGTGGGAGATGAACAGATAGGTCAGATTCTGCTTTTCCTTCAACTCCTGGAGCAGATTGATAATCTGAGATTGGATGGATACGTCAAGGGCGGATACACACTCGTCGCAGACGATGAACTTGGGATTTACCGCAAGCGCTCTCGCGATACAGATTCTCTGACGCTGACCGCCGGAGAACTGGTGAGGATATCTGTGCAGCATATAATCCTGAAGGCCGCACTGACGCATGATGTTCAGAATGTACTCCTTCATGTGAGGAGATCCATGTCTGAAGAAGCCGTGAGTCACAAGACCCTCTTCGATGATTTGGCCAACCGTCATTCTGGGGTTCAGAGAAGAGTAGGGATCCTGGAAAATTACCTGGAGATCCTTACGGAGCAGACGCATTTCAGAATACTTCAGACGGCTGAGATCGATACCCTCGTCGAGCATTGCCTCATATGCGGCAAACTGCTCGTTAGTGGCGTATGTCTGCTTCAGATTCTCGATTTCCTTCAGGTTGCGAGCCTGCTCCTGATCCAAGTCTTGGAGAAGAACCTCCAGATCCTTTTTCTGAGCTGCCAGCTGCTCGCGCTTCTTTTGGGCGGAAGCAACGACCTTAGCGGTGTTTTTAGCCTTAGCATCATCCAGCATAGGATTCTGAATGGTCGCGTCGCAGAGCTCCATCTTGTGAGCTATTTCATAAATACGGGTGTTCAGCTTGCTGATCTTCACGTCAGTACCGTACTTCTTCAAAAGAAGCGCTGCACCGGGGCGAGGATCATCCAGGGAAGCGAAGCCGCCCAGAATCTTGACGACGTTCTGGAAAGCGGTTTCGGCCTCAGCCACAGCCAGATTCATGCTTTGGATCTGGAAGAAGGTAGCAGAATCGCCCAAAGCCGCACATTCCTTGGTCAGAGCATCGGCCTTAGCCTGCATCTTCTTGTACTTGGCGATCATTGCGGGAGCGTGCTTCAAGGTATACGCTACGTATTTCGGAGCGAAATTCGCAATGGTTCTGCCGTAGTAAAGGGTGCTGCCTGCGGTCTGCTCGTAAAGCTGAAGGATGGTTCTGCCCAGCGTGGACTTACCGCAACCGGACTCACCTACCAAGCCAAAGGTCTCACCGCTGTAGATATCAATGGTGATCTCCTCGTTGGCGCGAACGTAGAGCTGCTCCTTCTGGAAAAGGTGACTCTTGGCAATAGGGAAATACTTCTTAAGATTTGTGATCGACAACAGCTTTTTTGTGTTCGACACTGTTTCTCACCTCCTTTTCAGGATAGAAACAACGAACTTTCTGTCCGGGAAGCACCTCGTGGAGAGGAGGCTCTTCTTCAAGACATTTTTGCGTTGCATATTTACATCTGGGTGCGAACTTGCATCCCTTGGGCAGAGCCAGGGGGTGAGGAACCACACCGGGGATGGGCTCAAGCTTATGAGTGATGTTATCAATGCGGGGAATACTGAACATCAGACCCTCCGTATAGGGGTGGCTGACGGGACAGTCGGTAAAGATGGTTCTTGCGGAGGTCTGCTCAACGACCTGACCGCAGTACATAACCACTACGTCATCTGCCATTTCATTGATAACACCCAGGTCGTGGGTGATAAAAATGATAGATGTGCCGTTATCGCGCTGAAGATCGTTCATCAGACGCAGGATCTGTGCCTGAATGGTAACGTCAAGAGCGGTGGTAGGCTCGTCCGCAATCAGAATCTTGGGCTTACAAGCCAGTGCCATAGCGATCATCACGCGCTGGCGCATACCGCCCGAAAGCTGGTGAGGATACTGACGCATAACCGCATCGGGATTAGGGATCTGGACAGCGTAGAGCATCTCCAGAACCTTCTTCTCAGCTTCCTTCTTAGTCATCTTTTGGTGGATCATAAAGGGCTCGCTGAGCTGCTTTTTAATGGTAAATACGGGGTTCAAGCTGGTCATGGGCTCCTGGAAGATCACCGAGATCTTGTTGCCTCGGATGTCGTACATCTGCTGCTGGGTGAGCTTTGTGAGGTCAGTGCCCTCAAAAAGGATCTCGCCCTCGGCAATGTAACCGTTACCGTCGAGCAGCTGCAGGATACTCATGGCTGATACGCTCTTACCGGAGCCGGACTCACCAACGATACCGATGGTCTTGCCGGGCTCCAGGGAATAAGAAACGTCATTAACTGCTTTTACAATACCTTTTCTCGTCTTAAAGTAGGTATGAAGGTTTTTTACTTCTAATAATGCCATAATAATTCTCCTTCCACCTCTTTATTTCTCACGACTGCTCTTGGGGTCGAGCACGTCTCTTAAGGTATCACCAATGATGTTGATACTGATGGTTGCGATGGACAGGAAGATTGCAGGGAATACCCACTGCCACCAGTAGTTCTGAATGACGATACTGTTGTTAGCGCCGTTCAGCATGTTACCCCAAGTAGGCTGAGGCTGCTGTACGCCGAAGCCCAGGTAGGACAGGGAAGACTCAGTCAGAAGACAACCGGCGAAGTCCAGAGTCATGCTGACCAGAATAACGGAAATGATGTTGGGCAGGATGTGCTTGAAGGCGATGCGGCTTTCCTTTACACCCATAGACTTGGCGGCGATAACGAATTCCTTCTCACGCTCGGAAAGCACCTGCGCGCGGATCATTCGTGCAAGACCCGTCCAGCTGAGCAGACCCAACATGATCATGATGATCAAAATTCTCGTAGTTTCGTCGATGGGGTAATTTCGAATGACGAAGGAAAGCATCATTGCGAAGGGCAGGAAGGGGATAGCGGAGAAGATCTCGGTGACACGCATGAGCAGCATATCGACCCAACCGCCAAAGTAACCTGCCAGACAACCTACGATGATTGCGATGATAGAGGATACAATAACCGCAACGGCACCGATGGTCATGGTCATACGACCGCCGTGAACGATACGGGTGAAGGTATCACGGCCCAGGTTGTCAGTACCGAAGAGGTAACCGCGCAGACCGTGGCTGGCTGTCAACTCATCGTTTTCATTCACCAGATAGGTCTGGTTTGCACCGGTGTAAACAATGGAAGCGTCCTCACCGAAAATAGCAGCCTGACCGTTGGCGTTATAGCCCCATCCGTATGCTTTGCCGGCATCCGTAATGGCGATCAGATGAAGCGTACCGGTAGAAACGTCCACCACCTTTTCGCCCTCGGGAATGGCGGGGAAAATGTCTTCACGGTATTCTGTGGCGAAGACGACGAGCATCTCGCCCTTTTCAGTCAGAATAACGAATGAGTTCTTGGTAGCAGCGATATCAACGACCGTCTGCATGTTATCCTTGTTCTTGATGGAATAGAGATAAGTGGTGAAATCCTTGACTCTGTTCTTTTCGCCCTCAGCAAGGCCCTCACCGGGGAAGGAAGAGGTAGCCGTCTGGCGGAGGAACAGGCTCTTACCTGCTTCGATTCTGCCGTTGGTTTTGAGCAGAAGCACGTTATAGTTGGACAGAGCAACCTTTGCAACGTCAGAGCAGTATTTGTCGTTATTAATGATCTCTTCCATGTTGAGGCAAGTACGGGTGTTACCCCACATATAGAGATGATTGTCGTATACCAGGGCAGTAACCTGGTAACCGCAAACCAACTGCTGGATCTTGGAAAGATCGGGGATGATGAAATCGTCACCAACCTTGAATTCCTCCAGCACACGAGCCATGGAAACATATCCGTCGGCTTCGTTAGCCTCGCCGTACTGACCGCAGAAGTTTGCGCCCCAACCAACGACCTTACCGTCGGTGGTAATGGCGATGATGTGGTCAGAGCCGGCAGCGGCCATATGAACTTTTCCTTCCTCGATTTCCTCGGGGAAGTCTGTGTAATCAATCTTCATCAGGGCATCCTTGGTAACACCCCAGATGTAAAGATTGTTGTCCTTGCTGACGCCTACGGTGAAGTCAGCAAAGCCGTTGATGTCCCGGATATTGTCTTTCATTTCCTTGGGAACGCTCATCATGGAGTAGTTGGGCGCCTTGTTAGCCTGGAGCGCATCGACGTAGTTGACATCCATGGGGATGAACATGGGACCGATGAACACGAACAGGAACATCGCCAAGAGAACAACCAGAGCAACCACAGCCAGCTTACGGCGGAAGAAGGTCTTTACAGCCAGCTTGGTGGGGCTTTCCAGCTTTTCTACTTCGAAAACGTCCAGCTCCTTGCTGGCGCCGAAGAACATTCTCTTACCCCAGCGTCCCAGAGTGCGGAACAGACCGCCGGATTTTTTCTGCTGCTTTTCTTCGGGAGTATTCATTTGCTTTTTATCTTGATTCTTAGCCATGATCTTACCCCCTTACTTGTTAACTCTTACACGGGGATCTACGAAGCCGTAGACGATATCCGTGAGCAGGTTGCCTGCCAGAGAAATCATGATGTAGAACATCTGAAGAGCAAGAACTACTTCGTTGTCATTTCCCTGGAGTGCCGTATAATAAGTACGGCCAATACCATTCAGCGCAAAGATGTTTTCGATCATCAGGGAACCGCCGAAAATGCCGAGGAACCAACCGATGACCAGCGTTACGATGGGAATCAGAGCGTTGCGCCATGCATGAGAGTAGATGACGACCTTTTCACGAAGGCCCTTGGCTCTTGCAGTTCTGATGCAGTCCATGGAGAGTGCTTCGATCATGGAAGCTCTGACGTATCTTGTCATACCGCCCAAGGAGGCGAATGTCATAACGATCAAAGGAAGCGCAAAATGGTACATTCTATCCCAAAACCGTGCCCAAGGACTCCAATTCAAGCTGCCCGCGGTTTCCATACCGGAGACAGGGAACCATCCCAGAACAACGGCGAATAGCCAAATGAATACGATAGCGATGATGAACGTAGGCAAGCTGTAACCCACAATGGTGCCCACCTGCACTGCAACGTCGCGTTTGCTTCCGCGCTTGACTGCGCAGAAAATACCCAGGGGAATGGTGATACCCAGGGCCAGGATTGTAGCGATGATGTTAATTTGAATGGTGTTTTTCATAGGTTCCACCAGAACCTCGGAAACCGGCTTGTTGTACTGGTTGGACGTGCCGAGATTCCCTTGCAAAAGACCGTCGTAGCGTCCGTCAGAGAACGGATATACACCTAACCAGCGGCCATATCTTTCGAGTTTGTTACCGTCAAGACCGTATTTGATCTGCCAATATTCATACCGCTCCTCATAGTCAAGGTTCTTGTTCGCCTTGATTTCCGCCTGGGCGGCTTCGGCGGCCTTGTCCACGGGCAGCATGTTGTATATCATATAGATAAGGAACGAGAGAATGAAGAATACCAGTAGAATATATAATATACGCTTAAATATATATTTGCCCATAGGCTCCTCCACAAAATTGATAGCTTATGTCACATCTTAAAAAGCTCTTATAAAGGACTATAGTAGGAACGGCATTTTTCAATGCCGCCCCTACCGTTGTCCGAATACACAGTGGGTCACCCCTGAAAGCAGGGAAACGGAAAACCGCCATCCGTGCTTTCAGAGGGATCCTATTCAGTTTAATGACCTAAGGTCATTTTAGGAAGCGGAATTATTCCTGAGCCTGGTAGTTCTCCCAGAAGTCAGCCTCGTCAGCAACGAAGCAGACAGAGTAACCGGCAGCAACCAGCTCGGGGTTGATGGTCCAGTTCCAGGAGTAGTCGTAGATAGCACTGGTGAAGCCGGTAGCGAAGTTGATAGCGTTCAGCTTGGGAGTGCCGTCGTAGCCGTAACCCTCCATACGGTTCAGCTCACCGTACAGACCGGTGTTGAAGTCGGTGGAGGTGTAAACAACGTACATACCGATCTCGGTGGTAACAGCAGGGTTCTGAGCCCACTTGGAGAGCAGCAGGTCGGTTACGTCGTTGGGCTGAGTGCCGTAGTAGTTGATAGCGAGAGGCATGTAGTACTCACCGTTAACGTAAACGGTCTGGTACTTGCTATCAGTGGTCTTGAAGTTGAGGTTGTCGAGAGACTTCTCATAGCCTTCCAGCTTCTTGTAACGGATGCCGCCCTTAGCAGCGTCATACTGGGTACCGTCAGCGTTGTAGATCCAACCGCCATCCTCGAGAACCTCTTTCGCGGACTCGATGGAGAAGGTGTACTGGTTCAGAGCCATGTCATCGGCAACTGCCTTGTAAGCAGAGTAACCGGTGTAGTAAGGACCGTGAACAACGGCACCGTAACCGCCGGTGAAGGTCTGAGCGAACTCAGGACGGTTGATGGTGTACATGATAGCCTGACGAACGGAAACGAAACCGGTGGGGCCGAAGTCAGCACGGAAGCCGATCTTACCGTAGCCGGCGCGGTCGTAGTGAGTCTCGGCATACTTGTCGGGATTCTCCTCAACCAGCTTCAGAGCGTTGTTGGTGTCGGTAGCACCGGTGATACCGGCGATAACGTCAACCTGACCCTGAGTGAACTGGTCCATCTGGGTCTCGGAAACAACCTTAACGTAGGTGATGGTCTGGATAGAAGCCTTACCACGAGCGTCGTCGCCGGGGTAGTTGGGGTTCAGCTCCAGGGTAGCGATCAGAGAAGACTCATCGTAGTTCTTAACGGTGTAAGGACCGGAGTAGGGCAGAGCGGAGTTCCACTTCAGGTTTGCCTTGATCTCCTCGGCAACAGTGTAAACCTCAACGCCGTCCTTCTCAGCCTTAGCGTAGAAAGCGTCGTTCAGACCGCAGGACTTGTCCTCGGCAACAACGATGTCACCGGCAGCACCCAGGTACAGGGGCAGGGGATCGGGAGAGAAGCCTGCATAGCCCATGGTGTAGTAGTAGTTAGCGTAGTCAGCAATGATGGTTACGGAGAAGGTGTAGTCATCCAGCAGCTTAACGCCGGAGAAGGTCTTGGAAGCGGTAACGGAGCTGACGACCTCGCCTGCCTCGTTCTTTTCCTCGATGACTGCACCGTCGTTGGTGCCGTCGTATGCCTTGAACTCGTCGAAGCCGGCGAAGTTCAGACCGGAGTTACCGGTACCGTCTGCAGCAACTGCAACGACGGTGCTGTTAGCCAGCAGACCGGCAATATAGTTCTTAGCGTTGATAGCGGAGCCATCGCTGAAGACCAGGTCATTACGAACCTTGATGGTGTAGGTGAGAGTGCCATCCTCGTTCAGAGTGGAGGTAGGAACCTCAGCCAGAGCCTGCATGTTCCAGATGTAAGCGCCGTCCTTGTTGGTCATAACGGTTGCATAACCGGAGGTCAGGTTCTGTACATCCAGGTCAGCGGATCCGGGGGAAGACTTACCCCAAGAAGCGCTACGGAAAGCACCGGACAGGTCAGTGCTGCTACCCAGGATGACGGAGTTCTCAGCGCCTTCCTTAACGGAAGCAGCGATGATAGCGTCAGCGGGAGCCCAGTAGGGGGTGGTAGCAAAGTTCTGGATCTTTGCGTTGTAAAGATCGAAGTACTGGTTGGAGTACAGGGGAACCTCGGGAGCGAGGTAGTTCCATCTCTGGATGTACAGCTTCCACCAGAAGTTGTAAACATCCTCAGCGGTCTCGAAGCCGCCGTTCTCGGGAACAGAGGTGTTGTAAACCATGGCCATGGACAGGAAGTCCATACCCAGCTCGTAGGTAACGCCTTCGTACTCAACGTAAGCCAGACCCTCTTCCTCAACGACCATATCAGCGGTGATGTTTGCGCCGATCTTCTCGTATACGGAAGTGAAGTCCTTGTGCTCTACAGCATCCTTAGAGGGATCGGGAGTCTGGACTTCGGGAGCCTGGGTTTCAGGAGCCTGGGTTTCAGGAGCCTGGGTTTCGGGAGCCTGAGTCTCAGGAGCCTGAGTCTCGGCATCAGTCTCGGGAGCCTTGGTCTCGGCGCCCGTCTCGGGGTTTGTTGCAGCATCCGTAGCAGCTCCGGTTTCGGTGGTCTCGTCGCCGCCGCAAGCAGCGAAGACACTAACCATCATAACCAGTGCCAGAAGGATGGACAACAGCTTGATTGTTTTCATCTTGGTTTTCCTCCATAGATTTTTTTATAATATAGGTCACTGGCAATCAAGTTGCTTCATGACATATATCCTTAACAGTAAAAACGCGGCTAAAGGCCGGCCTTTAGCCACACGCAAAAGCGGGGTACCCCGCTTTTGCGTGTGCAATCATCAACACATCTGCTCTAACAAGTCGGAGAAAATCCCAACATTTATTCCGCAGATGATGTCTGATACTCGCATACGTATATTATATTCTACTAAAAAACGAGTGTTTTGTCAAGTCTTTTTTTGAATTTATTTGCTTTTTGCCATTCATTATGTGCGAATTTTTTGTCGACGGACTTGCAGAAAATCCCGAATATACTGATGAATAAAGGGATTTTCAACATTGGGTATCAGAGAAAATTCGACACGATTTTTTTGCAAGTATTTTGAAATTTTGTTGCAATTATGAGTAAATCATGTTATAATAACAGTGATTTGTACGGTGATTATAACGAAGCTCAATCAAATAAGCTGCAAAGAGTTTGGTGTAGCTTCGAAAAAAGCCTGTATCCGTATTCAGCCTACCCTCTTTTCTTGGCGATCATGTATAGTCGGGAGAGGAGGACGTTACCAAAAGCAAGAGGAACTTCCATATATAATAATGATAATTTAAGGAGACACGTTGTATGAATAAGCTCTTAAAAGCAACCACGCGGTATCATGCGTCACCCATCAGTCCTAAGCTGGCATCCAACTTTATTGAGCTGGGCTACGGTCTGCAGGTAGAAGGTATGGCAGCCGAAATGTTCTTCAACCGCAGCTTTGAGCCCTTTTATCCCTATCGTATGATCAATAAGCTGTGGTACGACCTTTTGGAGGATGAAAACGACCATTCCTCCAGATGCGAGACGGATTGGCGTGTCTTCGATTGGTATCATTCCTCATACGAGCATAACGCCTGGTTTGCTTTTCCCGGCACGGCGGGGCACCAGCTCATTGAGGATGATTCTACCTTTGTCATCGAAAAGTCCCCCACGGCCGAAGTACGCATCGGCTACTGCGAGGACGCCTGCCATGGCGACCACGCCATGAAGGTGGAAAATAACAGCGATGCCCTTGGAGGCCTCGCTCAGGACGGAAAATATTGTTTTCCAAACGTGACTTATACGTTTAAGGGGAAGATCAAGCGGATCACGGGTAGCGAGTGGCTGACGGTTGCCATCTATGAGGAGGGCACCATCGAAAACCCCGTGGTGACCTGCGCCCTGCGCGAGGTGGGGGACACCTATACCGAAGTGACCGCGAAATTTGAGGTCCCCGCGGAAGGGCGTTACACCTTCGCCCTCCTCCTGCCCCCTCATACCACCGTCATCTGCGACGACTTCACCCTGATCCCCTCGGATGCCATCCGCGGCTTTAAGAAAAGCGCGGTAGAAGCGGGCAGATACGTGTCCCCCAAGGTCATTCGCTGGCCGGGCGGCTGCTTCGCCTCCTTCTACAATTGGCGGGACGGCGTGGGTTCGTACCGCCCACCCATGTACTCCTACTTCTGGGGCGGCTACCAGTACAATGACATCGGCACCGACGAGCTGGCTACCTACGCCGAGGCGGTGGGGGCGGAATCCATGATCTGTGTCAATATGTTCCATCCCTTCAAGCGATTTTTCGACTATGTGCCTCCCGAGTCTTTGAACGGAGACCCCAACGACAATACCCTCTACGCCGCGTATCACGGCCGTGATCTCCCCCACTTCATGGACAAGGAGGAGGGTGCGCGAGAGGCCGCCGCTTGGGTGGAGTATTGCAATGGTGACGAGACCACCGAGGGAGGCCGCGCCCGCATCGCAAACGGTCGGGTCAAGCCCTACAACGTCAAGTACTGGGAGATGGACAACGAGATGCACCGCTGGTTCACCGATGAGGAATACGCCGAGACCTGTGTGCTGTATTCCCGCACCATGAAGGCCGTCGATCCCACCATCAAGATTGGCATGATTTCCTACTGCTCAAGCATCGAAGCGTTGGAGCGCATGGTGGAGATCGCGGGCATGGATATTGACTTTTTGGCCGACCGAGGCTTTGAGGAAGAGGATCTCATCCGTAAGCTGGCCATCCTTCATAAGTTCAACGAGGCTCATGGAACGAGCATCCGCTACTGCAACACCGAATGGCTTCCCCTCAACGGCGCGGACGTCTACAACATGGTCCCCCGCTCGGAAACCAGACAGAACAAGTGCTTCATGTTCTCCAAGTGGTCCTACGCACTGGATGCCGCCGCCACCCTCATGATGTGGCAAAGACACGGCATGGATATCGATTTCATCAATTTCAATAACTTGGCAAATACCCATGCCCAGTCAGTCATCGAGACCCCAAAGGAAGGGGCATTCCCCACGGCTGCCGGAATGATGATGCGCCGCTTTGCCCACACCGAGGCATATCGTACCCTGATCATCGAAGACTATCATCCCGAGCGTGCGGATCCAGTACAGGTACAGTTGTCCATGAACCAAGAGGGAACGGCCTTGATCTTGAATCTTTTGAACCGTTCGAAGGAGAGCGGGGAAGCGGTGCTCGATCTTACCGCATTTCCTGTGGCTGACGGCAAAGTCAAGGGTATTCGCCTGGCGGCGGAAAGTCTGCTTTCCATGAACCGATTGGGAGATATGCAGGTGAAGGAGACTGAGGCCGCGTTGGCTGTGTCAGACGGACAGCTCCAAGCAGAGATCCCCCCGCTGTCCTTTGCGGAGCTTGTCATTCCCTTGAAGAAAAAATGGTTTTAAGGATATCAAATAAAAAGGAACGAAACTTATGCTTCAATCAATTTCATTCCCCAAAACCGTGTCCCGGCTTCGGCCCGCTACGGAGGTTCACGGATACCCCATGGAGGACGGCATCTTCGGGGTGAACATGGAGATTACCCGTCGAGGCTTCTTCGGCGGTTTGTCCGCCCAAATGCTGAACAACCGCAAGCTCTTCATGGGAGTGGATGGCGTAGACGGCTGGGCCTGTGAGGGCTTTGAGCGAGTCACCGATCGCCCCGAGGAGAGCCTGTGCCATAGTCACTTTGTTGTCCTCAAAGACGGCACCATGTCTCAAACCTCGGCGGATATCGCCCTGCGGGAGGGGCATACCTACGAGGCCGCTATCTGGGTCAAGGCCTACACCGATACCGCCACGGTCACCTTCGGCGTGGCAGGGAAGGAGCAGACTTTTACCGTCACCGCTACCGCCGCCGATCAGCCATGCACAGCCTTATCCTTCACCTTTGACGGTGAGGATCTGGATAGCGGTACCTTCACGGTCAAGGTCAGTGGGGATATTGCGGTCTATGAGGTCTCCCTCCTCCCCACCGACCACTTCTTTGGCATGAGACGGGACGTCATCGAAGCCCTCCGCGCCATCGGTCCCACCTCCCTCCGCTTCCCCGGAGGCTGCGCCGCGGACCACTTCGACTGGAAGGAGAGCCTCAAGGATCCCGCCTACCGCACCCCCGCCGACGGCTCCTCCAAGTGGTTCCTCTTCCGCGACTCCTACCATCAGGATACCCTGGATATTGGACTCAACGAGTTCGTGATGCTCTGCAAGGAGCTTCACGCCGAGCCGGAGTTCACCGTCAGCCTCATCCTCTCGGATGGGGAGGACGCCCGCCGACTGGTGGAGTACTGCAACGGCGACGCTGCCACAGAGTACGGCGCCAAGCGGCAGGCTTTGGGCTTTGATCCCTTCGGCATTCGCCTTTGGTACGTGGGAAACGAGGCCTACTTTTTCGGCGGGGCATACCAGCCCAGCGCCGTTGCTGCCGCCCGCACCGACGAGCTGATCGCCGCCATGAAGTCCGCCGATCCCACCATCGCCGTGGCCATTGGACTCACGTGGGGCTACGGCTACCGCGAGTGGGCACACGATTTCATGAACCGCCTCCAAAGTGACTTTGAGTACGTCTCCTACCACGACTACATCGGCATCCTCCCCGACGCCACCCAAGGGGACAACGGCATGGCCACCTGCGAGATGCTGGAGTCCAACTTCGCCGACGGGGAGTGCTTCGGTCTGAATTTCTACCGAAACGATCTCTACGCCGACTGCTTTGAAAAGATCCGTATCTGCGTAGACGAGTGGAACTACTCCTGGGGCAAGGATTCCTCAAATGCTCTCCTTTTCTCCAACGCCCTGCAGTTCCATTTCCTCGCCAAAGGGAAGGAGACCTATCGCATCGACCGCGCTGAGTTTTTCATGCCCGTCAACGAGGGAATGATCTTTGTCAAAGGCAACCGATGCCGTATGGAGAGCACGGGAGAAATGTTCCGCCTCATGGGAAGCCACCGCGGGGGGCGTGTGATCCCCTGCGAAAGTGATAACCCCGCGCTGGATATTCTCTGTACCGACCACGGCGACCATCTGTATCTGTCGGTCATCAACCGCAAGGACAACCCCGTGGAGTTGAACGTAGAAAACTATGGCGCTTCTGCTTGTACAGAGATTCGGGTGAAGGACTATAGCTTTGATAGCAATGAATATGAAATGACCGCGAGCCAAGCGCCTTGCGTCGGGGGCCATAGTCTTTCTTTCTTGACACTTCGAAGAATCTCATAAGAGCATCTGCATGATTTGCCCATAAAATATGTTCTCGGAAGCGGAGGATTTGCCATGATAGGCAAGCCCTCCCCTTTCTGTATTTTGCGAGACGGCGAAAGAAAGCACTTTTGCTAAAATTTCAAGCGTACTCAGCAAATTACCATGCAGTTTATATATTGACTTCCCGGGTAAAAAAGACTATAATAATGTTATTATGTTGAAGGATGTCAAAATCCGGAAGAGAGGTAAAAATGAAGATGAATTTCCCGAAGCGTGCCCACTTGCTGACGCTGGTTCTGACACTTGCTTTGCTTGTAACCATGGTTCTGGTTTCTTGCAACAACGAGGCCGGCAATACGGACGTGACTACCGGTGAGCTGACCACGGTTGTGGATGCCACCGTAGCAGTCACTCATCCCGCAACCGACGTCCCCGAGACGACTGAGCCTGCGGAGGACACCAAGGCTCCTGCTCAGGATGAAACCGTCGCCGGTGAAACTGTCTCTGACGAAACTGTCTCTGACGAAACTATCGCAGATGAGACTGTCGTGGATGGAACCGTCGCCGATGAGACTAATCCTGACAATCCCGAGGTTCCTACTGCTGAACCTGAGATTCCCACCGAAGAACCCGAAGTCCCCACTGAGGAGCCCGAGATTCCCACCGAAGAACCCGAAGTTCCCACTGAGGAGCCTGAGATTCCCACCGAGGAACCCGAAACCGCTCCTGTTGAACCTGAAATTCCCGAGGATCCCGCCGTCGTCCACGTTTCCCAGGACGAGATGTACTATGGCGACATTGAGTTCAACAAGATCGAGGGCACGGATATCTTTGCCCCCGGCCACTACACCGATTTTAACGGCGTCGTCAATTATTCCCTGGGTGACTATCCTTACTTGATCGACTGGGGTTGGGTCGCGCTCAACACCGATGACTTCAAGTTCGGTTATATCATCGACAACGGTGATCCCATCATCAATCCCGACTATACGGTTGCCGCAGGCGATGACGTTAAGGCTGTTGCCACTCAGCTGGGGGCTTCCAACGCATCCCGCTTCAAGGGTGCGCTTTTGGTTGCTTGGTTCACTGTCGGCGAGCACAACGTCAAGTTCGTGATTCAAATCGGTGACGAGATCCATACCCTTCGTGAGTACACCGTTGTGGTTACCCCCCACGAGCATAAATTTGAGTCCGTCGTCACCGCCCCCACCTGCACGGAGGTCGGATACACCACCTATACCTGCCCCTGCGGCGAAACATACAGAAGTGACGAGGTAGCGGCTACCGGCCATAGCTACGAATCCGTCGTCACCGCCCCCACCTGCACCGAGGGCGGCTACACCACCTACACCTGTTCCTGCGGCGACACCTACAAGGGTGACGAAGTCGCGGCTACCGGCCATAGCTACGAGACCGTTGTTACCGCGCCCACCTGTACTGCTGGCGGCTACACCACCTACACCTGTTCTTGCGGCGACACCTACAAGGGTGACGAAGTCGCGGCTGCCGGCCATAACTACGTGGACGGCAAATGCTCCGTTTGCGGTGCGTTCGACCCCAATAAGGTCTTCACCGTCGCCGAGGCTCTGGCTCTGTGCGGCGAAGAAGCCGGCTACGTCACTTCTGACCGTTACTATGTCCGCGGTATCGTTCAGACCGTGACCAACGGTCAGTACGGCGCCATGATCATTGGCGACGAGACCGGCACTATCTCTATCTACGGTATGTACGGTGCGGATGGCTCTGTCGGCTACTCCCAGTTTGAGTACAAGCCCGTCAAGGGCGACGAGGTTCTGGTTCATTGCATTCTTCAGAATTACAACGGAACCAAAGAGATCAAGAACGCCCGCCTTATCGAGTACAAGAACAACCAGTCCGATATCGACGTTTCCCAGTATGCTCCCGCCACCATCACCGAGGCTCGTGACGCCGAGAAGGGCGCCAACCTCAAGATCTCGGGCGTGGTAGCTCGTATCACCTATGCCACCGGTATGAAGCCCAGCGGTTTCATTCTGGTTGATAACGGCGCTTCCATCTACGTTTATGACGGCGATGCCGCTCAGCGCGTAGCCATCGGCAACAGAGTTGAGATCGCAGGCACCAAGGACTACTGGATCCTGGACAGCGAGATCGAGGGCGCTAACAAGTTTGGCTACAAGGGCTGCAACCAGCTCACCGATTGTATTCTGGTCTCCAATGACAACCAGGTTTCGGAGATCGACTTCAACGGTGTCACCGAGATGACCGTCAAGGAGCTCTTGAACACCCCCGTTACCGAGAATATCACCACCCAGATCTTCAAGGTCAACGCCCTTGTCAAGGAGGTTCCCGGTAACGGCTTTACCAACTACTACTTCTTTGACATCGACGGCGAGACCGGCAACTATACCTACTCCCAGTGCAACGGCGGCGACTTTGAGTGGCTCCGTGAGTTCGACGGCAAGATCTGCACCGTCTACATCACCGCTCTGAACGCCAAGTCCACCGGCACTTCCTGCACCTTCCGTTTCCTCCCCGTAGCCGTCATTGACGAGGACTACACCTTCGACACCTCCAAGGCTCCCGAGTACGTGCTGGAGTACCACGTCATGGATCTTTTCAAGACTGAGTACACAGGCAACCCCCTCATGGAGGTTCCCACATCCGTGTCCTCTGAGCTTCTGGGCTTTGAGAACGCTACCGTTTCCTATGTCTCCTCCAACGAGGCTGCTGTGAAGTTCAACGAGCAGGACGTCAAGCTGGTCATGGAATGCCTCAAGAGCGGCACCGCTACCGTCACCGTCACCGTCACCTACGGTGAATATACCGCAACCGAGAGTATTAAGATCACCGTTGCCGTTCCCGAAGGTATGGACGCAGGCACCGTGCAGGACGCTATCAATGCCCAGCTGAATGATGAAGTGACCGTCAAGGGTATTGTTGGCCCCTCCCTGGTCAACCGCAACGGCTTCTACCTCATCGACGAGACGGGTCTGATCGCCGTGGTCGTCAATGACGTAAGCATCTTCTCCGAGATAGAGATCGGTCAGGAGATCGTCATCAAGGGTAAGCGTGACAAGTTCCACAACAACCAGGGTGGTACTCACGCCGGCCAGACCGCCATCACCGGCGCTACCGTGGAGGCTAACTACTACGGCAACCACGCCTATGATGACTCCAACTTTGTCACCGATAAGACCCTGGCTGATTTCCATAATCTGGACGTCACCGTAGACTACTCCACCACCGTCTTTGTGGTGAAGGCTACTGTCAACTTCCAGGAGACCGCTTACTACACCAACTGCAACCTGACCGATGCCAATGGCAACAAGGTCACCCTGTATTGCTCCAGCGGTAAGCAGTACGGCTTCTTGAAGCAGTTTGCGGGTCAGGAGGTCACTCTTGAGTTGGCCGCTTGCAACTGGAACAACAAGACCTTCTGGGCCGGTTGCGTGCTGTCTGTCATTACCGAGGACGGCAAGGTTCTCAACACCTTGAATTTCGATAACAACTGATTACCCCGAAAGGGAAGGGCACCCGCGCTTTGACGTGGGTGCCCTTTTTGTATAGTAAAACCACGCGTTTAACGCGTGGTTTTACTATACAAAAAAAGACAGCCAAGGCTGTCTTTTTTGTTTGGTGGAAACGAGGGGGCTCTGAACCCCGAACTCGCTTGGCGAGTTCATCGAGCTTCTCATTTTTAATTGCTATATTATTTTTACTTGAAGCTCGAGCATGGGTTCTCACCCCCTGCGTTTGGCAAACAAAAAAGACAGCCAAGGCTGCCTTTTCTATTTGGTGGAAACGAGGGGGCTCTGAACCCCGAACTCGCTTGGCGAGTTCATCGAGCTTCTCATTTTTAATTGCTATATTATTTTTACTTGAA
>SVTR01000005.1:0-14628 GCA_015063685.1 Oscillospiraceae bacterium | reverse complement strand
GCAAACAAAAAAGACAGCCAAGGCTGCCTTTTCTATTTGGTGGAAACGAGGGGGCTCTGAACCCCGAACTCGCTTGGCGAGTTCATCGAGCTTCTCATTTTTAATTGCTATATTATTTTTACTTGAAGCTCGAGCATGGGTTCTCACCCCCTGCGTTTAGCAAACAAAAAAGACAGCCAAGGCTGCCTTTTCTATTTGGTGGAAACGAGGGGGCTCTGAACCCCGAACTCGCTTGGCGAGTTCATCGAGCTTCTCATTTTTAATTGCTATATTATTTTTACTTGAAACTCGAGCATGGGTTCTCACCCCCTGCGTTTAGCAAACAAAAAAGACAGCCAAGGCTGTCTTTTCTATTTGGTGGAAACGAGGGGGCTCGAACCCATGACCTCACGGATGTGAACCGTGCGCTCTAACCAGCTGAGCTACGCTTCCGAACAGATCGTATTATATCATACTTTTGCGAAAAAAGCAAGGGGTTTTTGAAAAAAATTAAGAAAAATTTTAAAGCCTTTTGAGATGCGTTTAACAAAGGGGCATCTCTAAAAATTCATCGCACAACGATATGGCGGTGCTTTTTCCCTCATACGTCACAAAATTCTTTCGCATAGGGTCAACTATGCGTGCAGATTTTTGTTTAGGCTGAGGAAAAAATCCCTCGCATCTCGCCGCACGCTGAGTATGTAGAGATGCCCAAAAATCAATCCTTCTTCTTTCTCCGATTCGTCCGCTTCAGATCCTTCAGAACCTCCAAAAAGGTATCTACGTCGGAAAACTCACGATAGACCGAAGCGAAACGAACGTACGCTACCTGATCCATGACCTTCAGCTTTTCAAGCACCATCTCGCCGATCTCTACCGAGCTGACCTCCTGACGAAGCGCGTTTTGCAGCTCCGCCTCGATCTCATTGACAATTTGCTCCGCCTCTACGGGGCGTTTCCGCGTGGCCTTCAGAATACCTGTCATCAGCTTGGTTCGGTCAAAAAGCTCCTTGGAGCCGTTCTTCTTGACTACCATAATCTGAAGAGCTTCCAGCATTTCAAAGGTGGTAAAACGCTTGCTGCAGGCCAGGCATTCACGACGGCGGCGGATGCTGTTACCATCGTCTACAGGTCGGGAATCGATAACTTTACTTTCGGGATAAGCGCATACGGGACACTTCATGCAGTAACTCCTTTGCCCTCCGTGAAGGGGGTGTTTGTTCATAACTAAATTATTATATCATATTTTTTCTGATTTGTAAAGTCCTCCGCGAAAGAATTCTTTTTTCTGCCGAAAAGCGGGATGTACTTGAAATTTCATAAAAAATCTGCTATAATAAAAATAATGAAAGATGCTTGGGGAGGAAATTATGGCTTATTCAAAAAAGCGACGCAGAAGAATCAAGAAATACGGTATACTCGGAGTGATCGCTACCGTCATCGTGGCAATTTTTAGTTACCTGGCGGCCTCCGGACAACTGGCCGCATGGTTTTCCGACGAACCCACGGCGCCTGTAGACGGAGAGGTTGAGTTTCACTTCATTGACGTGGGACAGGGCGATGCCGCTTTGATACGCACGTCGGAAGGAAACGTGCTCATTGACGCAGGCACCAACGCCTCGGAGGACGCCCTCATCGCCTATCTGAAGGCCGAAGGAATCACCGAGCTGGCCTATGCGGTATTTACCCATCCCCATGAGGATCATATCGGCGGAGCCGACGCGGTTTTGGCGTATTGCGAGGTGGAGCATGTTATTCTTTCTCCTGCCACAGCCACTACCGAGACTTACGAACGCATGATGGATGCTATCGAGGAGGAGGACGCGGAGGTTTTCATTGCGGAGCCCGATACCAGATACGGCGTGGGAGATCTGAAGCTTACGATCCTCGGCCCCATTGGATCGAATTATAAAGATCTGAACAATGACAGCGTAGTGCTCCGTGCGGATTTCGGCGAATCCTCCGTCCTTTTCACGGGCGATGCCGAGGATAAGTCCGAGGAGGACCTCTTGGATCGTTATGCCTTGAGTGGAAAATTGGATTGCGATGTTTTGAAGGTGGGACATCACGGCTCGGATTCCTCCACTACCGAAGCGTTCCTCACGGCGGTGTCTCCCGAGATGGCGGTGATCTCCTGTGGAGAAGGGAATACGTACGGTCATCCCACACAGATCGCGCTCAATCGTTTGGAAAACCATGACGTGACCTATTGGCGCACCGACCTTGAAGGCTCGGTGGTCATCGTCAGTGATGGAGAGGATTTGACAAAAGAATAAAAAAGACAGCCTTGGGTGTATTGCACAACATTGTGGAATCTTACCCAAGGCCGTTTTTTGTGATTCTTGGCGTTTTTGTCTTTTCGTACAACCGAAAATAAAACCAAATTGTAAATATTGACACCTTTCTTGAAGAAAATCACAAAAAACCTGTTGACAGATTGGTGATTTTGTGGTATATTTAATTCGAAAAATTGCTCGAAGGGTTTGTGAATAGTCACCATAGCCTGAAAAAGCAGCAAAGATTGATACGGCAATGTCACACGCACCATGAAACAAGGAGGCCGGGAAGGGATATGCCGCGTTTTTTTGTCCACTTGTCTGACCTTGACGGCGAGACCGTCACCCTTCGGGGAGACAATGCACTTCACATAGCCTACGCTCTTCGTATGGCTGCGGGAGAGCACGTTGCCGTCTCTTGTGAGGATATGGTCTATGATTGTGTCCTCGAAGCCTTTTCCCCCGATAAAGCCGAGCCCTGGGTCACGGCTCGCATCGTCAAAGCCGCCAAGGCTGATACCGAGCCGCCATACCGCGCGGTGTTGTATCAGGCGCTTCCCAAGGGCGATAAACTGGATACCATCATACAGAAGGCCGTGGAATGCGGCGTGACCCGAATCGTCCCCTTTGAAAGCAGCCGATGCATTGCCCGCGTAAAACCCGAAGCCGAGACCAGAAAGACCGAACGCCGCCAAAAAATCGCGGAGGAAGCAGCCAAGCAGTGCCGCCGAGGTATCATACCCGAGGTGACACCCACCGTGCGTTATGATGACGTGCTTTCCGAAGCGAGAACCGCGGATCTTGTGCTTTTCTGCTACGAGGCCGAAGGTACCCTGCCTTTAGGGGGGATTCTTTCCCGTAAAATGCCCTTGATCCCCAATGGTGAAAAGCCTACCGTGGCCGTCATTGTGGGCGCAGAGGGCGGTTTCTCTCCCGAGGAAGCCGAGGCTGCCAGGGAGGCCGGATTTTCCATGACAGGACTGGGCAAGCGGATCCTCCGCTGCGAGACGGCTCCCACTTTTGTGCTTTCCTGCCTGGCCTATCAATACGAGCTTACTTGATTCCATACCCCCGTACCTACCCCCATATTTGTACCCACCCGCCAGCGAGCGGATAAAATACAAGGATAGATATTAATAAAGAGAGAGGTATACATCTATGTCTAACAGACTGTTTCAAAGC
Organism: Oscillospiraceae bacterium; assembly: GCA_015063685.1. GTDB lineage: Bacteria > Bacillota > Clostridia > Oscillospirales > CAG-272 > CAMEON01. Next base: position 11,191 of record SVTR01000005.1, on the reverse strand, counting down.
GTGATTCATCAAATGAAGGATGTCATTGACCGCACCATCGGCGTGATCGACGAAACGGGCGTGGTGATCGCTTGCTCCGAGCTTGTCAAGATCGGTGAGGTAAGACAGAACATTCGCGACGAAATGGCCTACACCACTGATATGTTCGTGTCCGGCGGCTACACCTACCGTCCCCTGACCAACGGTGTTAAGCGCGAGTATGTCATTTTTGTGGAGGGAGAAGACGGCGAAGCCGACAAGACCTCCAGACTCCTGGCCGTGGCGCTGAGCAATATCAAGAACCTGTACGACGAAAAGTACGACAAGGGTTCTTTCATCAAGAACATCATTCTTGACAACATCCTGCCCTCTGACATTTACATTAAATCCAAGGAGCTGCATTTCAACGCCGAGGAATCCCGTATCGTATTCCTCATCAAGTTCTACGGCAAGACCGATATGATGCCCTTTGAGATGCTCCAGAATATGTTCCCCGACAAGGCGAGAGACTATGTTATCAGCGTGGGTGAGCATGATATCGTGCTGGTTAAGGAGGTCAAGTCCGGCTCTGAGAACCGCGACATGGAAAAGATCGCCACCAACATCGTAGACACCCTGTCCTCCGAGTTCTACACCAAGGTCTCTATCGGTGTTTCTACCGTGGTAGAGAACATCAAGGATCTGGCTCGCGCTTATAAGGAAGCACAGATCGCCCTGGATGTGGGCAAGGTGTTTGAGAATGAGAAGAACGTGGTCAGCTATGAGAATCTGGGCATCGGCCGTCTCATTTATCAGCTGCCCACCACCCTCTGCGATATGTTCCTGCAGGAGGTCTTCAAGAAGGGTAGCCTGGAGTCCCTGGATCGCGAGACCCTCATGACCATTCAGTGCTTCTTCGAGAACAACCTTAACGTGTCCGAGACCTCCAGAAAGCTCTTCGTCCACCGCAACACCTTGGTGTATCGTCTGGAGAAGATTCGCAAGCTGACCGGTCTGGATCTCCGCGAGTTCGAGCATGCCATCACCTTCAAGGTGGCTTTGATGGTCAAGAAGTACCTGTCCTCCAAGAATTCCAAGTATTGATCCTGACCTCTTTGGCAGGGGCATCCGCCGTATAAAACGGGTGCTTGTCGGCATAGAATGATATGTCGATATCCACGGCTTGACCAAGCTGTGGTCTCCGGTTTTGTGAGCCGGCCATTACCGTCAGCCTTCCGGGTACCGTGATATGTTACGCACGGCGGATGGATGGCAAACCAAAAAGAGGTACAGATCCCTGATGAAAAAGTATGTTTACAAAGTAAGCGGTGCCTTGGATACTGCATCCATGGCGCCGCTCTGTGACGCTCTTTGCGAGCTCCCCATGGTGGATCGAGCCACCATAGAAAAAAATGAAGAGACCCTTTTGCTGTCCTTGACTTATAAGAGCGACTTCTCCGGCGACGAGCTCAAGGACATGGAATCCATCGTGTCCTCCTGCCTCTCCAAGCGTGATTTGGTGTTGGAGCTGCCGGCCCTGGCTGACACTTACGTGGCCTTGCCCGCGCCGCCTAAAGGCAGATCCGTCCCCCTGAGCGCCGCCATAGGTGCCATGATCACCGCCATTGTTTTGGCCGTGCTCTGCACCTTTGCCGTGATGACCATGACCGCGACTCGGTCGCAGGACGTCATTGTCAACGATGAAACGGGGGAGACCGAGGAAGAGAACCGCTATGAGGCAGTCGATCTTCTGGACGATCTTTTCAAGCAGAACTCCCCCTACTACGAGAGCATGGAGGACGAAGCTGTCATCCGTGCGTTGCTGGACGGCTATATTGCGGCCAGCGGTGACCTTTACGCCGAATATTATGACGCTGACGAATATGCCGACCTCAACGCAGGTTATAAAGGCGAGATGTGCGGTATCGGCGTGCAGGTGGTCAACGGCTTGATCAATGTGAACGGCGTGCAACACCAGGCGGTGATCATTGCCAATGTGTATGCTGATTCTCCTGCCGAAGAGGCGGGTGTATTGCCGGGAGATGCCATCATGTACGTTGGCTTGGGCGAGAATGCCGCCCTGGTCAATACCATTGGGTACACCGAAGCCCTGAACCGTATGAGCGGCGAGGAAGGATCTCTTTGCGAGTTTACCGTTTACCGTGCACCTCTGGGGCAAACCGAAAACGTAACCTACGAGCAGAAGGATTTTTCCATTACCCGCCGTAAGCTGACGGTTCAGTCTGTGAGCTACCGTGTTTGCGATACGGACGCCTCTGTTGGCATCGTCCGCATTTACGAATTCGATTTTACCACCGCTTCTCAGTTGTCCGATGCTTTGGATGCTCTGAAGAATGAGGGTTGCACCGACTTTGTGCTTGACCTGCGTGGCAATCCCGGCGGTTTGCTTACTTCTGTTGTGGACGTCCTAACCTTCTTCCTCAACGAAGGTGATGTGGTGCTTTCCGCCAAGGATAAGTACGACAGAGAAGAGATCATCAAGGTAGGCGCCCCCAATGAAAAGGGCTTTGTCACCAGCGGTACAGGGACCCTGAAGGCGAGCGATATCGGAAAATACCGTGATCTGAACATCTCGGTGCTGGTCAATGAGTATTCCGCCTCTGCCGCAGAGCTGTTCACCGCTAATATCCGCGACTACGAATTGGGCAAGATCGTCGGTGTTACCACCTACGGCAAGGGCTCCATGCAGTCCACCTTCTCCCTGGCCTCCTATGGCTACGAGGGTGCCCTCAAGCTGACCACTAAGTTTTATTTCCCGCCTTGCGGGGAGGGCTACGACGGTATCGGTATCACGCCTCACGTGGAGATTCCCCTGTCCGACGAAGCCAAGCAGTATCATATCAATCTGTTGCCCCATGATAAGGACAACCAGCTGCAGGCCGCCATTCAGGCGCTGAAGTCTTAATAACAGGTTACCTCTAAAAATTATTTCGACACATAAAGGAGAATGATCATGGCTGAAAATAAGCAAATGTACACCCCCCAAGGCTATCAGGAGCTGGTAGATGAGCTCGATTACCTGCGGGGCAAAAGAAGAGACGAAATCAGAGAGCAGATCGCTATCGCCAGAGGCTTTGGTGACCTTTCCGAGAACGCGGAATACGATGAGGCAAGAAATGAGCAGGCCAAGGTAGAGGCTCGCATCAAGGAGCTGGAAACCCTGATCGAGAACGCTATCGTTGTGGACGAAAGCGTTCAGGATGCCAGCGTCGTCAGCCTTGGCTCGGTTGTCAACCTTCATGATGACGACGAGGACGAGGATCTTGTATACTACATCGTCGGCTCCAACGAGGTTTCCCCCGCGGAGCACAAGATCTCGGATATGTCTCCCATCGGCCGCGCCCTTATGGGTAAACGCGCAGGTGACCATGTGACCGTGGAGATCCCCATGGGTGAGATCCACTTTACGGTGATCGACGTGGCCCGCGCTAATAAGAAGTAAGAATCATCACATCTATCGGCTGTCATCCGTGAGGGCCTCGGTGATCCTTGAGGATGACCGGGAGAACTTTTGCGAAGGACAGCCGTTTGTTTTGAAAGGAACCTTAAGGTACATGAAACAAGAAGATCAAAACCTCCGCGAGCCTCGGGAGGACGATAAGCTGGAGGCTGAATTTCATTACGAACAAAATAAGATTCTCAAATGGCTGGATAATTACTGGTACCACTATAAATGGGTTACCATCATCACGGCCTTTTTCGTCATCGTGGGCCTTATCCTCGTAGTGCAGCTCGTCAACAAGCCCAAATACGATATCAACTTTACCTGCGCTTGCTCCTACCGTATGAACGCCGCAGAATACGAGGCTTACGAGGAGCTCGTGAATAAATTCCTCCCCGAGGATTACGACGGAAACGGAGAAAAGGCCGTCAATATCATGGTCTATGAGATCTTCTCCGAAAAAGAATATGAGGAAGCTAAATCCGAGGCTGAGGCGAATAGCTCGGAGTTTTTCGTCAATGCCAAATATAACGCGGACGAGTTGAAGAATTTTTCCCAGTATTCCATGATGGGTGAGTCTTATCTGTTTATGGTGAGCGAGCATCTGTATCAGCAGTTGAAGGCGGGAGAGCGCCTGATGCCCGTCAGTGAGCTTTATGAGGGACAGGACATGCCCCAAGGTGTCACCGAGGACGGCTACGGTGTTTTGATGGGGCAGACTGATTTCTATCAGAAAAATTCCGCGGCACAGGTATTACCGGAGGATATGATTCTCTGCGTTCTGAGAAAAGCTGAATTCAAGCAGGGAAGCACCGATGTGGAAAGATATAACCACGCCATTGACCTGTTCCACGCTATGGTGGATTACAAGGCTGATTGATGGCTCCTCTAAGAACCTCTCGCTGATGTAAACGTGCCCGTATCGGCACACAGGAGTGTGACAATGAGAAAATTGATTCCTACTGACGGTGTGTTTTTTGTCGGTAACGGCCGTGTGGCCATGGGCGGTGAAGGCGCGGATATCCTCCAACTTTTCGCCCCCTGCTACTCTATCCCCGGTGTCGTTACCTTGAAAATGACAGACGATACTGTGATAGCTCAAAATTATCGTGTGGGTGGTTCTGCAGGCTATATCACCCAACTCACCGATAAGCGTACGCAGACTCCCCTGGGGGAGATCACCGATTATACCCACCCGACTTTGCCTGTATTCATCCGAAAATTTCACCTCGCCCGCCCTGTAACCTTTGTTGTGGAAAGCTCTTTTTCCATGGCGGATACTTCGTCGGTCTACGGCGATGGCGCCATCGCACGGCTTTTTGAGATTCCCGATGGGACAGTTGTCTTTTCCAAATCCAAGACGGATAAGGAGACCTTTTGCCAGTTGCTCATCTCGCCTCATTGCATTTGGGAGGAGGGAAAGATCACCTTCCCCGAGGGCGAATCCCGGCTCTTCTTCGTAGGCGGTGACTACGGCGCACAGGGAAGAGAGAGCTTTTCCAATTGCATGAAGCTTTCTCTGGCGGCGTTGTCCTTCGATCTTGAAGCTGTTTTCGAAGACTTCAACGCTCATTGGAGCGAGATCTTCGGAAAAATCCGGGTGGACAGGGAAGAACTGACCCCTGTTCCCCATCCCGACGAGCTGATCGAGGCTGTGGCTATTGCCCTCATCACACAAACCTCTGCGGAGGGCGGAACCATTGCAGGTGCTTTCTATCATTTGGCCTACGGACGGGATATGTACGGTGTCTTCCGTGGGTTTATGGCCTTGGGGCTTTACGACTACGCCCGCCGTATGGTGGATTATCTGGTGGGAATTTATCGGGATAAGGGGTATATGCCCAACGCCTCAGGCATGGGGATGCCCTGCTCCCACCGCCACGAAAACGATGACGTAGAGCAAACCGGCTATTATCTGCTGGAGCTTTTGGAATATACCGAAGCCACGGGGGACGTGGATTTTCTCCGGGATAAAATGTCGTATGCCCGCTTTCTTCTGGAGGCCCAGGAGGCTCAGCTTGCAGGCGGTATGATCCCCTTCAACGGAGACGAGACCTATATTGCGGGCGGTATTTTCCCCCGTGGAGGCATCGATCACGGCTCCATGGAGGCCACCGCCCTGTATATCGGATCTTCCCTGAAGCTCCTTGACATGGCAGAGGCTTATGAGCTTCTGGACGAAAGCTATATCAAAGTACATCGCGCCCCCGCCATGGCTGCTAAAGCTGCATTTATCGAGAATTTTACCGACGGAGATCGGGTCTATATCAATCAGCCTGCCCGCGTGGCCTTGGCAGAACTACCCGCATATCGCCACGGCGTGTGCCACCATTGTATGTGGATGACCAATCTCATCCGCACCCCTGAGGGAGGCTATCTTTGTGCCAATTGCTACGGTAAATATCCGGCGTCTATTGATCATAGTCGATACAGTACCGACTGCGCCCTTTGGATGTCGGTGTTTACGGGATGCAGCCTTTTGCCGGAGAAAACGATCCGCGCCGCCCTTGAAGGCACGGTAGCCCGTCTGCGTGCCGATAGCTTTGGTGAAACGAATCTCCATAATACCGTGGGCTACGAGTTGGGGGTTGTGCTCTATGCCCTGACTCGGTATGTCCCCTCGGTTGATTTGCCCGCGTACCGCGATATTTTGGACGCCCTTCTTGATGATCGTGTCAAGGGCTTGGTGTGGACTGAGTATTACAAAAACGGTCAGCCATCCACCGCGTCCTGTCCCTACAGACCTTGGGAAAGCGGCATTAATCTGGTGTGTATATTGGCATATTGTAAAGCTTTGATTTCATAAACGAAGGAGAACCCTATGACAACACAGAGACCTTTCTTCCACGTCAACTTCAACTGTGATCGTTGCGAAATATATAACAACGATAACGGCCTGGCTTCTGCCGCACGACTGCTGGCCGAAGGAGAGGCCCCCAAGCTGCCGGGCAACCTTCAAAGCGGAGAGAAGACCTTCACCCGCTGGGCCATAGATCAGTATAACGCCGAGATCACCGAAACCAAGACCACGTATCCTGAGGCGGGGATTTCGGCCATCCGCCAAGCCACGACGATCTATAACGGCGGAGAGACCCCTCTTCTGGTGGATAACCTGTCCTCGGTTTTCGTTTCCCATATCGGTGATGGGGGGAAGCCTTGGTATCAAAAGCGCTTCCGACTCTATTACGCCCAATCCTGTTGGCAGGGCGAGGGGCAATGGACATCGGACTATGTGGAGAATTTGGGTGTCTACAGTACCTACAATCACGGTAACCAAGGCACCTTCCGTCTCTCCTCTATCGGTTCCTGGACCACGGGTCACCTCCACCCTCTGATGATCCTTGTGGACGAAATTGAAGGCGAGGCCTGGTATTTTGAAATCCATTCCCCCGCCAGCTGGTATATGGAGGTCAATGCCGAGGGCTATCAGGAAAATTCCTACCTCTGCGTCTATCTTTCCGCTGCTTATGAGAAGAATGACGGGTGGTTCATGAGCCTGGCTCCCGGTCAATCCTATACCACCCGCACTGCCGTTTGGGGAAAGGTTAAGGGAGGCTTTGAGGAAGCCGTTGCCGAACTGACAGCCTATAAGCGTCTGACCTACCGCACCGCATTCCCCGACGGTGTTGTTCCCCTCTGCTTCAACGACTACATGAACTGCCTGTGGGCCCAGCCCACCCGAGACCGTCTGTTGCCTCTTATCAAATCCGCAGCCGAGGCAGGATGCGAGATCTTTTGCATTGACGCAGGCTGGTTTGGCAACGAAAGAGCCAATCATTGGAGTGAAACCTTGGGAGATTGGGTCGCTGATGACCGAATTTTCGGAGACGGAGATCTCCAAGGCATCCTTGATGAAATCAAGGCCCGGGGCATGAAGCCCGGCGTGTGGCTGGAGATCGAGACGGTTTATATGACTTCGGAATTTGCCAAAGCTCATCCCGAGGCTATCCTGCGCCGCCACGGTCACCCCATCGGAAATCCCACCTCTTCTATGGATTTCCGCCGCCCCGTGGTCAGAGAGCATCTCATGAAGGTCTTTGACCGCCTTTACGGCATGGGTGTGCGGTTCATTAAGAACGACTATAACCACACCGTGGGGCATATGTGTGATTCTCTTGACGGGAAGACCTGCTCTGTGGTGGAAATGCGCGCCCATACCAAGGCTTTCCTCACCTTCATTGAGGATGTTATCAAGACCCATCCCGGCCTCATGATTGAAAACTGCGGCTCGGGGGCCATGCGTTGTGACCACGCCACCCTCTCTCGCTTCCATGTGCAGTCCACCTCCGACCAGGAGTATTATGACCGCTATCCCTCCATCATCCAGGGTATGCTGGCCTGTATGCCCCCCGAACGTGCCGGTATCTGGGCATATCCCTATCCTATTGATTTCCACCATATGCCCGCCCATAGTGAGGTTCTGCCCATTCCCGACGACGCGTACCTGGCAACCATCTCCGACCCCTGGCAGACCGCTTTCAATATGGTCAACGGTATGATGGGATGCTTCTATATGTCAGGGCGCCCTCCGTATGCCGATGAGGCAGGGAAGCAGCTGATCAAAGCTGCGACGGAGCTCTACAAAAAGAACCGCAAAGCCCTGGCGTCTGCGTATCCCGTGTATCCCCTGGGCACGTGCCGTTTGGATGATACGGGCTATACCGCGCTTGGACTTTTGAATCGTTCTGAGGGCAAGCTTTTGTTGGCGGTTTGGCGTGTGCGGAGCGATGAGCCTTCCGTGACCATTGACCTGTCCAAGTATCTCAGCACGAAGGCTATCATAGCCGAGACCTATCCTGCCCTCGAAGGCTTTACCTCCGAATTGCGCGCTCAGCGGTTGACCGTTGCTTTCCCTAAAGGCAACGAGTATAACAAAGGAAACGCTGCCGCCTATTTTGAGATTTCCATTTAAGTTAAAAAGCGAAAAAGCTGTTGCATCGCAACAGCTTTTTCGTTTGTTATTCTATGTTAGGCGTCTTTTTTGTCAGCCACCCGGCTTCCTTGGGATCAGGCAGACAAAGGGTAAACAGTGCATCCATCTGCTTGGACAAAACCTTTTGTCTGCCATCCGGAGCGTCGGCGGGTTTTGTGACCACTTGTACAGGTATTGTGTCGGAAGCCTTTCTGATGACGGAAAGATATGCGCGTCCCCTTTGATTGGCCGCGAAAAGCTGGGTGTATACGGGACTTGACTTTATGTCCTCCTCCGTCACGCCCGTGACAGCAAAAAGCATGCCCCGCCGCAATCGGGCGTTGGTGTACTGCTTGGTGGCAATGGCGGTCATGAATTCGAGGGGCGTTTTAGCTGACAATGCGCATTTGTGAAGGTGACCCGCCAATCCTCCACCCAACTCTGCCGTTATGGGGTGATCAGCGTCCCAAAGACGGAAATACGTGTGATAATAAGGGTGCAAGAGAGCGGTGGACACAGGCGCGCGCCCTGCCGCAACCTCTTCCAGCAGAATATTCAGCGCATCCCCGGGCATGGTATCCTCCAACATGGTTGAAAGACAAAGAGGATCGCAAGCGGCCTCGTCCATCAGTCTTCTCAGCGCCGTGGCCGAAGGAAAGGACACATCCGTCAGTATCTCATCCCTGTAGTCCTGTCCCATCCGCTTGACCGTGTGAACGGCCATTTGTACGCCCAATTGACGTATGGCCGAAAGATAGGAAAGCCCCAGCAGATCGTTGGAGGCGGGGAAGTCTTTAGAAATGTCATAGGATGTCTCCTGAATGGCCTGAACGTAAGCGGCCGCTGTTCCAAGCCCCGAGCGGCACAGAGCCGCGTATCTTTCGGCAAAATCTCCGGAATTCATACGCTCAGCCACTTGCTCCATCAGCTTGATATTACCGCACTCGCTGCCAAAAATCAAGTGCTGTACGCCGAGAGCGGCCAAAATGTATACGCCGGCGGTGGCAAAAGCCTCAGCACTCCCCGAAGACCAAGGGAAGGGAAGCTCAACCACCAGATCTGCCCCTCCCGAAATGGCCATGCGTCCCCTTGCAAAGGGCTCTATCACGGCGCACTCTCCCCGTTGGGTGCTGCGTCCCGACATAACGCAAATCACGCATCCCTTGTCTCCCGCCAGCTGCCGCGCATGCTCCAATAGATAAGCGTGGCCGTTGTGCAGGGGATTGAATTCGCAGATCACACCTACCAAAGGGACGTTTGCCGGATTTGTTTCCTTCATAGCCATCCTCCTTTCGTTATCCTTGCGTGTCCGTATGTCAATCATCCATGCGGATATCGATGCCGTTGACCTCTGCGCCCTCGTCGGCACGGATCAGGATGTAGCGTACTCCGTTAATGACTCTGGTTTCCACCAAATCCCGTTTTTCGGGATTGACCTTGATGACCACGTCGGGGGTGCGTACCTCAAAGCGGCGTGTGTCCATCATGTTCTTGGGATTGACCTCGGCATCCAGCCCGAAGCTCTGGTCAAATTGCTTTTCAAAGGTCTCAACACCCTCTTGAGATACGCCGCAAAACTCCAGCATATCCCGTAGCGCGTACTTGTCAACCACCAAGGGCTCATCCTTGTGTTCTTTGTGATCCTCCACTACCTGACAAAGCTGGGCGTGAACCGATTGCACCACGTGAAGCGAGCAGCCGTCCCCGGCCGACTCTGCCAATAGACCGCGAAACGTATCGGTCTGCTCCTTGGCGGGCATGGGAAGATGCTCGGCCTTGAACAGAGCACGCGCAAATTCATCGTGGTTGTTGTCCTTACTTTTGGTGTAGTAGAGCGCGCCGTAGAGATTGGTGGCACGGTTGTCAAAGGCGGGGAACATGAAGCCCACCTGAGGCGCGGAGATCACCGCATCGGGAATGAGGTTGCGGAAGCAGCTTTCCTTGACCTGATAGGACAGAGCCGCCTTGGTGGTCTGAATCGGACATACCGCACATACGATGTAGCGGAAAAGCTCTGTCGCGTCCTCGGATTTTTTGCCGTCCTTCGTAAAGGAAAATACGTCGTATGTATCGGCCGCCAGAAGGATCATATAGCTGCCCTCCAGGTTCAGCCCCTCGATGATCTTTTTGTATAGGGCTGTTACTGCCTCTTGATCGTTCAGCTGACTGTCCCGCAGCTTCATCAAAAGCGGATGCTCCTCGCCACCGGATACCTGGGTGGTGCTGAAATTAATGTCCAACAGGTTGACGCCGATACCACCCGAGAGAGACTTTTTGAGCAGACTCAACACCTGGTCGCATTCGGTCTCGCTCATGAGGCCCAGGGATTGATCCACCTCGGACACGATCTCCTTGTTTTCATTGACAAAGCAACCGCGGATGCGGCTGATGCTTGTTTTTTCTCGTTTAAATCTTCGCCGGAGCTCGGCAATTTCTCTTTCGGTCATGAAAAACTCCTTGATATAATTCGTGGATTAAAAGTTGTTGTTTGCCGGCTGTGCCGGCGGCCATCGCTCGGAGATGTTCAACTTATGCAGGCCGCATACCGCGATGGGCAGTTCATCATATAAATTGTTGTTTACCACCTGCGGTGGGGCTTTGGCTCGGGGTAGTGTATCCTATGCGTACCACATACCGCGATGAGCAGTTGGTCAGTTAAATTGTTGTTTAGCATCCTTTCCACTTTTCTCTCCGCGGCGAGAGAAAAGTTCCAAAAGAGCGCCGCCAAAGACAGAACCTACGGTTCTCCCTAAGAACCCAACTCCCTCGTGACGCACGCAGACCACTGAGGTGGTCTGCTATTGCGTGTTTCTTGTCAGCCACCGGCGGTGGCTCGCCCCCACGGCGGAGCGCCTCGG
>SVTR01000050.1 GCA_015063685.1 Oscillospiraceae bacterium | reverse complement strand
CCAGCTCCTTCAGGTCCTCAGCGGTCAGCTCGACGTCGAGCTTCACGCCCTTCTCTTCCTTCATCTTGTCGATGAGCTCCTCGAAGTACTTCTTACCGACTTCCATAACGACGTCGGAGTACATCTGGATAAATCTTCTGTAGCAGTCGTAAGCCCAACGAGCGTTGCCGGACTTCTCAGCCATAACCTCAACGACCTGCTCATTCAGACCCAGGTTCAGGATGGTATCCATCATACCGGGCATGGATGCGCGGGCGCCGGAACGTACAGAAACAAGCAGGGGGTTCTCAAGGTCACCGAACTTCTTGCCGGTTACACCCTCCATCTTGACGATGTACTCGTTGATCTCAGCCTGGATATCAGGGTTGATCTGACGGCCATCCTCGTAGTACTGGGTGCAGGCCTCGGTGCTGATGGTGAAGCCCTGGGGAACAGGCAGACCGATGTTGGTCATCTCGGCAAGGTTTGCACCCTTACCGCCCAGAAGCTCTCTCATGTTGGCGTTACCTTCAGTAAAGAGGTAACAATACTTCTTTGCCATTGGCGTAATCCTCCATTTTATATAGATTTTTTATAAACCGGGTATCGTTTATGGTGAACACCATAAACCACCATGTATTATACCATATTTTTTGTCAATAGAAAAGAGGATAACGAAAATATTCCCGCCTTTAATGTAAACTTTTTTTGAACGGGCGTTTTTTCGGGAGATTTCGTTTGACGAAATGCGCTTTTTTGTGTATAATAGGGGGTGCTTTGAAAGTTTATTTTATATGGTAAATTGTTGTTTGCGTGGGCTTACTATGAACCCGTAGGGGCGAACTGCGTTCGCCCGCCGTTCCCCAAAAGCCTTTGCTTATCAATATACTTTTTATTACGGGCGAACACAGTTCGCCCCTACGACCATGTTGCTCAGAAAACCGTAAACAACAATTTACAAGAGGAATCATGGCAGACATTTTTGACATCTTCAAAAAGCTGGAGGCCGAAAGATCGGCCAAAAGCGCCCAGCCCATCACCCACCTCTTGGTGGGTCTCGGCAATCCCGGCAAGCAATACGTATACACCCGCCACAACGCGGGCTTTTTGTGCATGGACGCCCTGGCGGAAAAGTATGGATTTACCATAAACAAGGCCAAGTTTGAGTCCCTCGTGGGTGAGGCCACCATCGCCGGCACCCGCGTGCTGTGCATGAAGCCCCAGACTATGATGAACGCTTCGGGCATTGCCGTGGAGGCTGCCGCCGCCTTCTATAAGATCCCCTTGGATCATATCATTGTCATATGCGATGACATCAACCTGCCCGTGGGCGGTCTCCGTGTCCGCGGCAAGGGCTCCGACGGCGGCCAACGGGGTGTGCGCAGCATCATCAAGATGATGGGAGGCGACGACAATTTCCCCCGTATCCGTGTGGGCGTGGGTGCCAAGCCCCATCCCGACTACGATCTGGCTGATTGGGTACTATCCACCTTCCCTCCCTCCGAGCTGGACAAGATCAAGTCCCTCTACCCCGCCGTGGCAGACGGCGTGGAGTGTCTGCTCCGCGGCGATCTTGACAAGGCCATGCAGGTCTGCAACCGTAAGGGATAAGACCATATTTCGATATTTTTTGCCGCCACCGGGGATCTTTCCCGGTCTTTCGGCGTTCCACCTGCGGTGGGGGCGACCGTGTCGCGGCCAATGCTCGGGGATGTTCAACCCATGTAAGCCGTATACCGCGATGGGGGGTAGGCCTGTAAATTGTTGTTTAGCGTTGTTGTGCCCCGCCTTGAAACAGTCATCCTGAGCGAGGGCGATGCCCGAGTCGAAGGATCCCACAGGAAGCAAAACCTTTTTATGACAATGGTTTTTTACAGGTATAAAGAGATCCTTCGGCGCGGCCAGCGGCCTTGCTCAGGATGACCGCGTTGGTCAGTAAACGCCCATAAACAACAATTTATCGCACTAATTTCAAAATAAAAAAGGAAACCATCATGCATCTTTTAACCGACATTATCCGCGCCGACGGCGAATACAAGCAGCTTCTTGACGCCGTTCGTGACAATCTCAAGCCCCACACAAAGCCCCTGCCCCTTCTGGTCAATGGCTTGTGCGACGGTGCCTCCGAGGCATTCATTATCTCCCTCATCGAGGACATCCAAAGAGACAGCAAGGGCACGGCTCACGCCGCCCTCATCGTCTGCCCTGAGGAAAAGGATTGCGTCCGCATGAAGGACACCCTGCGCCGCTTTGGTCTCCGCTGCGGCTTTTTCGTGGCGCGTGATCTGTCCTTTTATCACGTCACCGCCTCTCATGAATACGAGCACGAGCGGCTGAAGGTGCTGTCGGGACTGGCCACGGGCACCTACGACGCGGTGGTCACCACCCCTGACGCCGCCCTCAGCTATACCATCCCTCCCGTGCTTTTGGACAAGGCATCCATTCACCTGGATTTCCATACCCCCGTGGACACCGCCGCCCTCTGCGACAAGCTGATCTCGGCAGGCTACGCCCGCGTGGATCTGGTAGAGGGACGAGGACAGTTCGCCATCCGCGGCGGCATTGTGGATATCTGTCCTCCCTTTGGTACCTTTGTGGACGACGAGGGGGAGATCCACGACGGCTCCCACCCTCTGCGCGTGGAGCTTTTCGGTGATGAGATCGACCGCATGGGACTTTTCGATACCGAATCCCAGCGCATGACCTGCGCCATTGATTCCTGCGACCTGCTCCCCGCCCGCGAGTTGCTCACAGACGCCGAGGGATTGGCTCGCATGGAGGCCGCCGCCCTGACCCAAATGCAGGCCATAGCAAAGAAAAACCCCGACGCGGCAGAGACCCTGCGCCATGAGCTCATGGCCATCGCCGCCGCCAAAAAAGCCCAGCATCCCACGGGTGCCGAGCTTCATTTCATGGACAAATACATCAAGCTCATCTATCCCGAGCCCGCATGTCTCTTGGACTATTTCACGGGGCGCTCCGCGGTGTTCATCCGTGCCACGGGCAGCGTACAGGATCGTCTCCAAGCTTCGGAATTTCAGATGAACGAGACCATCAAAAGCCTCCTGGAAAACGGCACTCTGTCCGGCAAATACGCCGAATACGCCATGCCCGCGGACAGATTTGAAGCCTTCCTCACCACCCAGGTCACCCTTCACGTGGACTCCCTGTCCTACGGTATGTCGGGCAAGCGGCTGGGGGGGATCTTCGGCTTCCGCACAAGACACATGGTCTCTTACGCCGAGAATTTCAAGCTGCTCTGCGAGGATCTGACCTCCTATATGCGCTCGGATCACCGCTTGATCGTCATTGCGGAAAACGAGGCTGCCGCCAAAAATCTCGCGGAAATGCTGGATGAGGCGGGCTTTGACGCCACGGTGCCCCGCCCCGAGCGAGCCACCTCCAAAGATATGCTCCACCCCGGCATGGTCACCATCATTTGGAAGGAATATCTCTTTGGCTTTGAGCTGATCACCCCCCGCATCGCGGTGCTGTCCACCAACCCCGACGCCCGCACCGCCTCTCCCCACGCCGCAGCCTTACGCTCCAAAAAGCTGGCTGAAAAGAAAAAGAAGAACGCCAAATCTATCCTCTCCTACAACGATCTGGAGGTGGGAGATATCGTGGTACACGAAACCTACGGTATCGGCCGCTTTACGGGCATTGAAAACATCACCACGGGCGGTGTCAGCCGGGACTATATCGGCATCCAGTACGCCGGCTCGGATAAGCTGTTCATCCCCACCGAAAAGCTGGACATGGTGTCCAAATACATCGGCGCCCATGCGGATGACGGCACCATCAAGCTCTCCAAACTGGGCACCGACACCTGGGGACGCACCAAGGCCCGCACCAAGGCTATGGTCAAGGAAATGGCCAAGGATCTCATCAAGCTCTATGCCGAGCGTATGCGGATGCCCGGTTACGCCTTCTCCCCCGAGGACGATTTCCAAAGAGACTTCGCCGCCGCCTTTGAATATGAGGAAACCGATGCTCAGCTGGCCGCCATTGAGGACATCCGAGCCGACATGGAAAAGCCCGTCCCCATGGATCGCCTGCTCTGCGGCGACGTAGGCTACGGCAAGACCGAGGTAGCCCTCCGCGCCGCCTTCAAGGCCGTGGCTGACGGCAAGCAGGTGGCGGTTCTGGTCCCCACCACCATTCTGGCGCTCCAGCATTTTCAGACCATCTCCCGCCGTATGCGTGCCTTTGCCGTGACGGTGGATATGCTGTCCCGCTTCCGCACCCCCAAGCAACAGGAGGTCACCCTTCGCCGTTTGGAGCGGGGTGACGTGGATATCATCGTAGGTACCCACCGTATGTTGGGCAAGGATATCAAGTTCAAGGATCTGGGGCTGCTCATCGTGGACGAGGAGCAGAGATTCGGCGTGGCGCAAAAGGAAAAGCTCAAGCAGCTGGCAGGCAATATCGACGTGCTGACCCTCACCGCCACCCCCATCCCCCGCACCCTGAACATGGCCATGGGCGGCATCCGCGACATTTCCCTGCTGGACGAAGCCCCCGTGGACCGTCTCCCCGTCCAGACCTACGTCCTGGAGCACGACGATCTCATCATCCACGAGGCTATCCGTCGGGAGCTCCGTCGCGGCGGGCAGGTGTTCTATCTGCACAACGTGGTAGACAACATCGACGAGTTGGCCGCCAAGCTTCAAAAGAGCATCCCCGAGGCCCGCATCACCGTGGCTCACGGCAAAATGGACAAGGACACCCTGGAGATCATCTGGGAGCACATGCTGGCGGGGGATATTGACATTTTGGTCTGCACCACCATCATCGAGACGGGTGTGGACATCCCCAACGCCAACACCCTCATCGTGGATCGGGCCGACCGCCTGGGACTGTCTCAGCTCCATCAGCTCCGCGGCCGCGTGGGACGCTCCTCCCGCCGCGCCTATGCCTATTTCACCTACCGCAAGGACAAATCCCTCACCGAGATTGCGGAAAAGCGCTTGAATGCCATCAAGGAATACGCCGAATTTGGCGCAGGCTTCCGCATCGCCCTCCGAGACATGGAGATCCGAGGCTCGGGCAACCTTCTGGGCGCCGAGCAGCACGGACACATGGAGGCCGTGGGCTACGATCTCTATATCAAGCTTCTGAACATGGCGGTGCTGGAGGAAAAGGGAGAATTGCCTCCCGATGAGCCGGAGTGCGTCATCAATATCAACCTGGACGCCTACCTCCCCGAGGACTACGTCCGCTATCCCTCCCAGCGCATGGCCCTTTATAAGCGCATTGCCCTCATCCGCAACAAGGATGACCTGGAGGACATGGTAGACGAGCTGGCCGACCGCTACGGCGATCTTCCCAAGCCCGCTCACAACCTCCTCATGATCGCCCTCGTCCGTGCTGAGGCCATCAAATGCGGCATCAAATCGGTGCGGGAGGACGGAAACACGGTCACCTTCCTGCAAGATCACCCCGACATCGACGCCTGGAGCGAGCTTTCGGCCCTGGTGAAGGGTCGCATCCGCTTTATCACAGGCGCAGAGCCCGCCATTCGGCTCACCCTCCGTCCCGAAGAGGACAGACTGACGATTATTCACAAAATATTCGAAAAATATCTTGCTTTCACACACAATTAAGGGTAGATTATTTGAGAAAAATGTGATATAATAGGATGTTGTTCTATGAAAACGAAAGGATATGCCTTACATGAAAATCATCATGAAACGTGTACTTTGTCTCGCCCTGTGCGTTGCCATGCTGCTCTCCCTCTCCCTGTGCTTCTCGTCCTGCGGAAAGGAAAGCCGCGTGCTTCTGTCCTACGGCGATCTGACCATAACCGAAAATCAATTTGAATTTCTCCTGTCCCGCGCCAAGGCCAACTATGAAAAGGCCGGCTTCTCGGTAGACGATTGGGACACCAAGATCGACCTGAACGAAACCACCTACGACATCTACGTCCGTCAGCTGGTGCTCCGTGAGGCCAAGCTCATGCTGGCAGGTCTGTATCTCTTTGAGAAGGAAGGTCTTCGCCTCCCCGACGAGACCGTCAAGGCTATTGAAACCGACATCTCCGAGCTCATCGAGTATCACGGCGAGGGCTCCAAGTCCTCCCTGAACAGTATCCTCTCCGCTTACGGCTTTAACGTGAGCATGCTGAAGGAGCAGTACCTCCTGGAGGCCAAGTACGAATACCTCCAGACATATTACTACGGCGAGAACGGCTCCAAGCTGGCCTCCACCGCCACCCAGGAATATCTGGAATCTAACGCCGTTGCCTTCAAGCAGCTGCTCATCCGCTCTTACGCATACGTTTACGCCACCGATACCAACGGTGACGAGATCTACTATCTCACCGACGAAAATGACGGTCAGACCAACAACATCGCCTACGATACCGTGGTAGGCAGCATCCGCCAGGATGAATTTGGCAAGCCCATCACCGACAAAAACGGCGACAAGATCTACTATCTTGCCAACGGTGACATCGCTTACGATAAGGAAAAGGGTGTTCGCGCCGTCACCTATGATAAATTCGGCAACCCCGTGACCCGCAACTTCACCAAGGAGGAGCTGGCCGAGAACCGCGAGATCGCCGAGGGCATTCTGAACGCAGTGAAAAAGGGTGATTTCGCCGCCTTTGAGGCCGCCGTCAGCGAATACGCGGACAGCGGTGACGAGAGATTCCTGGGTGACGGAGAGCATTGTTTCCTCTACACCACAGGCGACAACGGCTACGATTATCTCAACGACATCGCGGACCAGCTGGCAGAGGCAGAGGTTGGTGAGACCCGCCTCATCACCTCCGAATACGGCTACAACGTAGTCATGAAGTACGAGATCCCCGAGGACGCCACCTCCAATGATGCGTACAAGGATTGGTTCTCGGAGCTCAACGCCCGCGTGGTTCAGTATCTGTTCAATCAGAAGTGCCTGGATATCGTAGAGGCCGTGGAGGTGGACGAAACCGTGTTCTCCGAGATCCCCCCCATGAGTAAGATCAACGCCAATTACAGCTATTGATCCCCTTTATAAAGCAAGCCACCCTCGGAAAAATCCGAGGGTGGCTTTTTGTCGCTGACACACAGGGTCAGTCATCTTTTTTCTTGTTAAGCAAGGCCGTAAGTCCCAGGGCAAGCACTGCCAGAGACCCGGCGGCAACGACAGATCCGCATCCTCCATCCCCGCCGACAGGGGTGGTCTGCGCCGACGTTTCAGAGCTTGCATAGCTCTCTTCACCCGTGCTTTGCTCGGAGCTTTGCTCGAAGCTTTGCTCGGAGCTTTGCTCGATCTTGGTCTCTTCGGAGGGCTCAGATGTCTTGGGCTCTGTGTCTTGCTCTGTCGGTTGAGGCTGTGTCTCCGAGGTGCTTTCATCCTCAGGCTCAGTCACAGGCTCGCCGTCTTGCAGGGTATCGGTCTCGGGAATTTCAGGCTCCCCAACCTTGGCGGCCGTAAAGCTGTACTTGTAGCGGGCGCCGGGGGATACGTCACCGTTCACATAGAAGTCCATGATATCGCCGTCCACCTGCATGTTATCGCTCCACTTGAAGTTGACGGTGAAGTCGTCATTGTCAAGACCAAGGGCCTCGCGGGGGATGGTCACCACCATGGTATTGCTGTCCACGGTATAGGCAACCTCGGCCACCTTCTCCCAGCTCCAGCCGCCCGTGGATCTCTCCAACGTGGCTTTATCGGCGGCGGGAGTTTCACGGTTGAGCATGTACTCGAAGGTCTCCCAATGCTTGTCATCCTCCACGCCTGCCACGTCGATGAACAAACGCATCCAAGCCTTGTCGGTGTGGGGGGTGATGGCATCGGCGGTCTTGACCATGAAATAGAGGTTCTCGCTATCATAGGTCACGCGGGACT
Source organism: Oscillospiraceae bacterium (assembly GCA_015063685.1). Lineage (GTDB taxonomy): Bacteria > Bacillota > Clostridia > Oscillospirales > CAG-272 > CAMEON01. The sequence continues at coordinate 6,132 of SVTR01000050.1, read as the reverse complement.
CCACGAAATCGTTGCGGCCCGTGGTATTGGTGTAGTGATAATCCTTGTAGCCGTCGTAGTCGCGGTGGATGGTGCTTCCCTCGTAGGCGCGGAAGACGGGGGTGACGGCACTCCAGTCGATGGAGGCGGCAGAATCAACCTTTACCTCGCCCGAGGAGGCGGGTTGGGTATCCATGCCCTTGAAGCGGCGGATATAAGACACCATCTGGTTGTAGAAGTGATCCTTCAGAGCGCCCGTGGAGGGCTCGATATCGCGGGAGTAGCCGTCGGTGGCGTTATCGGGGAGGGCGTTGGGGTAGCCCCACGCATCTGTGGTACGGCCTACCTGCCACTCGTTCCAGCCCGTGATATAGATGAAGGTGGGATCCACCTCCAGGGCGTACTCCCATTGCTCGGCGAAGTTCAATCCCGCCATGGCGGCCTCTATGGAGGTGTTGATGCCGTACTTGTCGGTATAGCCGCGGCCGAAAACCATGTCTCCTGCGTTCATGGGGGTAAGTCCTTGCTTATCCGACCAGTTCTGGGCTACGCAGACACACATCTGCTCCACGGTATCCGTGCCCTTCAGGTACATCTTCTCCTGAGGATAGACCGAGATCCACTTCCATTGGGTGTATCGGCGGAAGCCCGAGGGGGGCGCGAAGGTAATGCGGTCAGACACGTCGCTTTCCTTGATCAGCTCTTGATCCTCGTTGTAGGAGGGGTTGATGGGACGGTAGGAGAAAAATTCATAGGCCTCCTGTCCGCCCTCCATTCTTCTCAACTCCTCGGGGTAGCCCAGCAGCAGGGGCTTATCCTCCCAGTAGAACCACAGATCCTGATAGAGCCCCTTAGAGTAGATGCGGTCGTACAGCTCCTTGATCTGGATGGCAGTCTCGTTGTACTGGTACATGTTCAGCATGGCCGAAATCTGAGGGGTTTTTACCCCGTCGGCTCTCGCCTCGGCCCAGACCTCGCAGAGGGTGAGGATGGCATCCACGAAGTTCATGGTGCCGTTGGTGTTGTCAAAGAACACCACGTCTACCCCCGCGTCGGCCAGAAGCTCGGCCTGCTTGCGAAGAACGTAACGGTCGATGCCGTTGTTGTAGTAGCCCCAGATGGGCTCATTCCAGAAGCAGTTGGTCTTGCCCTCCCATGCGGGATGGTTGTAGTCGCGGATGGCGTCGGGGTGCTTGGTCACCAGCTCGGTGACGTTGGTCACGTCGCGGTAGGCGAAAGCGGAATGCCAGGTGTGGTAGAAAATACCCACGTACTTGCCCTCACGCTTGCCCCCCGTCTCAGTAGTGGTGGGGAGGGTGCGGTCCAATCCGTCGGTGGCAACCCAGTAGTAAGCATCATCTGTAATAAAGTCCTGCTCGGCGGGAGCCGTGGGCGCCTCGGTGGCGGCGTTTCCCACGGTACGACAGATGAGACTGATGCCCGCCTTGGACGTATGCAGATAGTGGTTGGCCTGGTCGGAGGGTGCTTCTACCATGCCCACGGTCATGCCCTCGGTACCGTCGCTGATGACGAACAGGTATTCACCCGGGCCAAATTCGCCGCTGAGGGTTGCCCAATTGCTGCGCTTCACGTTTTGCAGAGTCTTGGCTGCCACAGGGGCGGTCTTGACGGTGGTGCTGTAGTTACCGTCCCACTTGTAAAGAGACAGCGTCAGGGTATTGTCTCCCGCAGGGATAGTGGGAATGAACACCTCACAGCCGCCAAAGGTAGCGGTAGCCTTGAACTGCACGCCGTACTTGGCATCGGCGTTCATTTTGTACTCCGCCACATCTCCCCAAGGGTAGAGATCAGCTTCCGAGGGCGCAAGGGTGGTGGCGTTGGGATCCATCTCGCTGATGGGCGCAAAGGGATCCGACACGGTCTCGCCGTACATCAAGGACAGACCGGGGCAGAAATCCGCCTCGGCGCCGTTCTTATAGGCTCTCACATGGGCTCTTGCCGAGGTATAGCCCCAGGAGCCAACCGCCTCGGCGGTGTTATCCGAAATGTTTTCCATATAGATCAAATATTCACCTGCCTCAACCTCGGAGAACAGGAATCGTAGGGTGGCGTTGTCTGCGAAATTGATAAAATCCTCGGTGGCCACGGGGGTGCCTTCCAGGGTTTTGTTGTAAGACTCCTGCCACTTGTAAAGGGAAAAGCGGAGCGAGCCAAGGTTATTATTCCAGCTGGCCGAGGTCAGGGCGATACCGCTGAAGGGCACCGTGGACTTGAACTGAGCAGCCGCGCTGGTTTGGATCTGGTCTGCGGTACGGGTAGCGGCCTCATCGCACAGGGCGGCGGTCTGTCCGATACCTCCGGGGCCCAGAGCGGTGCCCACGGGGGCAATCTTCATGGCGTAGAGATTGGGGCCGTCACAGCCCATGGTGACTCGGATGGTGTGCTTTCCTGCCCCAAGAGACACCGCCGCGTCGGTCGAGTTGATCCAATCCCGCCAGCCAAGTCCCTTGACGGTGTTCTGCAAATGGATCGTCTCCCCCCCGTCCACGGATATGTCATAGGTGCCCGTGGGCTCGACCCAGCCAAAGGAGAAGCAGAGATGATAGTCCCCTGCCGCCGCCACGTTGATATCAAGCTCAAAGAAATCGCCCTTGCGCACGCCGTCAAAATAGGGTGCACCCAAGGTCTTTTCAATGTAGAGATTCCCGCCGAAGGTCTTGCCCTTGTCGGCGTCGGTGAAAATGTCAGCAAAGACGATTTCGGTCAAGCCGTCCCCCTTCACCTCCGTAACATTCTCATCATCGGCGAAGACAGGCAGCGTACAAAGGGTGCCCAGCAGCATCAGGCAAGCCAAGGCTCCCGCCAATCCGCGTTTCATACGTTTCCGAGTCGTTACTCTCATGATACACCTCTTTTTATGGATTTTGTCATGATTTCGATTCATTATAAACCGATTATATAGTATTTATAACATATTTTTTGGGGTTTGTCAATGGGCATATTATGTTCCCGCGGCACTGCCGCAAAAAAGAGACCCTGCCGTTTGGGGCGGCAGGGTCGGGGTCAACCGTAAAATTTATGGTTTCCGATGGTCATAATATAGGGTCTTGAGGAGGAGATCCAGGCGGCGGAGGTCAGGGAGGGATTATAGAAATAAAGGATCCGGGAGGAAACGGTATATCCTTCAAGGCAGGCCTTGGCCGCCAGGGTCGCTGACGAAGTGGGGACATTGTATATGCTGCCGTTGGCGGTGGGAGCAAATTGTGTGCCATACTTTTTATCAAAGACCACGTCCTTGACGGTATTGGGGAAGGAGGCGCTTCGCTTGCGGTTCAGCACCACGTTACCCACGGCAATCTGCCCATCCAAAGGCTCTCCCTTGGCCTCGGCAGAGATGATGCGGGAGAGCCAGTAGAGATCGGTGCTGTCGTAGTATTCCGACGCCCACTTAACCGTGGCGGGATTGCCCGAGGTCACATAAGCCTCATAGTAGCCCCGCTTGATATACACAGACGCCCCCAGAGCCTTGGACATGGCCTCCAGCGGCACAAAAATCCAGCCGCCCAGGCTCAGCACCTTACTGCCCGTATAAAGAACACGCTCGTTGACCGTGATGTAGGGGTCTCCCACCTGCACCGTGATCCGCAGATTGGTGCCGTTGATGGTCACCCGCTCGGTGGCCGCCTCATAGGTGGTTTTGAAGCTTCCAAACAGATCGGCATATCGTTGCACGGGCACATAGACCGTCCCGCCGATCTCCGCCACCTCACCAAGGAGAACACGCTTGCCGTCGCGGTACAGGGTCACCGCCATAGCACCCCAAGGATAGGGATAGTAAATGCGGGCACGCCCAAAGGTGGAGGGGGTCATCAGCGGGGTCGTGGATCTGAGCCTTGCGTTGCGCACCCCAATCGCATCGGCAATCGGTGCGTTTTCAAAGTTGTCATGGGTGTAGGGAGCCTCGGATACTGTATATGCCTCGGACAATTCAGCCGTATTCGGCAGTTCAGCCGTATCCGGCAGGTGGACCGTCTCCGGCAGGTGGGCCGTCGCACTTTGGGCTGAAATAGGAAACGCGGAGGAAGCCAAGAGCGCGGCCAGGATCAAAAGGAGCGCCGTGGTTTTCTTGCCGCCGGACATGCGGCAGCTTCGTCGGTGAAACTTTTTGGTATACTTCATAGTTACTGCCTTTCTCGGCAATCCCCGCAGAGATCGTCCGCGGTGGGATCAACTGATAAAGACTGCATAACTGAACACAACCGACAGGGACGGGCCGAGATGTAAAGACGCGCGGAAATTGCCTATGTTTTTGGGATTTTATGTTGTCCCTTGGCTATATTGTAACAGATTTCCGAAGGACTTTCAACCCACAATATATGGAAACACCCCTTCAGACGTCTCGCCGACGTCACCAAATCCGCCTTTTTGAATTTGAGAATCATTCTCAAATCTATTGACAAATTCCCTTTGATGTGTTATACTGTAAAGCGATTTCTTTTATTATGGAAGGAACCCTTATGGCATCTACCTACAAAACCGAGGGAAAGACCCGTCTCATCACCTTCTTTTCTCAGCATCCCGATACGCAATACACGGTAGACGAGCTTTGCGCCGCCCTGTCTGAAGCCTACCCCGACGCCTACAACGGAGCAAAGGAATGCAAAAGCTCCCTGTACCGTCGTCTCTCCGTGCTTCTGGAGGAGGGCACCGTCCGCAAATTCCGCGATGACAAGCAGTCGGCCTATGTCTATCAATATGTGGCCTGCGGGGCTTGCTCTCATCATTTTCACCTGAAATGCCTTTCCTGCGGCAAGCTGGAGCATCTGGACTGTGTCATCAGCGACCAGCTGTTGGCCCACATCAGCGCCGATCACCATTTTTGCGTTGACCGCGGCCGCTCCATTCTGTACGGCCTGTGCGCCGATTGCCACGACGAGCCAAACACGCCTGTTAATATTCCCCTGTGTCCCTGTGGGCACAAGCATGAATGAAAGGATAGTTTATGTCAAAACATGATATGATCCGTCTCTTGTCGGTCATCCTGTGCCTGTTCCTTGTAGGCGGTGGGCTGATCTCCTGCGCCGATGACCACTTGAAGCCTGCCAACGAGGGTGACCTGATCGTGGTCTGTACCAACTTCGCCGCCTTTGATCTGGCTGCTTCTTCCCTCATTCCCGAGGACGACAGCCACGGCGCCGTGATCCAAGTCATCCTTCTGGGGCGTCCCGGGCAGGATACACATAGCTATGAGCCCTCGGCAAGTGATATCATCACCTTGTCCGGCGCCGATATGATCGTATCCGTAGGGGACACCGCCGAGCCCTGGCTGGCCGGTGCCCTCGCATCCTCCGGAAACAAGGACATCCCACAGGTCAAGATGATGGAGGTCTGCGGCATCGTCGGGGAGGATCACCACCACGACGAGAATTGCGAGCTCGACCATCATCACAACGAGCTGACTGACGAGCACGTTTGGGTCTCGGTCAAAAACGCCGAAAAGATTTCCCGTGCCATCGCCAATACCGCCATAGAGGTCATAAATGACCGCAACGCCAAGCTGACGGAGGGTATTGCCGCTCAGCGCGACGCCTTTTGCGCCGAGCTGACTGATTTGGACAAGCAGTACACCGATATGGTGGCTTCCGCCAAACGCACCGAGCTACTGGTGGCCGACCGCTATCCCTTCGCCCACCTCATGCATGACTACGGTCTGACCTGTCACGCCGCCTTCCCCGGCTGCTCCTCCGAGACCGAGGCATCCTTTGCCACCCAGACCCGCCTTATTGAAACCGTCAAAGCCCTTGAGCTACCCTATATTTTCGTCATTGACGGCTCTGACCGCAAGGTGGCAGAGACCGTGGCCAAGGAAACAGGCGCTGAGATTCTGATGCTGCATTCCTGTCAAGTGGTCACCGAGGAGGAGATGGAGTCCCAGCTTTCCTATCTTGATATTGCAAAGGCAAATTTGGAGAATTTAAGAAAAGCGTTGTGTGAATAAAAATAAAATAAGATAAATTGTTGTTTACCACCTGCGGTGGGGCTTTGGCTCGGGGTAGGGCATCCCATGCCACGAACATCCCGCGAGGGGCGGTACAACGATAAATTGTTGTTTAGCGTTGTTGTGCCCCGCCTTGAAACAGTCATCCTGAGCGAGGGCGATGCCCGAGTCGAAGGATCCCACAGGAAGCAAAA
>SVTR01000049.1 GCA_015063685.1 Oscillospiraceae bacterium | reverse complement strand
AAACCCGTAGGGGCGAACTGCGTTCGCCCGCCGTTCCCCAAAAGCCTTTGCTTATCAATATACTTTTTATTACGGGCGAACACAGTTCGCCCCTACGACCACGTTGGTCAGAAGCCCGCTAAACAACAATTTAACTGACCAACTGCTCATCGCGGTATGCGGCCTGCATGGGTTGAACATCCCCGAGCAATGGCAGCCGGCACGGCCGGCAAACAACAATTTATCGGTTTGATTCAGTTCATTCTCTTGGCGTAATAATTCATGAGACAACCGTCCAGAATGATCTCCTTCTCGTCGGGGGTCAGACCCTTCAGATACAGGGTGATTTCCTCCACGGTGCCGTCCTTGCGCACCACCTTGGCGGGGATGGTCTCGGTGCCGTTCTCCACGGCGGCGCGGATACCGGGGACGAAGACGCAGTCGCCCACCTCGTACTCGAAGGGGGTGTCCTTATCCAGGGTGAAGGGAAGGATGCCCCAGTTGATGCAGTTGGAGCGGTAGCGCTTGGTGGCGAACTCGTAGCAGATGTTGCCAAATCCGCCCAGCACCTTCTGGCAGGAGGCGGCCTGCTCGCGGGCGGAGCCGTCACCGGGCTTATTGGCAAACACGCAGGAGCCGAACTGGGTGGTGTTCACCAGCTCCTCGGCGTCACCCACGGCGTTCAGCACGGCGCGGAGCTTGTCCGACACCACACCCTCGCGGCGGTCGGCCTCCTGTTTGGCCACGGCCTTGGAGTTACCCACGTAATCGGGGCAACGGCGGGACAGGGCGAACTCGGACAGGCGCAGGGGGTTGGAACGGTAGGAGGAGGTCTCACCCGAGGGGATCAGCTCGTCGGTGGTGGTGACGGGATCGTGGATGACGGCGGCCAGCTCCAAAAGGATGTTCTCGGTGAGGGCGTACTGCTTGGGCCAGTCGGTGATGTTGGGGCCGAGGATCAGGTCAACCGAGGGATCGGCCTTCCCAAAGCCGTAGTAGAGACGCTTCTCGTAGACCTTCTTGTCGAAGTGGTACTCGTGGGGCGTGTAGTCGTAGTCCACGTCGGTGGCGGCGGTGATGATACCGCCGTTTCGCGCGGTGGCGGCGATGGAGCGGGCGTCCATGAGAGCCACGCCCGACAGCTGACCCTCACCGGGCTTGGAGCCCTCGCGGTTGGGGAAGTTGCGGGTGGTGTGGCGCAGAGACAGGCCGTTATTAGCGGGAACGTCACCGGCACCGAAGCAGGGGCCGCAGAAGGAGGGCTTGATAACCGCGCCCGCCGAGAGCAGGTCGGCGGTGACACCGATCTTGGTCAGCTCCAGAGAGACGGGCACCGAGGTGGGGTAGACCGACAGGGAGAAGTAGCCGTTGCCCGTATCGTGGTCGCGGAGGATGGCGGCGGCCTCGTCGATGGAGTCGAACATACCGCCCGCGCAGCCCGCGATGATGCCCTGATCCGCAAGAACGGTGCCGTCGGGCTGCACCTTGCTGACCAGATCCAGCTTGGCCTTCTTGAACTTGGCGGCGGCCTCGGCCTCGACGGAAGCAAGGATCTCCTTGGCGTTGGCCACGAAATCGTGGATGGTGTAGACGTTGGAGGGATGGAAGGGCAGGGCGATCATGGACTCCATCTCACCGAGGTCAATGTCGATCATGGCGTCGTAGTAGGCCACCTCGGCGGGCTTCAGCTCGCGGTAGTCGGCGGGACGGCCGTGGGTCTCGAAGTGCTTCTTGGTGATCTCGTCGGTGACCCAGATGGAGGACAGGCAGGTGGTCTCGGTGGTCATGACGTCGATGCCGTTGCGGAAGTCGATGGACAGGCCCTTGACACCGGGGCCCACGAACTCCAGCACCTTGTTCTTGACGAAGCCGTCACCGAAGGTGGCGCCCACCAGAGCTAGAGCCACGTCGTGGGGGCCAATGCCCTTCTTGGGGGTACCGTGGAGGTAGACCATGACCACCTCGGGGCGGTTGACGTCGTAGGTGTTCTTGAGGAGCTGCTTGACCAGCTCGGGGCCGCCCTCGCCCACGCCCATGGTGCCAAGGGCGCCGTAGCGGGTATGGGAATCGGAGCCCAGGATCATCTTACCGCACCCTGCCAGCTCCTCGCGGGCGTAGGAGTGGATCACCGACTGGTTGGCAGGGACGTAGATACCGCCGTACTTCTTGGCGGCGGAGAGACCGAAGACGTGATCGTCCTCGTTGATGGTACCGCCCACGGCGCAGAGGCTGTTGTGGCAGTTGGTCATGGCGTAGGGAATGGGGAATTCCTTCAGGCCGCTGGCGCGGGCGGTCTGGATGATGCCCACGTAGGTAATATCGTGGCTCACAAGAGCGTCGAATTTGATTTGGAGCTTATCCATGTTGCCCGATACGTTGTGGGCCTCCAGGATGGAATAAGCGATGGTGCCGCGGCGGGCCTCCTCGGGGGAGACGGACGCGGTCTCAGCGGGGATTCCGTTGACGAGATACATCCCCTTGCTCATAAGCGTTACTGCTTTCATATCAATACCTCCGATGAAAAGGCCGACACAGACGAGCTTTTTCTATAGGAGATCTCTAAAAACTCATCGCACGACGATATGACGGTGCTTTTTCCGTGATACGTCACAAAATTCTTTCGCATAGGGACAACTATGCGTGCAGATTTTTGCTTAGTCTGACGAAAAAATCCCTCGCATCTCGCCGCACTCTGAGTATTTAGAGATGCCCTATGGCAAAACTGCCGGAACGACCCTTGAAAAAACAGATAGTTCATTATACCATTTTTTCAGCGACTCGTCAAGGGGAGTGGGTGAATAATTTGCAATTTTCCAAGATCAATATTTCAAAAAACAAGAGCCGGCTTTATAGCCGACCCTTGAATTATGTCGATGATTCAGTGATGCTTTTAAGCTTCCGCGGAAGTTTTTTTGTTGGACATCCTTCGCTTTTCCGTCATTTTGATCTTGAAGAGCTCTTCGGTTGCCAGGCGTGTTTTGGTGACAGATCCCTCGGTGGTGGGGAAGCAGTAGTAGAGACAGCTTTTGGAGCCGATACCAATGACGTCTCCGATCTCATACCAAAAATAATCTGAGTTGAGACTGTGGGAGGCGATGGGGGATTGGTCGTAGCTCAAGGCATCGTCGCACCCCGTCAAATGGAAGCCGTCCTCGTCGTGCACGAGATGTCCGTCGCCCACCATGTAAAGCGCCTTTTCATTGACCATACAACCGATGCGCACGTCAAATTCCATGCGGTAGGTACCCGCCTCCAGTTCCTTTCGGACACACTTTCGTTGCCAGGCGTACCAATCGGGGATGTGGTCAAATTCTGTCACGCCCTCGGTGGCCTTCAGCTTGCCGAAGGGGGTCAGCTCGTAGGATTTGCCGCAGGCCGAGCATTGGATGTGAATGCCCTTGCCCTTCATGTGACCCTCGGCACCGCAGGCGGCGCATTTGTAGAGCACACGCTCCAGGCCATCGGCTCGGAAGGATTCCTTGATCTCCACCTTGTTTTCATATTGCCACGCAAACTGGTCGAAGGAGAAGGCCTTTTCAATGGCGGCGTTCAGCTCCTCCACCGTCATTTCATTGATCTGACGACGATTGAGGATGCAGGACATATGGGCGGATACCCGCACCTTGCGGAGCTGGAGCATATTGTATAGCGGATCGCGGGCAAAGGCACCCTTGGTGTCGATGAACAGCACGGGAACGTCCAGGATTTTCAAAAGTCCGCCCAGATTCGAGGGCAGGGTGGTGGTGCGTCCGTCAAAGGTATAGCCCGCCTCGGGGAACATGAGCACCGAGGTTTTTTTGTCCTTTAAGGCGTATTTGATGTCACGGATGAGGGACAGGTCGCTGACAAACTTCTGGGTAGGAATACAACCGATCTGTCGCATGAGCCAAGACTTACCTACCATAGCATCGGTGGTGGAGACGATGCAGTAGGGCTTGGGGTACAGCATGGCTGAGGCAATCTTCAGGTCAATGAAGCTGGAATGATTCATGAGAATGAGGTAGGGGCCGCCATCCTCGTCGTTGGAAAGATCCTTGGTCTGCTTGAAATGGGTGGCCAAAAGATCACCCTCCGCCAAAGCGCGTACCAGGGTGCGGAACAGCCAATTGGGACGCTTGGGCTTTTTGTGCTCGGGCTTGGGGAGTGCCATGACCTCTTCAAAGGTCAGCGCTTTGGTCTTGATCTTCATAAAATGTGATCCTTTCCTTATTGCAATTCATCCATGGGACAGGTTATACAAGTGTCGGGGGTGAGCTTTAAGGTTTTGGCTTCGTAGGGAGTAAAGCTGAGATCGGCGGACAGACCCAACGCGGGGCAGGAGAGGGTACAGGCGGTGCTCTCGTTCAGGGGATTGAAGAGACGGGCGTACAAGCCTTCATTTGCGGGCTTCAGCGCGGTCATGACAACGGTGTTACCCGTCAGGGTGCAGAAGGAGACGTCACCATTGACGGCATCGGTGGTATCCCCGCCCTTGGGGAAGAAGGACAGCACCATGGGCTCCTCGTTGAAGGACAGGGCCTCACGGGCCATGGCGGTATCGGATACGTTTGTAGCCGTCAGGCGGAAGGAGAAGCGGCGCTCGCCCTGCTCCATATGATCGGTGTAGCGGTCGGTGGGCAATACTCGTCTGTCACCCAGAGGGTGGGTGGTGTAGCCGGGACTGTGGAGAAGGGTCAGATACAAGAGCCCGTTTTCATAGGATGCCCCGTAGGTGCCTCGATTATAGATATTCAACCGTTTGCCCTCGGAGGAGGTGACGGTGATGTACTTGTGTCCCACGCACTCGGTGCCGTCGGTGCGCAGAGGCTCCTCGCCGAAGGCTACCTCAAAAGCAGGCTTGGGATCATGAAGGGCGACGGGCAGAGCCAGCTTGAACATTTTTCTCGTCTCGCAGTTGTGGACGATCAGATCAATATCCATGGTGGGGGCGTGCTTAGAGAGCTTGTATCGCAGAACGGCGCGGGAGCTGTCGTAACCCAATACCACCTCGATGACCGTGCGCACGTCTCCGTCCTCAATGATGCGGATGGGTGACAGAGGATCGTCCTGTGAGGAGAAGCGGGTGGATTCCTCGGTGGACAGAAGGGTGAATTGTCCCATCCTTTCCTTCCAGGAGACCTTGGTCATGCCCCAGGCATCCTCAAGATCCCGCAGCACATCAATGCCGCAAGCGCCTGCACCAAGGTAGTCAACGCCGTCAACCACCCAGCGGTGGAGAAGACCGCTCTTTCGATCAAGCTCAACCGCCATGTAGGGGGTCTCGTATAGGAAAAATTCGGGATCGTTACCGCCCAAAGCGGTTTCGTCGGGAACAGGCTTTTTGTCAATCAGCGTTAGCTTTACGTCATAGCGGTTCATGGCCATGGGGGCAAGGGTGGCGCGGAAGGTCACACGCTTGCGCCAGTCAAGAGGAATATTGGAGTTTTCTTTTTCGCATTGGGAAGGGAGGTATACGCCGTTCTGGTAGACTGCGGGCATGGTAAAGCCTGCGCTCCAGTTTTGGTCGGCTAACATGAATTCGCATTCGAAGTCTCCCGTCACCTCGTAAGGGTGGGGATTGTAGACCAGCACGGGAATCTCTCCTTCGGCGGCCTCGGGCTGATTCTCCGAGAGGGCGAAGAAGCCGCGGGCGCGGAGGCGGGACAAAATTTCCAGGGCGTGATCCAGCATCCGCACCGCCATTTCCTCGGCGGGGCGTACTGACGAGCCGGGAAGGATGTCGTGGAACTGGACGGTCAGAAGATCGTAGAGCACCTCGCCAAACTCCTTTTCGGGATAAGTTGCCCGTCCGAGAGCCACAAGCTGGGTATACATCTTCTCGGTGGAGAACAGCATATTCTCGGTCTGGCGGTATTTCTGCTTGATGAGTACCTGGCTGGTGTAGCAACCGGGTGCCCACAGGTTGAGATCTCCCTTGTGCTCGGGGAGGGACTCACCCTGCTCCGCGAGATAGGATCTGACGTCGGCAAAATAGTCCTCAGGGGTGGAATGGAGCACCTCAACACCCTTTTCCTGACATTCGGCTATATAATCGTTGATGGCAGAGATGTCCTGACGGGAAGGGCCGCCGCCGTGATCGCCCACACCCCAGAGACGGAAGTTGGGACGACCCTTGGTGTCCCGTCCTTCCACGCTTCGGATGGCGTCCATGGCGTGTCCGAGACCCGAGCCGTAGCCCTCTGCTGCACGTTGACCTACGACCGTAGAGCCGTCGTAGCCGACCCAGGTGAAGGTCTCGTCGGGCAGGGAACACTGATCAGCGCCGGGACGGCAGAACAGGTAGCTGTCATAGCCGGATTTGGCCATGATCTGCACCAGACCGCGGGTGTGACCGAAGGGGTCAAAGTTAATGGCTGTGGTGGGGATTTTGCCGAATTTTTCCTTGAAATATCTGCGCCCTTCCGCGATCTGACGGGCAAAGGCCTCGCCTGAGGGGAGGTTACAGTCGGGCTGAACGTGCCAGCCGCCCATGATGTGCCACTTGCCCAGCTTCACCAGCTCTTGGATCTCAACGAACAGGGAGGGCTCGTATTCTTCGATCCAACGGTATATGAGGGACTCGTTATGGCAGAAGACGTAACCGTCAAACTGACGGCAGAAGGAGGCGGCGCAACGGAAGGTGGACACGGCGGCGGCCGCACCCTCCTCCCATTCCCATTGCCAAACGGGATCCAGATGGGCATTGGATATCAGATGAAATTTATTCATAGCGTGTTCTCTCTTTCTCTATGCTTGATTGTAGGGCATCTCTAAAAACTCATCGCACGCTGAGTATTTAGAGATGCCCTGTAGAAAGGTCCTAAAGCATCTCAGGGCTCTGATTTGACGGGGACGGGGAATTTCACCTCCAACTTTGGGCGGCCGAAATCGGGCTCGCCGTCCTCGTCAAAGGTGATGGGGGCGATCCAGAGAGAGCGCCCGTACCAGCCGGTGCCGGATTCCAGGTTGGCGTGATAGATCATCCACACGCTGCCGTCGTGAGCGGTGGCAAAGGAGGAGTGCCCGGGGCCGTAGGCGACGTTTGCTCTTCGGGAAAATACGGGCTTGCGTTCCTTCTCCCAATGGTCGGGATTCATGGGGTCATCCCCCGTCAGGGTCAGCATACCGAGACAGTAGTAATCATTCCAGCTACCGCTGGCAGAATAGACGATAAAGGTGTCATCACCGTGTTGGAGTGCGGTGGGGCCTTCGTTGACGTCGGGCCATTCCACGGTTTCCCAATCGTAGGTGGGGGAGGAGAGCAGTACGCGCTCGCTGTCAATGGTGCAGGGATCGCTCATATGGGCGATATAAATGTTCTGCATACCGTTCTCGTCACCTTCCCAACCTGACCAGATGAAATACAGCTCGCCGTTGAGTCGGAGAATCGAGCCGTCGATGGCCCATTTGTTGGAGGGATCGGTGATCTGTCCCACCATCTCAAAGGGATCCAGCGGACTTTGAGAGGTTCCCTTGAGGACGTACATGCGGTGGTTTTCATTATTGCCGTTGTCAGCGGCCACGTAGATATACCACTCGCCGTCGATGTAATGAAGCTCGGGAGCCCAGTAATTATAGGAATAGGCTGTGCCCTCGGGAGCGGTGTAAACCATGGCCCCTCTGCGCTGGCTGATCTCATGAATGGAGGAAGCCTCGGATACCGCGACACCGTTTCCACGAGCAAAGCAATAGTAGTAGCTTCCCTCGTGCTCAACGACCCAGGGGTCGGAACCGGTGTTCTCAATGGGGTTCTGTATTTTTTCGTAATTGACTTGCACGGCAGTATCCTCCTCGGTGATGGCTTCGGTTTCAGTTTCAACGGGGATGTCCGTGACGGCTTCTGAGGCGGCTTCGGTGACGGAATCGGTGAGTGCTTCGGTAGCGGTCTCAGGCGAGGTTTCGGCAGGCGTTTCTGCAAGTGACTCGGAAGACTCTGTGGTTATCGCTTGAGTTTGAGCTTCGGTAGCAGTTTCGGTAGGCACTTCGGTCATTTCGGGGATCACCTCTGTTTTGACCTTGCTATCGGTACTTTCCGTAATAGCAACGGTTGTGGTCTCCTGTGCGGCGGTTTCCTCAGGGGCTTCATTTTGCGCGCAGGCGGTAGCGGCTACGGCGAGGCAAGCAAGGCCCGAGAGCAGGCCAAGTAGTTTTCTGTTCATGGCAGATTCTCCTTTGCATTCACAGATCGTATTCGGTAATGGATGCGTTTTTTACCACATAGGTCATAAATTCCCGGTTCGTCATGCTGTGAAAGTAGGAATATGCCACGCGGATGATGCCGTTGTGACAGGCAAGAAGCACCGTCTTATCGGCGTATTTGACACGGATTTCGTCAAAAAAGCTATAGACGCGATGGACGAAGCGGAGCATGGATTCCCCCTCCCCGTGAACGTAGGGGAATTGGGCTTTTCTGTCCTGGAAATCCTGATCCTTGACAGGAAGCCCCTCGCTCTCTCCAAAATCAATTTCCTTGATGCGCTCGTCAATGATGAGGGGCACGTCCCCACAGGCGGCCTGAATGGTACGTCCCGTGTCCAAGGCACGCCGCAGGGGGGATGCGATGATGAGATCTATGGGGTGCTCCTTGTGGAGCGCGGCGATTTTTTGGGCGGTCTCGGCTGCTTGAGCCCGTCCCAATTCGGTAAGGGGCGCGTCGGTAGAGCCGCAGACCAGGTGCTTGGCGTTCCATTCGGATTGCCCGTGGCGAACGATGTATAGCTTCATAAGAGTTCCTTTCGCTCAGTTGTGGATTATGCCTTCCCCACAGACCCGAACAGCCTCATCTTCTCCATGACCGCACGCTTGATGTACTCTACCTTGCGGTTGCGGATGGTGAGGTATGCCTCCCCATTGGCCAGGCCGTCGGTCATGGCGGCGTTGCCCGCGAGACAGAGATCGGTGAAAATGTTGACCTTGGCGATGCCGCAGGCGATGGAGCGGCGGAAGTCGTCGTCGGACAGCCCCGAGCCGCCGTGAAGCACCAGGGGGACGGGAAGGGCGGCGGAAAGGTCGGTGAGGCGGTCGAAGTCCAGCTTGGGCTTGGACTTATAGGCGCCGTGGGCGGTACCGATGGATACCGCGAGGGCATCCACCCCCGTGGCCTTCAGGTAGGACTCGGCCTCATACACACGGGTATAGAGATCGGTGGCGGTGTTGTCGTTAGCGGAGGCCTCCCCCACATGGCCGATCTCCCCCTCCACGGTAGCCCCGAAGGCGTGGGCGATCTTCACGATCTCCCGGGTGTCTGCGATGTTCTGCTCATAGGCTCCCGCCGAGCCGTCGAACATGACGCTGGAAAAGCCCAGCTGGAGAGCTTCCATGCAACGGTCAAAGGTGAGGCCGTGATCGTAATGAACCACCACGGGCACAGATGCCCGCTTGGCAGCGGCGATGATGGAGGGGGCGATGAGCTTCAGCTCACCGTTCGGGAGCAGTACCTCGGCTGTTCCGATGATGACGGGGGAGCGGCACTCCTCGGCGGCGGCGATGACCGCCTCCAGCATATCGGTGTCGGTGGTATTGAAAAGGCCGACGGCGTAACGGTTTTTCTGGGCGTCGGACAGGACGGCGTTAAGGTTGACGAGCATGGTAGACTCCTTTTTGTTTAGATGGGTGAATTTTGGGTTTGTCGGTGAGCTTGGTCTCGTTCTCCTACCTTCCCCTCTGGGGAAGGGGGACCATCCGAAGGATGGTGGATGAGGTAAGATGTTTGGGCTAAAAGATCTTGATGGGCCAGCGTTATCACCTCATCCGTCACCCGCCTAAAGGCGGGCGCCACCTTCCCCAAAGGGGAAGGTCATCTCGCTACGCTCGAGAACGGGAGAACGCACCGCTAAACTCCAATTTGAGATCAATCCTCGATCTCGGGATTTCTGACGATACGCGGATCGGTAAACACGTCGGTCTCGTCGGTACTGTGGGTGGAGAACTCGGAGATGACCGCGCCCTCGGGGCCGCCCACGAACCAATGGAGGGTGCCGGGCATGAGAGTGTACTGCTGACCGGGCTCCAGGATGGTCTCGGTAAACACCGTCACATCGGTCTTGGGCAGAGGAACCGAAATATCCTCGGCGCGGGCGTCGGGGTTTGCGTCGGTGTAGAGGTAGACTCGACCGTAGCGGCAACGGAAGGTCTCCTCCTTGCCGTCCTGGCCGTTCGTGGGAATGTGGCGGTGCTCGGGACAGCACTGACCGGGAAGGAGCACCATCTCCTTGGCGCAAACACGGTCGGTGTTGATATACACCACCAGCTGGAGACCTACGTCGGCCACCATGCCCAGGCCGAAGTCGGCCACCTCCATGTTGGCCTTCTCCTCCTCGGTGAGGGTGATGTGAGCTTTCTCAAAGTATTCCAGGGCGAGCCTTTGGCGCTCGGCGATCTCGGATCTTTTCATGGTTTTGCTCCTTATGATGATATTTCAAATTTGGGTTTGTCGGTGAGTTCTCGCGCCCTCAAGGGCGCATATCGAGCCACCTTAGCGGCATATCGAACCGCGAAGGCCGAGGCCTAGCGGTATATCGAGCACCCGAACGGGTGCATATCGACAAAAAGTGTTTGGTCGATATACGCCTTTCGGCGTTCGATATGTGCGCCGGTTCCCGTCGCACTCGATATTCCGTTCGGGCTTTGCCCGAAACGGATCGATATGCCCCCTTCGGGGGCGTGACGGGCTTCGCCCTATAAACTGCAATTTACAAGCTCCCCTTCCCATACGTCCCGATCAGCTCGCGGATATATGCCGCGTCCCGCATCCCGCTGACCGAATCCTCGGCAGATAGGTTGCAGGCGGCGGCGCCCGAGGCAAATTCCAGGATCTCGGCGTCGGTGAAGCCGTTGTAGATGCCGTAGAGACAGCCGGCGGCGAAGGAGTCCCCCGCGCCTACGGTGCCCTTGATGTAGCCCGCAGGGAGCTTCAGGGAAGGGACTGCGGTGAAGGTGCCGTCCGCCGACAGGCAGAAGCCCGCCTCGGGACAATGGACGATGACGCGCTGTCTCACACCGTGGGACAGGAGCTGCTCCATGGTGGCGCGAATATTGTCGAAAAGTAACTTTCCCTCGTTGTCTCTGGGGGGGAGCCCCGTCACGCCGCAGGCCTCAATCTCGTTCATGATGGCGTTGTCGGTATAGGGCAGGGCGGCGATGATGCGCTCCGCGAACTGCTCGCTCAGACTGCTGACCACATCGATAGAGGTCAGAATTCCCTCCTCCTGTACCGCCTTGAGGAAGCGGGCGAGGGTGGTGCCGTACTCGGGGTCGTGAGCGTCGAAGCCGTCCAGCAGGTGGATGTAGGCCACGTGGAGCATACGGCAGTTGAGAGTAGCGAGCTTGATATCCTCGGGGACGAATTTCGCGTTGGCCCCGCGATTGTGGAAGAAGGTGCGCTCACCTGTGTCCCGAAGGGTCATGACGTCGGAAAAGCCTGTGGGGATAGCGGGATCCACCAGGATCCCCGTGGTATCCACGCCGCACCGCTGGAGCTCGCTCTGGGCGTAGCGGCCGCCCTCGTCGTCTCCCCGCTTACCCAGGGCGGATAAGGGGAGGGTAGGGTCGATTTTGGCCAGGCTGATGAGGGTATTGGGGACGCTCCCCCCCACGGCGCGGGACATGGCGGTGATGTTCACCAGCATACCCTTCTCGGGAAAGGACTCGATGATCTTGACCTCGTCGGTAAGGATATTCCCCGCCACGGCGATGCCGCTCTTCTCTCCACGAATGAGGGTGTCCAAGGTGACCCCAAAAAGGTCGGCCAGGCGCACCAGCTGGGGGGTCTCGGGGTAGCCCGCCCCTCTCTCCCACTTGCTGACGGTCTTGTTGCTGACGTACAGCCGCTCGGCCAGCTCGGTCTGGGTCAGACCCATTTTATGACGGAGGCGGGCGATATTGCGGGCAATGTAAATATGATCCTTGGGCTGACTCATGGTGAAGCTCCTTCAAGCATTTTTGAATTTATGGGTCACCTTTGAAAATTTTCTTGGTGGAGAATCCGCGGTAATTTTTCCGTCATATTTCGCATGCTTTTCTTCGAGTAGCGCTGCTGCGCGTTGAAAAAATTGTATCGTCAGACGAAAAACTTCCTCGCGCTCTTCCGCCAAGGGAGTTTTTGAGGTTCCCTATGGATTATGATAATATGTTTCCTGGATATTGTCAACCGACGAATCGGCTGACCTATTTTGAAAATTTTCTCCGAGAAGTCTACGAAGCGTGGACTCCTCGGAGCCGAGAATGATTAAAAAATAGGCTCGAAAGGAGGGAAGGGCGTCAGGAAAAAGCCCTCGGCCATGGGAATGGAGGGGTCTCTCTGTCGTTTGATGATATTGACCAGCATTTTGACGTCCTGAATGTCGTGGAAATGGGTTCCCGCGCGGAAATACCAGTAGAGATTGTCGGGGGCGCCGAGAAAATCGTATGCCTTTTTTGCGGCCACGGAGGTCATCCAAGAGCCTACGGGGTTAGCCCAGATATCCCCGGCCGCCTCGGAGACGAACAGCACGCGGGGTGCCACCAAAGCTTTCAAGAAATGGGCGTCAAAGGGGAGCTCGGCCTCGCGGTCGGCGTAGTCACCAAGGTCGGGACCCATCCAGAAGGAGAAATTGTTCCAAAGATCTCTGAGGGTCTCGGAGCGGAAGGGAGGGATGCCGTCGCAGTAGCCCTCCATGTGGATGCGGTAACAGCCGCAAGCCCCCGCGCAGGTCTCATTGGGGTTGACCACGGCGGCGCGGGCGTCTACAGCTCCCGCCAATGCGGCGGTTTTACCGCCGCGGGAGTGACCTGAAAAGGCGATGAGGGAGAGGTCAACAAGGGGCTTGTCCTTGCCCCTGCATATGATCTCCAAGGCATCCACACAACGGGAATACCCCCACGCCCAGGCACCCAAAGCGCCGAAGGTGTAGTCGGGATAGGTGTCGTAAAGCTGACCCTTGCGGCGGCCCTCGCCTTGGATATCGTGAGCCAGCTCGGTACGGTCAAAGAACACCCAGGCCACCCCCTCGTCGGTGGCGGCGGACAGATATTCCTGGTTCAGATGGTAGGGGAAGCACATATCGCCGTCCACAATGACGGGGAAATTGTCTCCCGACGCGGGCAGGACGAGCTTCATGAGGAAGCTGACGGGACGGGCTTTCGTGCCTGTGTGAATGCGGTAGGAACGCACCTTGCCGCCGATATACAGGGTCTCCACCTCCAAAAATTCAGGGGCAGGGGGCAGGATGCCGTATTGCAGCTCCACGGCGGTCTTGTAGATCTCGCCGCGGCGCTTGTTCCAGTCCTCAGGGGTTTTTACGGGATCTCCGTTGTCAAAGGTAAAGAGGTCGGGGAGCTTGCCGAGAACTTCGTATTTGGTGACGTGGAGAAGGTTTTCGTGAACAGCCATTGTGTCATCTCCTTTCTTAATATCAGCTTTTTCTGAATACCTCCATGAGGGGACGAGCCGCCTTGATGGCAGTGGTAAAATCGGGCTTGTAGACGCACTCCAAACTGATGCGTTCAATGTTGGGGCATTGCGTTAGGGCATCCAGAGCCCCTTGCAAAAGCACCTCATCCCCGGGGGTGGGAGCGTTTCGGTCAACGGGACGGGCGTAGTGAGCGTGTACCAGGCGGTCGGCGTACTGCGGAAGATCACACAGCGCCTCTCCGTTTTTCCAATAGTGGTAGAAGTCTACCATCATGCGAACGGCAGGCTGATCTGCCATGGTTGCTACGCGGGCACTCTCGGACAAGGTATGAATATAGTTACACTCGTTGCGGGAGAGAGGCTCCACGGTGACGGTCATGCCGTACTTTTCGGCCACCTCGCCGCATACCGAAAGCACGCGGGCAAACTGCACGTCACAATCCTCCCACGTCATGCCCTCGGGGATCCCACGGACGTAGCCACTGCCGATGACGGCTACCTTACCACCCCAAGAGGCGGCACGTGCAAAGCCTTTTTCACAGTAGCCTTTTATGTTACGGAGCAGGGGCTCTTGATTTCCGTCGGAGGTGTAGAGCTTGATATTACCTGGGAAAAAGCCGTTGAAGGCCTCAGCGCGGAGGGAGGACGCCTCCACGAGGGCGGTCTTTTCGCGGAAGGCCTCATCGTCGAGACCTGCCAGCCAGGAAAAATTCGCCTCAAAATAGTCAAAGTCCAAGGACTCCAAAAGGGGGAGCATTTCGGGACCTACACATACGCCGATCTTCATAGTGGGTTCTCCTTTATTCATGTTTGTGGTAAAGATACGAGATACAAGATACAAGATACAAGATGAAACATGACAGCGTCCGAGCTGTGAATATCTTGTATCTGCCGAGCTTGCTCGGCGTGTATCTTGTATCTTTGTATCTCAATGATTACGCCTGAAACTCCTTCACGTATCGAATGGCATCCTCGATCCAGCCCGCGCAGGTGGGGTTGTAGTGGGTGTCAAGACCCACCCAGGTCTCCTTGTTGGCTAAAGACAGACCATGCACGCCGTCGGGGTAGACGTGATACTCAAAGGGCACGCCCGCATCGGCCAGGGCCGAAGCGTAGAGCAGGGTGTTCTGGATGGGCACGGCACCATCGTTAAAGGTGTGCCAGATGAAGGCGGGCGCCGTGGTCTTGTCCACGTGAAGCTCCACCGAGAAATGATACGCTCCGTCGGTCTCCTCGCTGGGATAACCGCAGAGGGTGTCTATGGAGCCGCGATGGGCAAAGGGGTTGGCGGTGATGACGGGGTAGCACAGCACCGTGGCGGTGGGGCGGTTGATGCCCTCGGGGGTCTCCCCACGGTCAATGCCCAAAGCCTCGCGGACGATGGGATTGTTCCACAGCGTGCCGCACATGGCGGCGCAATGACCGCCCGCCGAAAAGCCCGTGATGAACACGTAGGCAGGGTCGATATGATACATCTCGGCGTGCTCGCGGATGTGCTTGACCATCAGCGCGGCCTCGATCAGCGGCGCGTCGTTCAGTGCCTTTTCCTGCACCGAGTAGCGCAGGATGAACACGTTCAGACCTGCGGCGAAATACTGAAGTGCCACAGGCTCGGCCTCGCGGTCGGAGAGGAACTGATAGCCGCCGCCGGGGCAGACGATGATGGCGCGGCGGGGGGGCATATTCAGCTCGGGAAC